>NZ_JBUZST010000007.1:0-294151 GCF_055407965.1 Pseudomonas sp. B611
GCAAGCCTGTGCGCCTGCCGACGCCGGTCGTAGAGGAAGCCACGCCTCGGGCCCAGCAGGGTGGCGTTCTGGATCTACGCACCTTCCCCGGAGATGCGCGCATCACTGTGGAACCGTGGTGGTTTATTCTGTTGGACCAACTTGGCTGGCTGGAGTGCAGGGGGATCGAGGATCAGACCGGTGCTCGCTACACCATCAAAGTGGCTGTCGCTAATCCAATTACCTCGGGGGATGTGTCGGACGGATTGAACAAACTGCTCAAACGTACAGAATTGGAAAAACTGCGTACTAACACTCCGTTGGTCGTTGCGTTTAAAGCAACGCCCGATAAAGGTGGCGTCGTGGGCAATGCGATTGATTTTCCGGAGTTAAACCTTACGGTTACCAAACCTTTCTGTGATTTATCGGACTTTACTGATAATGGAGACCTAAACGGTTGGCGGCGGGGGCCTGCGGCGGCGGACCCAAGGGACTTGGTACATTATCGGGAGGCGGACGGTAATGGGTGTTTGTTTAACTTCACCTATTCGGAAAAAAGTAATGGCGCTTTACTGTTTAAAATTATTCACGGCTTTGAGGTAGGTCGCACATATAGTTTCAGCATTACAGTGAAGCGTTTCAACCTGGCAGGTGCTGTTCCGCGTTTTTCGTTGAGCGTAAATAGTGCTCCCGTTACGGCGCAAACTGATTTTCCACATATGGTTTGGACCGAACTGGTTGGAACGTTCACAGCGACCTCAGCGAGCATGCAGCTGAACATCGACTCTCATGTTTACACTGGTGGAGGGAACGATTATCTCCTGGATAAGATTTATGTAAGAGAGGTGTAACGGTAAGGCCTAAACCACAGGGCAAAGTCGAACACTTCTATTTTTCTAAATGGAAGTGTTCGATTGTTGTTCGGGTGAATACTTTTGTCATCCCTATAGAAACCTGTCGGCGTTATTTCGGCCCTAAAATCTTCCCCAACTTCTCCGGCGACGGCGCCCCTTGCTGTTGCTGCAACCCACCCTTGTCATCCAGATAGAAAATCGCCGGCGTCGCCGACAACTCCAGTTCATCCATCAACTTCATGTTCCCATCCAACTTGGCCTCGATATTCGCCGGGATCTTCGCCAGTGCCTGCAGCTTGCTGCCCTTGCCGGCGGCTTCGTGTTCTTCCAGGGCCTTTTGCGGGTCTTTGGCGGCGAACAATGCGGCGGATTTGGCCGCGCTGTCTTCGCGGATGATGCCGACCATGATGTGGCGCAACTGCACCTTGCCGGCCTTGACCCACGGGCGCGCCTGTTCCCAGAACATGTTGCAGTACGGGCAGTTGGGGTCGCTGAACAGGTAGACGATACGTGGCGCGTTGACGTCGCCGTCCTGGATCCAGCTGCTTTTTTCCATCTTGGCCCAGACTTCCTTGGCCATCGGCGCGTACACCAGTTTTTCCAGGGGCGCGCTGCTCAGGTCGTTGCCTTGGGCGTCGTAGAGGTTGCCGGCTAGCACGCTTTTGCCGTCAGCGGTCAGGTACAGGGCCATGCCGCGGTTCTGGTACTGCGCGGCGTAGCCGGTGAGGCCGCTGGGGGCGTCGAACTTGCCGAGGATCTTGGCGCCCTTGGCTTCGATCTGTTTGATCGGCGCTGGCCAGTCTTCGGCCTGGGCCAGGGTGGCTGCAAGAGTCAGCGGCAGCAGGGTCAGCAGGTGGCGGAGGCTTGGCATGTGGGTTTCCTTGCAGGGGCGGTGTCGAAGGGTTCCATGGCGCGGGCCAGGCTGGCTTGGGACAGTTCACCAAGGTGGCTGTTGAGCAGGCGTCCATCGGCGCTGTAGAACAGCGTAGTCGGCAAGGCCATCGAGCCCACGGCCTGGCCGAGGCGGCCGCTGGCGTCGAACAGCACGTTGTCGAGGGTCAGGCCCTGGGTGGCGAGGTAGGTGCTGACGCTTTGCATGCTTTCGGCCTGGTTGACGAACAGGAAGGTCACGTCGGGATGTTGGCGTTGTGCGCGTTCCAGCACGGGCATTTCCCGGCGGCACGGTGGGCACCAGGTGGCCCACAGGTTGATCACCAGCGGGCCGCCCTTGTAATCGGCCAGTTGCACCGTTTCGCCGCTGGCATTGCGCAGGGTGATGTCCGGCAGTTGGGCGCCCTTGTCGTACAGGCTCAGGGACAAACTGGTCAGCCCCCAGAACACCAGACCGGTGACCACCCCTGCACCCAGCGGCGTGCGCAGGGCCGGGCGGCGCCAGCCAAACGCCAGCGCGCCGAGGATCAGGGCAATGACGCCGGGCCAGGCGAGGAAGCCGCCGTCACGCAGGTCCACCATCAGCAGCGGGTCGTGGCTGTAGTCGCTCCAGTACACCAACACAAAGCTGAGCCGCGCCACCAGCATGCCCAGCAGGAACAGGCTGAACAGCACCGATTCCGGGTTCTCACCGCCACGCTTGGCCACGCGCCAACCCACCAGGGTGGCGAGAATCAGCGCGCTGATCAGCAGGAGGTGATTCAGGGCGATGGCGAAGGTGCCGATGGTCAGGGTCAACATCAGAGGGCGTCTCGGGTTTGCGTCCAGCGTTGCAGGAAGGCGGCGGCATCCACTTCGCCGGTGATGCGTTGGGCGCGGCGTTCTTCACCGTCCGGGCCGATCCATACGAAGCTCGGCGGGCCGGGCACTTTGTAGCGGCCCAGCAGTTCGCGGCTGGCGGCGTTGTCGGCGGTGACGTCCAGGCGCAGCAGGCGCACGTCCTTGAGGGCGTCCATCACCTCGGGTTTGCCGAACACCTGTTTTTCCATGATCTTGCAGGACACGCACCAGTCGGCATAGTAGTCCACCAGCACCCACTGACCCTGGGCCTTGGCGCTGTCGAGCTGGCTTTGCAGCACGGCGGGGTCGCTGATGGTCATGAAGGCATCGTGGGCGCTGGGTGCAGCCGCCACCGGCGAGCCGCCATAGACCTTCAGCGGTTGCCACAGGTCATCGCTGCCACCGGCCGCGCCCACCACCAACACTGCGCCCCACAGACCCAGGACCAGGGAGCCGGCGCCAAACACCTTGGCGGCCAGGCCGTATTCGCGGGCCAGCGTCCAGCCGCAGTAGGCCATGACCAGCGCCAATGCGCCCCACAAGCCGAGCCACAGGCTGGCATCGACCACCGGGCGGATCATCAGCACGGCGCTGCCGAGGAACAGGAAGCCGAAGATGCCCTTGACCAGGTTCATCCAACTGCCGGACTTGGGCAGCACACCGTTGCCCAGGGTGACGAGCAACAACAGCGGCACACCGATGCCGATGCCGAGGGTGAACAGCGCGAGGCCACCGAACACCACGTCGCCGGTCTGGCCGATATACAGCAGCAGGCCCGCCAGGGGGGCCGTCATGCAGGGGCCCACCACCAGCGCGGAGAGGGCGCCGAGTATGCCGGCCCCGACCATGCTGCCGCCGCTTTGCTGGCGGCTGAGGTTGTCCAGGCGATCACGCAGGAATGCCGGCAGTTGCAGCTCGAAGAAGCCGAACATGGGCAGCGCCAGCAACACAAACAGCGTCGCGATGGAACCGAGCACCCAGGGTTGCTGCAGCCACGCCTGCAGGTTGGCGCCGAGCAGGGCCGCCACCACGCCCAGTGCGGCATACACCAGGGCCATGCACACCACGTAGCTGCCGGCGAGGGCAAAGCCGCGCCGCGGGCTGGCGCCACTGCCCACCACCAGGCCCGCGAGAATCGGCAACATGGGCAACGAGCAGGGCATAAACGCCAGGCCCAGGCCGAGCGCGAAAATCGCCAGCAAGCTCCAGAACAGGTTCCGTTCACTGAGGAATCGGGCGATTTTCTGGTCGTCGGCCGTACCGCCAGCCACTGCTGGCTTGGCTGCCCCGCCCAGGTCCACGGTCATCGACTGCGGCGGATAACACAGGCCCGCATCGGCGCAACCCTGCCAGCCCAGCTTGACCTGGCCGGTGACGCCGGCAGGAATTTTCACTTCCAGGCCCTGGCGATACACTTGCTGCTCGCCGAAGAATTCATCGCTATGGGCTTCACCCTGGGGCAGCACGGGTTTCTCGGCCAGGCCGTCGAACTTCATGCGCTGCTGGTACAGGTAGTAACCGTCGGCAATCTGCCAATACAGTTGGGTCTCGCCACTTTCCAGGCGCTCGGAGGTAAAGGTGAAAGCCTTGCCCACCGGGAGGAAGTCGGGTTTTGTCTCAAACGGATTGCCCGGCGCGGCCTGGGCGAACCCCGCGAACAACACCAGCAGAAAGATAAACAGATGCCGCATGGTCAAGCCTTAGTTCGATGCAAGTGAGGCACACAATGTGTGGCGTTGATTAACCGATGATTAACCGGGGCTATTCTAGAGGGTAGGGAATCTCTGAGCATGGATCTTTTAGCGGCATAATCTGTACTTAATCGGCTGCACTTTTAATCACGCCATCTTTCATGAAGGGTTCAGCATGCACGTACTGGTCTGCGAAGACGATGATCTGATCGCCAGCGGCATCGTGGCCGGCCTCACCGCCCAGGGTTTTACCGTGGAGCGCGTTGGCACGGCGGCGGCTGCACGGGCCATGCTCAAGGCGGCGACGTTCGACATCATGGTGCTCGATCTTGGCTTGCCGGACGAAGATGGCCTCAAGCTGCTGCAGCAACAGCGCAGCCAGGGCCTGGAAATCCCGGTGCTGATCCTCACCGCACGGGATTCCGTGACCAACCGCGTCGACGGCCTGCAAGCCGGTGCCGACGATTACCTGCTCAAACCCTTCGACCTGCGCGAGCTGGCCGCCCGCCTGCAAACCTTGTTGCGACGCATGGCCGGGCGCAGCGTCAACCTGATCGAGCATGGCCGCTTGGCCTACGACCCGAGCAGCCGCGAGACTTTTCTCGGTGGCGAACCGGTGGACCTGTCCCGTCGCGAGCAGGCGTTGTTGCAAGCCCTGCTGCACAACAAGGGCCGAGTGCTGTCCAGCGAGCAGCTCAAGGACAGCGTCTATGGCTTCAATGATGAACTGGAAAGCAACGCGCTGAACGTGCATATCCACCACCTGCGCCGCAAGTTGGGCAACGGCATCGTCGAGACGGTGCGCGGCCTCGGCTACCGCCTGGGCCCGGCGGACGATGGAGAGGACGCGTCGTGAAAAGCCTGCGCCTGCGCCTGACGTTCAAGCTGGGCGCCGCCTTTGTGTTGATCTGGGCCCTGGCGGCGGCCTGGATGCTCAACGATCTGCGCAACCAGATGATGTTCTCCCTCGACCAGCGCCTGGTGGCTTCGGCGCGCATGGTCGCCGGGCTGATGGAAGAGATGCCGGGCTTGGCCAGTTCCAGTGTGGGCAAGCATTTCGGCGCCAAGCCACTGAATGTGCCGGGCGGCATGGCCTGCCAGGTCAGTTCGTTGCGCGGCGAAGTCCTGGCCCGCAGCCACACGACCCCGGACGAGGGCCTGGAGTCCATGCGCAGCGGCTTTCGCGACCAGGTCATCGACGGCGCGGCGTGGCGCAGTTTCACCTTGTCCCGTGGCGATCTGTTGATCACCACCGCTGACCGTCAGGTGGAGCGCGAGGCGTTGAACCTGTCGATCCTGCTCGCCGCTTCGGTGCCGGTGGGCGTGGCGATGCTCGGTTGCCTGTGCCTGTTGTGGCTGGGTATCGGCCAGAGCCTGGTGCCGCTCAACCGCATGCGTGACGCGCTGATGCGGCGCAGTGCCGACTCCCTGGAACCGTTGCAGATCCACCCGCTGCCCAGCGAACTCAAGCCGCTGCTCGACACCCAGAACCAACTGTTCCAGCGCATTGCCAAAGCCATCGAGCGCGAGCGCCGCCTCACCGGCGACGCGGCCCATGAGCTGCGCAGCCCGCTGACGGCCATCAAGACCCACCTGCAAGTGGCCCGCATGACCGACGGTGCGGCGCGCGACCAGTCCCTGGTCCATGCTGAGGAGGGCGCCGACCGTTTGCACCGTACCCTGGAGCAACTGCTGTTGCTGGCGCGCGTGGAAGGCAGCCTGTCCTTCGACGACGGTTTGCAATCCAGCGCCGAGCAAGTCGCGCGGCTGGCCATCCAGGACGCCAATGCCGGCGACAACGGGCGCATCGACCTGATCCTGGCGGACAACCTCGTCGACACCCCGGTGGAAATGCCGGTGGGCCTGGCGGTCGCGGCGCTGCGCAACTTGCTGGACAACGCCTTGCGCCACACGCCCGCCGATACACGCGTGGAACTAACTGTGTTCACCGACGCCGAGCATGTGGTGTTCCGCGTGCGTGACCATGGCAAGCAGATCTCCAGCGAGGACTTGCAATACCTCACCCAGCGTTTCTGGCGCAATGGCAACAGCGAAGGCTGCGGCCTGGGCCTGGCGATCGTGCAGGCGATCGTGCAGCGCTGCTCTTGCTCGTTGAAATTCGACAGCCAGGCCGATGGCCTGCGGGTTGAGTTGGGCATGCCGCTGCGGCGCTGATCCTTTTCTTTCAAGCGCCAACAAATAGTTACCGCCCACCTGGAATTCAACCCTTCAGGATGGCGGTAATTTTTTTGCGCTTGAACGGGCTGAATGATTCGGCCTGGACTGAAAAGGACAGCTTTTATGTTGGTGATCGATACCAGTTTTCCCTCCAAGGATTTCAATGAACGCAACGGCGACGCCGTGCGCCAACTGATCCTGCATTACACCGCTGCGCCCTTTGGCTCATCCCTGCGCACCCTGACGCGCGATGGCGTCAGCGCGCACTATCTATTGCCCGACCCGGATGAACCCAGCTACCGCGCCGCCGGTTATGAGGAACTGCGCGTATTCCGCCTGGTAGACGAAGACCAGCGCGCCTGGCATGCCGGGGTCAGCCAGTGGGGTGGGCGGGATAACCTCAATAGCTGCGCGATTGGCATCGAAATCGTCAACCTGGCACGGGATGACGGCGGCGTGTTTACCTTTCCTGCGTACGCGGAGGAACAGATCGATGTGTTGATCGCGCTGATGCGCGACATTCTTGGCCGTTACCCGCAGATCGGCCCGAGTGATATCCTCGGGCACTCGGATGTGGCGTATTGGCGCAAAAGTGATCCCGGCCCGCGCCTGCCGTGGCAGCGCTTGCATGAGGCGGGGATCGGCGCCTGGTTCGATGAGGCGACGCGGGCGATGTACCAGCGCCGGTTTTGCCTCGGCTTGCCGCCGGAGGTCGAGGTGGAGCGGGCGTTTCAGCGTTACGGGTACAAACCTGCGCAGAACCGGCGGGCGTTTGAACAGCGCACGCGGGCGTTCCAGATGCACTTTCGGGCGCGGGATTATGGCGGGTTTCTGGATGCGCAGACCTGCGCGATCTTGTATGCCTTGAATGAAAAGTACCGCAGCCTTTGACCGCATACACATATCTTGTGTCTAACTCGGTCCAAATGTGGGAGCGGGCTTGCTCGCGAAAGCGGTGGGTCAGTTACACATGTATTGACTGACACTCTGCATTCGCGAGCAAGCCCGCTCCCACATTTTGTATCTGTGCCTATCTGGCAGATGTCCTCAAGCACTCAGGCTTTTTAGTGACCACCGGCCTAAATCCTCCCTTCGCTGGTGCGTTTCCAGAACAGGAATCAGATGAGGGATCGAGTAATGTCCGTCGCTATCAGCCATATCGAAGACACCCCGCTTCACGAAACGCTCTACCAGTTCGACGAAACCCCGCTGCTGGCCCGCCAGCGCCAGCAGGAGTCCAACGCCCGCAGTTACCCGCGGCGCATCCCCCTGGCGCTCAAACGCGCCAAGGGCATCTACGTGGAAGACGTCGAAGGCCGCAGTTTCATCGACTGCCTGGCCGGCGCCGGCACCCTGGCGCTGGGGCATAACCACCCGGTGGTGATCGCGGCTATCCAGCAGGTGTTGAGCGATGAACTGCCGTTGCACACCCTGGACTTGACCACGCCGGTCAAGGATCAATTTGTGCAGGACCTGTTCGGCCTGCTGCCGGCAGAGCTGGCGCAACAAGCGAAAATCCAGTTCTGCGGGCCCACCGGTACGGATGCGGTGGAAGCCGCATTGAAACTGGTGCGCACGGCCACCGGACGCAGCACGGTGCTGTCGTTCCAGGGCGGCTACCACGGCATGAGCCAGGGCGCCTTGAGCCTGATGGGCAGCCTGGGGCCGAAAAAACCCTTGGGCGCGTTGCTCAGCAACGGCGTGCAGTTTCTGCCGTACCCGTACGACTACCGTTGCCCGTTCGGCCTGGGCGGCGCGGAGGGGGTGCGGGTCAACCTGCATTACCTGGAGAACCTGCTGAACGACCCGGAAGCCGGGGTATTGCTGCCGGCAGCGGTGATTGTCGAAGTGGTGCAGGGTGAGGGCGGCGTGATCCCGGCCGACCTCGACTGGCTGCGCGGCCTGCGCCGTATCACCGCGAGCGCCGGCGTGGCGTTGATCGTCGACGAGATCCAGAGCGGCTTCGGTCGCACCGGCAAGATGTTTGCCTTTGAGCACGCCGGCATCATCCCGGATGTGGTGGTGATGTCCAAGGCCATCGGCGGCAGCCTGCCGCTGGCGGTGGTGGTGTACCGCGACTGGCTCGACACCTGGCTGCCGGGCGCGCATGCCGGGACGTTCCGTGGCAATCAGATGGCCATGGCGGCGGGATCGGCGGTGATGCGTTACCTCAAGGAGCACGACCTGGCCAGCCATGCCGCCGCCATGGGCGGGCGCCTGGGTGAACACCTGCGCATCTTGCAACGCGACTTCCCGCAACTGGGAGATATTCGCGGTCGCGGGCTGATGTTGGGGGTGGAGCTGGTCGATCCGCAGGGCACCGTCGATAGCCAGGGCCATCCGCCGGTGCATCGCCAACTGGCGCCGCTGGTGCAGCGTGAATGCCTCAAGCGCGGCCTGATCCTGGAGCTGGGCGGGCGCCATGGCAGTGTGGTGCGCTTTCTGCCGCCACTGGTGATCACCGCTGCTGAAGTGGACCGGGTGGCCGAGATCTTTGGTCGCGCCTTGGCCGCAGCGGTCGCCAGCCTCTAATTTTTTCGCGGCTCTGTACGTTTCTACAGATATCAGCGCTGCGCGTGGTGCGCAGCCAGCCTTTTAGCGATGGAGAACAGCAATGACCTCAGTATTTGACCGCGACGACATCCTGTTTCAGGTAGTGGTCAACCATGAAGAGCAGTATTCCATCTGGCCCGACTACAAGGCCGTGCCGGAAGGCTGGCGCACCGTGGGCAAGAGCGGCCTGAAGAAAGAGTGCCTGGCCTATATCGAAGAGACTTGGACCGATATGCGCCCGTTGAGCCTGCGTCAGAAGATGGATGGTGCTGCGCTAGCTTAAGCAGCGCAGATCAAATGTGGGGGCGGGCTTGTGTGGGAGCGGGCTTGCTCGCGAATGCGGTGGGTCAGTCAGAGACGAATTGACTGACACTGCGCATTCGCGAGCAAGCCCGCTCCCACATTGGGACGGTGTTGCCTTTTAGGTGTTCTTCTCTTTTTCCGACCCGGCTGTCACCACCTGCACACTCAAACGCGGCGTAGCCAGATCCAACCCCGCCTCATCCAGATGCCGCTTCAGTGACAAGTTGAACGCCCGCGACACTTCCCACTGCTTGATCGGCGCCGTTTTGAACCGTGCGCGCAGGATCGCGCTGCCCGACTCGAAACTCTCCACCCCCTGAATCTCCAGTGGCGACCAGATATTGCGGCGTTGCAGCGGGTCGTTGCGCATCTTCTGGCCGACATCGCGCATCAGCTTGATGGCGTCGTCGATTTCCATGTTGTACGGGATCGCCACCCGGAAGATCGCGTAGCCGAACTCCCGCGAGTAGTTCTTGATGCTCTTGATTTCGCTGAACGGAATGGTGTGCACGATGCCGTCGATATCGCGCAGGCGCACGGTACGGATGGTCAGGCCCTCGACGGTGCCGAGGTGGCCGCCGACGTCCACGTAGTCATCGATGGCCAGGGAGTCTTCGATGATGATGAACAGGCCGGTGATCAAGTCCGCCACCAGTGACTGTGCGCCAAAACCGATGGCCAAACCGATCACACCGGCACCGGCCAGCAGCGGCGTGACGTTCATGCCCATGTTTGCCAGGGCGACGATGGCGGCGATGATAAAGATGGTCACGAACAACACGTTGCGGATCAGCGGCATCATGGTCTGCGCACGCGCATTCGCCAGGCCTTTGCGCGAGCGGGTGAGGGCGTGGTGGATCGCGGTGTCGCTGAGGATCCAGATCAGCCACGCAAACAGCAATGTGCCGGCCAGGCCGAACAGCTTGACGCTGATTTCATGGCCGTCGCCTTCGGTAAAACGAATCAGCGACAGGCCCCACACCCGCAGGCCCAATTCGATAAACACCAGCCACACCACCAGGTGGGCGAGGGTGTAGACAAAACTTTTCAGCCGCTCGGAGTACAACGCATGGCGCTTGTGCCCGCGTTGAGGCTTGAGCGCGTGACGCCGCACCAGGCCGTTGATCACCATGCACAACACCAGCAACACCGTGCACAACAGCGATTGGCGCAACGCGGTGCTGGTGTCGCCGGCGGAGACAAAGGTGGCGAACAGCGAGATACCCACCAGCAGCAAGGCCGGGATGTACCAGAAGGAACCGATGATCTCGATGGTGTCGCTCAGGGCGCGGCGCGTGAGGCGGCGCGACAGCGGCTGGTTGCGGATCAGGTGGGCAATCGGCCGGCGGAAACGCAGGATGAATACGCCGGTGGACAACGCAGCCATCACATTGGCGACGGTGGCCGCCGTGTGGGACAGGTGCTGGCCCAGGGCCTGGACCAGCCGTGGGTCGCTCAAGGCTTCACCGAAGGCGGCAAAGCTGCCGATCCACCACAGCGGGCGGAAGGCCTGGTGGCGCAGGATATACAGGGCGCGATGGCGGTGCGGGCCGTCGAGCACCGAAAACGCAATTACACAGATCGCCGAGAAACAGGTGCCGACCACCAGCGCATAGGCCAGCACCATCGCCAGGGATTTGCCCAGGGACGACGGCAGCACGTAGCTCAGGTACACCGTGATCACCAACGCGATCAGCCACGGCCCCAGTTTGCGCAGGGCGAAGCGCACCATGTCCCAGGTGCGCGGGTGTTGCGGCAGCTCTTCGGGGAGGCCGAAACGTTCGCGCACGCGGTGGCTGAGCCAGATCAGTGCGTAGGCCAGCAGGCTCCACACCGCCAGGATCAAGGCAAAGCCGAAAATGATCGGCAGCCATTCGTTGGCCGGCAGCAACAGGGCGCTGAATTCATCCTTGGCTTGCTCGAATTCATTGGACCAGCGCCCCAGCGGGCTGTCGGCCCCGGAAAACTGCGCTTCCAGATTGGCCAGCGTACCGCCGATCAACCCCAGCACACCTTCTTCGGCGGCGGGTTGGGCTTTTTGTGTGGCGGCGCGCAGTTTTTTCAGGTCGCTCAGCAGTTGGGTGCGCTGCTGGTCGTTCTCCAGGGTCTTGATCACCTCGTCCAGCGACTGCCCCAGCGGCACTTCGGCCTGGGGCTGGGCCTTGTTGTTGCTGCCAAGCAAGCCGGGCAGGCCCACGGCGTGGGCAGGCGCGAGCGGCAGCAAGGTGAGCAGGGCGATCAGCAGGTAGCAGGGCAGGGCAAGCAGGCGGGAGAACACTAGGCGGTCAACCTTGAACACGACGGGTTGACCGAGTGTACGAGGGCAGGGGTCATTCGGCCAGTTTGGCGAGGATTTTGTACACCACGGTGCCGAGGATCAGCAGCATGCCGATCCACATGCCGAACACGCCCAGGGGTTTGTCGCGAAAGTTGAAGCCCACGGCCAGCATGATCATGCCGATCAGGATCGGAATAAGCATGGCGTGGAAGGAGGACATGGAGATCATGGTGCGACGGCCTTGTCGGAGTGGGAATAGTGACAAGTCTAGGTCGGATTTTTGGAAGTGGGAGTGATATGGGTCAGGTTAACGCAGAACCAAATGTGGGAGCGGGCTTGCTCGCGAATGCGGTGTGTCAGTCAGCACTTTTGGTACTGACAGACCGCATTCGCGAGCAAGCCCGCTCCCACACAAGCCCGCTCCCACATTTTTGACCGAGTCAGCCCGAAGTATCAGGGCAAATCGCGACTGGCGTAGAAAGCCCCCAACACCTTCACCAGATGCGCCAGGTCATGGCTACCGCACAGCTCGCGAATGGAGTGCATGGCAAACGTCGGCAAGCCGATATCCACGGTGCGCACGCCCAGGTGGCTGGCGGTGATCGGGCCGATGGTCGAGCCGCAGCCCATGTCGCTGCGCACCACGAAGCTCTGCACCGGCACTTCCTCGGCCATGCACAGGTGGCGGAAGAACCCGGCGGTTTCGCTGTTGGTGGCGTAGCGCTGGTTGCTGTTGACCTTGATCACAGGCCCGGCGTTGAGCTTGGGGCCGTGGTTGGCGTCGTGCTTCTCGGCGTAGTTTGGATGCACGCCGTGGGCGTTGTCCGCCGAAACCAGCAGGGATTTCTGAATGGTGCGTACGAATTCATCCCCTTCCGGCAGCAGGCGGCGCAGGGTCTGTTCCAGCATCGGGCCATCGGCGCCACAGGCTGAGCAGGAGCCGACTTCTTCGTGGTCGTTGCACACCAGCACGCAGGTTTCATCGGTTTCGCTGGTGAGCAAGGCTTGCAGGCCGGCGTAGCACGACAACAGGTTGTCGAGGCGGGCGCCGGCGATGAAGTCGCCATTCAGGCCGATCACGGCTGCGCTTTGCGTGTCGTAGAAGCTCAGCTCGTAGTCGAGCACCACGTCGGCGTTCAGGCCGTGTTCGCGGGCGAGTTGCTCGGTGAGCACTGCGCGGAAGTCCACGCGCTCATCGCCGGCAAATTGCGCGAGGATCGGCGGCAGCTCGGTCTGGGCATTGATCGCCCAACCCTGGTTGGCTTCACGGTTCAGGTGGATGGCCAGGTTGGGGATGATGGCGATGGGCAGCTTGAAGTCGATCAGTTGGCTTTCGACCTTGCCGTCGCGGCGGAAGGTCACGCGGCCGGCCAGGGACAGGTCGCGGTCAAACCACGGTGCCAGCAGCGCGCCGCCGTAGACTTCGACGCCCAACTGCCAGAAACCTTGGCGTTGCAGCTCGGGCTGGGGCTTGACCCGCAGGCACGGGCTGTCGGTGTGGGCGCCGACCAGGCGGATACCGCCCTGCAACGGCGAGTGGCGGCCGAGCTTGAAGGCGATGATCGAAGAGTCGTTGCGGGTCACGTAATAGCGCCCGTTGGCCTCGGTGGCCCAGGTTTCGCGCTCGTCGAGACGCTGGTAACCGGCGGCTTCCAGGCGCTGGGCCAGGGCAGCAGTGGCATGAAAAGGAGTAGGGGAGGCCTTGAGGAAGTCAATCAGGCCTTGATTCAACGCTTCGCGCATAAATAGCTCCAGACAGCAATGCGCGGAGTTTACCGTATTGGTTTCACTCGGTGTCTAGAACTGGCGCAGAACTAAATGTGGGAGCGGGCTTGCTCGCGAAGGCGGTGTGTCAGTCAACATTTTTGGTACTGACAGACCGCCTTCGCGAGCAAGCCCGCTCCCACATTTTGATTGTATTGCCAACTTTAGAACGGGGCCGGGCACTCGAAGCGCAAACGCTCGCCGCTTTGCGGGTGGGTGAAGCTCAGCATGCTTGCGTGCAGGCACAGGCGCGGCCAGGCGGCCAGGGCTTGTTCGTGGGCGTACAGGCCGTCGCCCAGGAGTGGGTGGCCGATAGAAAGCATATGCACGCGCAACTGGTGCGAACGCCCGGTAATCGGCGTCAGCTCCACACGGCACCAGTCGCCACAGCGTTCCAGCACTTTCCAGAAGGTCAGCGCGTGTTTGCCGAACTCGTGGTCCACCACATGGCGTGGCTTGGTGGGCGGGTCGTAGCGCAGGGGCAGGTCGATGCTGCCGCTGTCCAGTTCCGGTTGGCCCCAGGCCAGGGCGGTGTAGGCTTTTTCGGTTTCACGGTCGTGAAATTGGCGGGACAGTTCGCGGTGCGTGTCGGCATCGCGTGCCAGCAGGATGATCCCTGAAGTTTCCCAGTCCAGGCGATGGACGATGCGGGCTTCGGGGTAGCCGTTTTCCTGCAGGCGGGTGATCAGGCAGTCCTTGTTGTCATCGGCGCGGCCAGGCACCGAGAGCAGCAGGGTCGGCTTGTTCACCACCAGGACGGCGTCGTCCTGATGAATGATATGGATATTGGACAACGGCATTAAACAGCCTCGTAACAAACGCCAACGGCGGCTCGCCCACCCAGGTCCCCAAAAGGGAACAAGGTGCGCGAGCCGCCGTGGCGACCGCCTGTTCGCTTAACGATCAGGCAGGGTGATATTGAGTTCCAGAATCGAGCAGCTGCCGTCGTTTTCCAGGGCGACATGCACGTCATCGTTGCCGATATTGACGTACTTGCGGATCACCTCGACCAGTTCCTTCTGCAAGGCTGGCAGGTAGTCCGGCGTGCTGCGTTGGCCGCGTTCGTGCGCCACGATGATCTGTAGACGCTCTTTCGCTACCGACGCGGTACTTGGCTTTTTGTTGGCGCGAAAGAAGTCGAGAAATTTCATTGTTTAGTTGCCTCCAAAGATACGCTCGAAGAATCCCTTCTTCTTTACATCGAGGAAGCGATGTTCCACGGTCTTGCCGAGCAAGCGATCAACCGCATCGCTGTACGCCTGGCCGGCGTCGCTCTGGTCATCAAGAATCACCGGCACGCCCTGGTTGGATGCCTTCAGCACGGCCTGGGATTCCGGGATCACGCCCAGCAGGGTCACTGCAAGGATGTCCTTCACGTCTTCAACACCGAGCATTTCGCCGTTGCTGACGCGCTCAGGGTTGTAACGGGTCAGCAGCAGGTGTTCCTTGATCGGGTCTTCACCTTTTTCGGCGCGCTGGGACTTGCTGGCCAGCAGGCCGAGCATGCGGTCCGAGTCACGTACCGAGGACACTTCCGGGTTGGTCACGACGATGGCTTCATCGGCGAAGTACATCGCCAGGTGAGCGCCGGTTTCGATACCCGCCGGGGAGTCGCACACCACGTATTCGAAGGTTTCCTTCAGTTCAGCGAGGACTTTGCCTACGCCTTCCTTGGTCAACGCATCTTTGTCGCGGGTCTGGCTGGCAGCCAGTACGTACAGGTTCTCAAGGCGCTTGTCCTTGATCAGGGCCTGTTGCAGGTTGGCTTCGCCGTTGACCACGTTGACGAAGTCGTACACCACGCGGCGTTCGCAGCCCATGATCAGGTCGAGGTTGCGCAAACCGACGTCGAAGTCGACGATGACTGTCTTGTGGCCGCGCAGAGCGAGGCCGGTACCGATAGCGGCGCTGGTGGTGGTCTTACCCACACCACCCTTGCCGGATGTAACCACGAGAATCTTGGCCAAGGTGTTTCACCCCTAAGGAAAAAGGACGTTTCAGTCCCTGAAAAACATCTCTTGATACTCGCCGCAGGCGGACAGCCCTTGTAGGGAAAAGACGGGTTTGCGCAGGAAAAACGCCAACCTTCAGATGTTCCTACACAAGTAATGCCAGTTTCGCTGTGCTATCAGAGTCTAGAGATGCTTGGAAAATGCGGCAGTATCCGTTAAAGACGGAGGATGTTCAACACATCGCCCGACAGGCTGACCTGCACCCCCGCCCCCCAGAGCGGATCACGGCGCAAATCTTCGGAAACCTTGTAACGGCCTGCGATGGACACTAGCTCAGCGGTCAATTGCTGGCAAAAAATCCGCGCCTTGGTATCACCCTTGATGCCGGCCAGGGCACGGCCACGCATCGGGCCGTATACATGGATGTTGCCATCGGCGAGAAGTTCCGCCCCGGGACTGACCGAGGAGATCACCACCAGGTCGCTGCCTTCGGCGTAAATCTGCTGCCCGCCGCGTACGGGCGAGGTGATGATCTTTGTAGGCTTGATCGTCGGAGCCGGTGGTTTTTCCGGTTTTTTCTTCTCTTCGGCGACCAATGGTTCGATTGGACGCTCGCGCGCGCCGGACGGCGGCAGTACTGGCAGTTCAATGGCGATGGCCGCGGCAATGTCTTCGATACGGCTGGCACGAATCGCCAGGGTGCGCAGGCCATGGGAGCGGCACACGCGCATCAGGCCGGGCAGGTCGATAAGGCCCTGGCCAGCCGGAAGTTTGTCCAGGGCCAGTACCAGCGGGGCATTGTTGAAAAAGTTCGGCGCCAGGGCGACCTTGGCGGCGAGCTGGCGGTCCAGGGCGTCGAGGTCGTTGCGGGCCAGTTCCAGCACGGTGATGGCGAGCATGCTGCCTTTCAGCTGGAACACGGGATCTTGGTCTAGCGGTTCGGTTTGGCTCATGGTCGGCATAAAGCGGCTTGTCACGAAAAGTGTCGAGACTTATAACGAGAACATCCACTGGCCGCAAGCCGAGTCGAACCGTTGTAGAATGCGCGGCCCTGTCTTTACCGGAATCTGTAATGGATCGCCCGCGTTTTCGAGCTGTATTTTTTCACCCGCGTTTCTGGCTGTTATGGCTGGGGCTCGGCCTGCTGTGGCTGGTCACCCAGTTGCCGTACCGTGCGCTGTTGACCATTGGTCGCCTGCTGGGTGCGGGGATGTACCGTGTGGCCGGCGAACGCCGCCGCATCGCCGCGCGAAACCTGGAACTGTGCTTCCCGGAAAAATCCGCGAAAGAGCGTAAACATTTGCTTAAAGAAAACTTTGCCTCCACCGGCATTGCCTTCTTTGAGATGGCCATG
Source organism: Pseudomonas sp. B611 (assembly GCF_055407965.1). NCBI lineage: Bacteria > Pseudomonadati > Pseudomonadota > Gammaproteobacteria > Pseudomonadales > Pseudomonadaceae > Pseudomonas > Pseudomonas sp. B611. The sequence goes on from NZ_JBUZST010000007.1 coordinate 16,638, forward strand.
AGCTGGTGGTGGTCGCGCCAGCGCCTGGCGCGCCTGGCCCATGTCGAAGGGCTGGAACACCTCAAGCAGGCCCAGCTGGATGGCAAGGGCGTGATCCTCATGGCCTTGCACTTCACCACCCTGGAGATCGGTGCGGCTCTGCTTGGGCAAAAGCACACCATCGATGGCATGTACCGCGAACACGGCAACCCGTTGTTCGACTTTATCCAGCGCCGTGGCCGTGAGCGCCATAACCTCGACTCCCTGGCCATCGAGCGCGAAGACGTGCGCGGCATGCTCAAGCTGCTGCGCGCCGGCCGTGCGATCTGGTATGCGCCGGATCAGGACTACGGCGCCAAGCAGAGCATCTTTGTGCCGCTGTTCGGCATCCAGGCCGCCACAGTGCCGGCCACCAGCAAGTTCGCCAAGCTGGGCAAGGCGCTGGTGGTGCCGTTCACCCAGGAGCGCCTGGCGGACGGCAGTGGTTACCGGCTGGTGATCCATCCGCCGCTGACCGACTTCCCGGGCGAAAGCGATGAAGCCGACTGCCTGCGTATCAACCAGTGGGTCGAAGCCTCGGTGCGCCAGTGCCCCGAGCAGTACCTGTGGACCCATCGCCGCTTCAAGAGCCGGCCACCGGGCGAGCCCAAGCTGTACGAAAAACGCCGCCGATAAGACAGATGAGCACTTGTGGCGAGGGAGCTTGCTCCCGCTGGAGTGCGAGGCGCTCCCAAGATGTTGGGGCCGCTACGCAGCCCAGCGGGAGCAAGCTCCCTCGCCACAATAAGACCGACCTTTCCCCACATGGAGTGACGCGATGCGCCCAGCTGAACCGGTTACAGGCTTGATTCTTTCCGGCGGTGGGGCGCGAGCGGCGTATCAAGTGGGAGTGTTGGCGGCGATTGCCGAGTTGTTGCCGCCGGGGGCACCCAATCCGTTTCCGGTGATCGTCGGCACCTCGGCCGGCGCGATCAATGCCGTCAGCCTGGCCAGCGGTGCCACGGATTTCACCGCGGCGATCCAGCGCCTGACTGCTTTCTGGCAGGGCTTTCGCAGCCATCTGGTGCTGCGCAGTGATTGGCCGGGGGTGATTCGCCAGGCGAGTCGCTTCTTTATCCATAGTTTGCTGGGCCTGGGCGCTCAGGTGCCGGTGGCGCTGCTCAACAGCAGTCCCCTTAAAGCGTTGCTCAAGGACAAGCTGCATCTGGACGGCATCGACGAGGCCATCCGCAACAAACACCTGCATGCAGTGGCGATCACCGCATTCGGCTACGAATCCGGGCAGGCGGTGACGTTCTATCAGGGCGGCGGCACCATCGACGCCTGGTTGCGCCATCGGCGTATCGGCGTGCCCACGCAATTGTCGGTGGAGCATCTGCTGGCCAGTTCGGCGATCCCGTTGCTGTTCGCCCCGGTCAAACTCGACCACGAATACTTCGGCGATGGTGCCGTGCGGCAATCCGCGCCCATCAGCCCGGCCCTGCACCTAGGCGCCAGCCGTGTGCTGGTGGTGGGCGTCAGCGGCAACCCACGTGGCAATGAGCCGGCCGTGCAGCGTACCTTCACCGGCCAGGAGCCAACCCTGGCGCAGATCGGCGGGCATATGCTCAACAGCACGTTCATTGACAGCCTGGAAAGTGATATCGAGTTGCTGGAACGCCTCAACCAGTTCAGCCATTTCCAACCGGCCGACAGCGCGGCCCGTGGCCTGGCGCCGGTGGAAGTGTTGGTGATTGCGCCGAGCCAGCCCATCGACGAGATCGCGGCACGGCATCGCCAGGAATTGCCGGCGGCGTTGCGTCTGTTCTTGCGGGGGCCGGGGGCGACCAAGACGAGCGGGGCGGGGGTGTTGAGTTACTTGCTGTTCGAGGCGGGGTATTGCAGCGAGTTGATCGAATTGGGGCGGCGGGATGCGTTGGCCAAGCGGGAAGAATTGTCGAAATTCTTGGGCCTCACACCAAACTAAATGTGGGAGCTGGCTTGCCTGCGATAGCGGTATGTCAGCCAATAAAATTGGCACAGACAGATTGCTATCGCAGGCAAGCCAGCTTCCACAAGGAATCGCGGCTAACAGTTAGAAGTGGTACTTGACCAGGAAGCTCGCCGTGTCCTGGTTGGTCTTGAACGCACCGGAATCTTCGATCCCGTACTTGTTCTTCCAGTAGTCGTACTCAAAGCCGACATACAACTGCTTCGCGCCCCAGTTCATCGCCTTGCCCAGGTCATATTTGACCTGCGGGTTGAAGTGCAGGTTGGCGTGGTAGGTGCCACGGGCGTTCTTGTCGTTGTCCACCACCCAATCCATAAAGCCATCGATCAGGATGTCGGAGTTGCCCACTGGCAGGGTGTAGGCCCATACCGGGGTGATCTGCCAAACGCCATCGCCCGGGCGGTTGCCTTCGGTCTGGCGCTGGTAGAAGTTCAGCTGGAAGTAGTCGAAGCCAGGCACGTTCAGGTCAAAGCCAGGGCCGAACAGGTACGACTCGTTGTCGCCTTCGCCGAACTCATAAGTGAAGGCCAGCAACACGTCCTTGATCGGGCCAAAGGACAAGTCTTGGTTGAAGATCTTGCCGAACGACAGGCGTGGGCTGATTTCGCCGTAGTAAGTACTTGGGCCGACGTTGCCGTCTTCTTTGCCGTTGTAAAAGATGCGGTCGACAAAGAGGAAGTTGTCGCCGTACTTCCAGGCATCAGCATGTTCGAACGTGACGGTTTGCTGGATCTGTGGGTTGACGGTGAAGTTCTTGCCCCACAAGTAAGTCAGGCTGTTGTTTTGCCATTGCAGCAGGTCACCGGCCACGGCTTGGCCACCGGCCAGCAGGGATCCCGCCAGCATCAGGCCTTTGAACATAGGTTTCATTCGGTTGCTCCCGAGTTAAAGTTTTGTGGTTTTTCTTCTACGCAGGCGCTCTGGTGTGGCGCCTTTTGGTTCGCTGCAAAAATCGTCTGTTCGGTCAGCTTTAATGCTTTTAGCAAGACCTGCGCCAAGGTGTTTAAAAAGCCAAAAAATCCCCGTCGGCTGCATGAGATGCAGTCGAATTCAGAGGACGTTTGCGCACTTTGGCAGCAGACATTAGGCCGGGATAAGTTGGCCTTGCAGTCAGCTTTTACATTCGCTGTTTTTTTTTGAGTCGATTCGAGCGGGCGCGGAGAATACTGGCTCCAAAGCCTTGGCTCAAGTGCGCTGTTAAAGAGCGCGTGGGGCGAGAATGGGGCACGGCTTGTGGCCGGCCCCGGGTGAATGGCGTGCATGTCGGTGTTCCCTGTTCGTTTTTGTTTTTGTAATTAACGAAGGAATCAATGCGAGTGGGCGACTTCCGGGCGTTCCGCGCCGCCGAGGATGTTGAACAGCACATTCAGCGACAACGCGCTGAGGGTGGCCATGGCAATGCCACTGTGGGTAATCGGGCTCATCCACAGCGGCAGTTGCGCGAAGAACTCTGGGCGTACCACCGGGATCAGGCCCATGCCGATACTCACCGCCACCAGCAGCTGGTTGCGTCGGTCGGCGATGTCGGCTTCCTGGAGGATCTTGATCCCCGTCGCCGCCACCATGCCGAACATGGCAATCGCCGCACCGCCGAGCACCGCCGGCGGAATCGACGCCACCAGGTACGCCGCCTTGGGCAGCAGGCTCAGCACGATGAGGAAGGCGCCGGCCATGATCGTCACCGAGCGGCAACGCACGCCGGTCATCTGCACCAGGCCGATATTTTGCGCGAAGGACGAGTGGGTAAAGGTGTTGAAGAACCCGGCCACAAACGACGCGCCGGCATCACACAGCAGGCCACGGCGGAGCATTTTCGGGGTGACGTCCTGGCCGGTGATCTTGCCCAGCGCGAGAAACATCCCGGTGGACTCGACAAAGATGATCACCACCACCAGGCACATCGACAAGATGGGCGCCAACTCGAACTTGGGCATGCCGAAGTGCAACGGTGTCACCACCTGCACCCACGGCGCCTGGGCCAGGCCGCTGAGGTCGACCATGCCGAGCAGGCCGCACAGCACGTAGCCCAGGCCCATGCCGATCAACACCGAGATGTTCACCCAGAAGCCGCGCATGAAACGGTTGATCAGCAAGATGGTGCCCAGTACCAGCGCAGCAATCGCCAGGTAGATCGGCGAGCCGAAGGTGGCCGCCGCGCTGCCGCCGCCGGCCCAGTTCACGGCCACTGGAAACAGCGACAGGCCGATAGCCGTAATCACCGTGCCGGTGACCAGGGGCGGAAAGAAGCGCACGACCTTGGACATGAACGGCGCGATGATCATGCCAAAGAACCCGGCGGCGATGGTCGCGCCGAAGATCCCCTGCAAGCCGATGCCGGGCATGCCGGCCATGGCCACCATGCTGCCGACGGCGGCGAAACTGGCGCCCATCATCACCGGCATGCGAATGCCCACCGGACCGATGCCGAACGACTGCACCATGGTGGCGATACCGGCCACCAGCAGGTCGGCGTTGATCAAAAAGGCGATTTCTTCACGGCTCAGGCCCGCGGCCTGGCCAATGATCAAGGGCACGGCGACGGCGCCGCCGTACATCAGCAAGACGTGTTGCAGGCCTACCAGAATCAGTTGCAAGAGGGGCAGCCGCACCATGGCGGGTGCGGCAGGAATCTGCGGTTCGGCTAACTCGGTCATGCAACACCTCGGATCTTTTTTATTGTTGTGTTGTTTGGAACGCAATCTTCAAAAACGCTGCAAATTCCCTGTGGGAGCGGGCTTGCTCGCGAATGCGGTGGTTCAGCCACTGATGTGTTGGATGACACACCGCATTCGCGAGCAAGCCCGCTCCCACAGTTGGATTTGTGTGGATCAGTTAGTTGGTACGGGCCCCCTGATTGATCCAGGTGCCAATCAGATCCCGTTCCTGCTGGGTCATCTGGGTGATGTTGCCCAACGGCATGATCTGCGTCGCCACGGCCTGCGCCTGAATACGCGCCGCCTGCTGCTGGATCTGCGCCGGGGTATCAAACATCACTCCACCCGGTGCGGTGCTGAACAGCGGGCTGGTGGGCTTGGCCGAATGGCACACGGCGCAGCGTTCCTGGATCACCCCATGCACTTTGTCGAAATCAATCGACGCCTGCGCGGGTGCAGGTTCGGCAGCAGGCGCAGCGGCAGGTACCGCCGGTTTCAAGCCGCCACCCAATGCCGTTTCCGGCAACGGTTGGTACTCGATGGCCGCAGGGGCCTTGGCCACTTCGGCCACCGGCTTGGGACCGGTCACATAGGCCAGGCTGATCATCGCCAAGGCGCCCACCGGCAAGGTCCACGCGTACTTCTGGCTGTTATGCCGGGTGTTGAAGTAGTGACGGACCAACACGGCGGCCACGGCGATACCGGCCAGGATCAGCCAGTTGTATTGGCTGCCGTAGGTGCTCGGGAAGTGGTTGCTGATCATGATGAACAGCACCGGCAAGGTGAAGTAGTTGTTGTGGCGCGAACGCAGCAAACCCTTGGCCGGCAGCGCCGGGTCTGGCGTGCGGTTCTCGGCGATGGCCGCCACCAGTGCGCGTTGCGCCGGCATGATGATGCGGAACACGTTACCAACCATGATGGTGCCGATCACCGCACCGACATGCAGGTAGGCGCCACGGCCGCTGAACACTTTGCTGAAGCCGTACGCGGCGGCAATCAACAGCACGAACAGGATGAAGCCGAGCAGAGCAGGGCGTTTGCCCAAGGCTGAGTCGCAGAGGAAGGAGTAGATGAACCAGCCGGCGAACAGTGAGCCGATGCCCAGCAAGACGCCTTCGGTGCCGCTGAGGCTGCTGCCGGGGGCGAGCAGGTACAGCGTCGGGTTGAGGTAGAACACCACGCATAGCAGCGCGACGCCCGACATCCAGGTGAAATAGGCTTCCCATTTGAACCAATGCAGGTTGTCCGGCATGGTCGGTGGGGCCAGTTTGTATTTTTCCAGGTGGTAGATACCGCCACCGTGGATCGCCCACAAGTCACCGGCCAGGCCGCTCTTGGGGTTGACGCGATTGAGGTTGTTTTCCAGCCAGACAAAGTAGAAAGAAGCGCCGATCCACGCGACGCCAGTGATCATGTGAACCCAGCGCACGCTAAGGTTCAGCCATTCCAACAGATGTGCTTCCACAGTCTTTACCTCTCGCCTGTCACCCTTGTTGTCGGGTGATCAGACCTTCTCTTATTGGTGGGGGGCGAGGATCAACCGCTCATCCTCTTTGAAAAAATGCTCATCGCAGTTATTGCCTGTGCCACTGCGATCAACCACCAGGAAGTCATCCCGCTTTTCGATCGTCAGCACCGGGTGGTGCCAGACGCCGCGATGGTAATTAATGCCCTGCCTGCCGTTGGTGACGAAGGCGCGGACCAAGCCCGATACAGGTCTATCGCCAAGTGGCGCGACCACGATCAGAAAGGGGTTGCCGAGCAGCGGTATGAAAGCCTGGCTGCCCAGCGGGTGTCTCTCCAGCATGCACACGGTCAGTGGCATGTCCTGCGCGTCGGCGCGGAAGATGCTGATGATGGCGTGGTCTTCAGGCGCAGCGGTTTCGACCGTGGCCAATTTGTGAAAGCGCATGGTCGACCCGTTGTTGATCATGAAGTGATCGCTGCCGTCGGTTTCGATAACGTCTCCGAAGGGGGCGAAGGCTTCTTTGGTCAGGGGTTCGATCACTAGTGTGCGCATGGCTGTCTTCTTATCCGAATTCGATCGTTCCCACGCTCTGCGTGGGAACGCTGCCTTGGACGCTCTGCGTCCGCTCTTTGTGACGCAGAGCGTCACGGGATGCATTCCCACGCGGAGCGTGGGAATGATCGGTGGTTACTTGGCTACTTTGCCCAGAACCCGCAGGCGGCTCACACCACCATCCGGGAACACATTCAGGCGGATGTGGGTAATCGGCCCCAGTGCCTTGATCTGCTCGGCGAAGCTGTGTTCAGCGTGCATTTCCAGCTTCTGCGCCGGCAGCAGTTCGCGCCAGAACAGCGATTGGGTTTCGATCTGGCTGTCGGTGCCGCCTTTCACGAAGGCGCCCTGGATGGAGCAGGTGTCCGGGTAGTTGCCCTTGAAGTGCAGGGTGTCGACGATGATCTTCTCGATCTCGCCCGGGTGGCCCAGCGCGACGATCACCCAGTCATTGCCCGGTGTACGGCGACGCGCGGTTTCCCAGCCGTCGCCCATGTTGATGCCACGGCCCGGGTTGAGGATGTTGCTCATGCGCCCGAAGTGTTCATCGGAGCAGGCCAGCGCACGGCCGCCGTTGAGGGCCGAGGCCAGGTCGACTTGTTCGTTGTCGCCAATCGACGACCAGTCGCGGAACGGAATGCCGTACACACGCAGACGGGCCACGCCGCCATCCGGGTAGATGTTGAAGCGCAGGTGGCTGAAGGCCTTGTCGTTGTTGATCTCGTGGTAGTGGTGGCTGTTGCCTTGCAGCTCGACGGCCGACAGCACTTCCACCCACTGGGTGTTTTCATCAGGGTCGCCCGAGGCCAGGAAGCAGGCTTCCAGCGAGGCCGACGGCGGGAAGTTGCCGGTGAAGAATGAAGTGTCGATGTCCACGCCTTTGATCGAGCCGGGTACGCCCAGGCGGATCACCGCGCTGTCGTAGCCTTCGAAGCGCTTGCGGCGTGATTCCCAGCCGTCCATCCACTTGCCGTTGTCATCGAAAACGCCCTCCTTCCATACGGCCGGGGTCGGCTGGAACAGGCGGTTGGCGTCGGCGAACCAGTCATCGGTCACCGAAAGAATCTTGGTGCCCAGGCGGGCATCGGCCAGGTTGACGAACTTCTCGAAAGGTACGGCGTAAGCTTTCATTCTTCTTGTCTGCCTTAGATAGAGTGGCTGGGGATGGTCGTTTAGAGGGTCAGTAAACGGAACAACGCGATCTTGTTGATCTCGGCCAGTGCGCATTTGAACTCGGTGTCGACCGAGTTGTGGATGCGCGTTTCGAACGCGGCCAGGATCTGATGCCGGTTGCTGCCTTTTACCGCCATGATGAAGGGAAACTTGAACTTGGCCTTGTAGGCATCGTTCAGCTCGGTGAAGCGAGAAAACTCTTCGGCCGTGCATTGGTGAATCCCCGCGCCAGCCTGTTCATCAGTGCTGGCTTGGGTCAGTTGGCCCTGGACGGCAGCTTTGCCGGCCAGGTCCGGGTGAGCGTTGATCAGGGCCAGCTGGCTGGCATGATCGGCGCTCAACAGGATGTCGCTCATGCGCTGGTGCAGGGTTTCGATCTCATCGATCGAAGGGTCCTGGCCCAGGTCGAAGGCCTTTTCGGCCACCCATGGCGAATGTTCGTAGATGTCGGCGAAGGCCTGGACGAATTCGTCACGGCTCAGCGTCGAGGGTTTGAGGGTCTTGAAGGCGGTCATTTGGCGGCTCCCTGGAACGGGTGGGTGTCGTGCCAGTGACGGGCAATGTCGACACGGCGGGTGAACCACACCTGTTCGTGGCCTTTGGCGTATTCGATAAAACGCTTCAATGAGGCCAGGCGTGCAGGGCGGCCAATCAGGCGGCAGTGCAGGCCGATGGAAAGCATTTTCGGTGCCTCGGCGCCTTCGGCGTAGAGCACGTCGAACGCGTCTTTCAAGTAGTCGAAGAAGTCATCGCCCTTGTTGAAACCCTGCACCTGGGTGAAGCGCATATCGTTGGTGTCCAGGGTGTAGGGGATCACCAAGTGCGGCTTGCCGGTGGGGTTGTTGGGCTCCCAATAGGGCAGGTCGTCGTCGTAGGTGTCGCAGTCGTAGAGGAAGCCGCCTTCCTCCATCACCAGCCGCCGCGTATTGGGGCCGGTGCGCCCGGTGTACCAGCCCAGTGGGCGTTCGCCGGTGAGTTCGGTGAGGATGCGGATGGCTTCGAGCATGTGCTCGCGTTCCTGGGCCTCGTCCATGTACTGGTAGTCGATCCAGCGGTAACCGTGGCTGCAGATCTCATGGCCGGCCTCGACCATTGCGCGGATCACATCCGGGTGGCGTTGGGCGGCCATGGCCACGGCGAAGATGGTCAGCGGGATATCGAATTCCTTGAACAGCTTGAGGATGCGCCACACGCCGGCACGGCTGCCGTATTCATACAGCGACTCCATGCTCATGTTGCGCGCGCCCTGCAGCGGCTGGGCCGAGACCATTTCCGAGAGGAACGCCTCGGACTCTTTGTCACCGTGCAAAATGTTGCGCTCACCGCCTTCTTCGTAGTTGAGTACGAAAGACAGCGCAATGCGTGCCTTGCCCGGCCAGTGGGGGTGAGGAGGGTTACTGCCGTAACCGATCAGGTCGCGTGGGTAGTCAGCGCTCACTGCAGTCTTCCTTCTTGTTCGTGATCATTCATGTGGCGGCCGGGCAGTGGAATGACTGGGTGGCGTCACAGCGATGAGTGATTGTATACAACTTATCGCTCACTTTGTAAGCCTACATTTCTGCATTTTTTCCGCAGGTCTCTGTGTAAAGGGTGTAGCAAGAAACTTGCCTGGTTGGTCAGCTAATGGACAAAAGGTCGTTTAAAAGCAAGGATTACTCGTCGATTGGCTGCTCAGGCAATATGGGCGGGGTGATCAAAAGGTTTGTGATTTTTATTGTGTACAATTTTTTTAAAAAGTGTCTTAATCAGCCATCGCCGGCTTTTTCACTGCCCTGAAAAAGTGCGGACCTTTCTTCTACTGACTTCGGGAGGCGCGTAGACGCCATGGGACGTTTGACCACACACGTTTTGGACGCCGCACACGGCTGCCCCGGCAGCGCGATCAAGGTTGAGCTGTATCGCGTCGAAGGCGCGCAGCTGGAACTGGTTGCCAGCGCCCACACCAACAGCGACGGCCGCTGCGACGCGCCATTGTTGCAAGGTGATGATTACCGCAGTGGTGTCTACCAACTGCAATTCAGCGCCGGCGACTACTACCGCGCCCGTGGCGTGCAACTGCCTGAACCGGCTTTTCTCGACGTGGTGGTGCTGCGCTTCGGCATCAGCGCCGAACAGGATCACTACCATGTCCCGCTCCTGATTTCGCCCTACAGCTACTCCACCTATCGCGGTAGCTAGCGTCACCTCGCTTCACACCCCCAAAGCTCTTCGTTGGTTTTTTGCCCGCCCACACTGCGGGCTTTTTTTCGTCCGCTCAAAGGCGTGGCAAGTATGTAAAGCACTGCGCGCGGCAAGCTGCTTAGGCTGGACTTTTGTGTGGGCAGGAGCCAGCCATGAACAACCCTATCGACGCTCAACCTGAAGCATGCGTTCAGACGCTGCTGACCCGGCGGATCAATGCTATTGGCGATCCCGGCAGGCTGATCAATCAGTTGCACAGGGCCCAGACGCGCTGTATCGAAACGGGCAAAGGGCTCAAGCGCTTGATCGTGCGGGCGCCGCGTATTTCACGGATGGTCCGGCGGGTATTGCAGGATGCCTTCGCCCTGAACCCCGATCACCTCTTGTTTACCGAGCCGGGTCAGGTCAATAGCCTCACCGAGCGCGCCCTGGCCTTGCTGGTCGATCCGTTGATACCGGCCAATATCAACCAATTCACTCAGTTGAGTGTCAAGGACGATGGCGCGCGAAAACTGTCCTACAGCCCCCTTCAGGCCCTGGAAAAGGTCAGGGCGCTGGGTTTGCTGGAGCGCTTCAACCAGGCTGCGGCGGCGTACTGGAGTCGCCTGGCCTACGGCTCCTGGCGTACGCGGCGCGAGCGGTGGGTGCAGTTGTATGGTGCGCAGTTTGCCGACCAGGCATTCATTGCGTGTCAGTTGTATGAGCTGTCGGAGCCGGGGTTTGCCATGGTCCGACAAGTGGTGGACGCGCCCACTCCCCAGGCGCGGCGGCTTGCCGGTGGTGAATGGGCGGGTGTGCAGGTGCGTCAGTTGTTCTGGCCGGGGAGCAACCAGGCGGCGCTGGCGATTCCGGGTGCGCTGTATGTTTCACGGGGACCGCTGCACGTCGCCTATCTGCCCGGCCTGGAACGTGGGTTTTATGAGTACCCGTCCTGGGCGCAGATGCAACAAGGGCTGGGGACGTTGCTTCGGGGGCGTTTGTTCACCCTATTGTGGCAGTGCCTGCCGCTGCTTCGGCGTGATGCAGCCCTCGAGCAGGGCCCGATCGTGCATGACGACGCGTTGGCCCACAGTGCATTGGCCCTGCTGGATGGGCAGTGGCACAACGAGCTGGCATGCGCCCTGACGATCAATCACACCGCTGTCGCCGCGTCGGGGCAACCACCGCCCCAGCCCCGTCGCTTTCTTGCCCATATCGAAAAGGCCCGCAAGCACTTGGTGGGCGAGCCACGCCTGGTGCCGTCACTGACGGCCTTGCTGAAATGGGACGGGCAGCGACAGGCGGCGCAGGTCATGTTGGGGCGTTTTACCCCGGGGCTTTCACTGGCCGGTCGTGAGCACCGGGTGCGCCGTCATGAAAACGGCCTGTTCGCGTTGCTCGATAGCCAAGACCTGGCAAAAGACACTGAGCCCTATCTGGCATTTGTGGCCCTGCAAGCGCGCTGGCAGATGCAGCGCGAACGCGTGCGGCAGTGGACCGAGGTTGCGCCCGAGCGTGCTTTCGATCCCGCATTCTGGCTGGAGCGCCCGGACGGCACCCGCAAGCGTGCGACCCTGATGCTTGAGGCCCGGCGCCAGGCGCTGCTTGCCGAAGCGGAGTTGCTGCGGCGTGCACAGCTGATCAGTGCGGCGCATCGGCAGTGCCTCGTCGATGTGCTGGAGACGCCCCTGGCCGGTCAGCGCACCGGCAGTGACGCGTGTGTATTGCGTATCCGAGTGGGACGCGAAGGAGAACGCGGCGTACCGTTGCACGATGTGTTTGTGGTGACCACGCGCAAGGGGCACAGGCATCCCACTCGGCAACAGCCGGCACTGCTGGTGGTGGGCGGGGCACACGGCGGGATGCCGGCGTTCAACTGCCTGGCTGACTTGAGCCACAGCCTGCAGGCCAGCCTGCAAAGCCCTGACGGTTCGCCGTTGTGGTGCAGCGTTGCGCGGGATCAGCGTGCCCTGCGCGGGGCGGGGGGTGAAGTGACTTACGCGCCGGTCACCGGCAATGTCCTGCATGAAGGGTTCAATGCACTGCTCAAGCTGTATGCCCGGCTCGCTGCACAACTGGATGACAAGGTCCGGCTGTACAGCGAGGTCAGCGACCCCGCCCTGGCTCGGCTGTTGCTGGCCGATGAGCTGCACGAACACTTGCAGGTGCCGGAGGACGACGCCCGAATGTTGGCGTTGGCCAATGTACAGTTGTTGCGCGTTGCCGCGACACAGGCGAAAAAATTGCCTGCATGGCTCGGCACCACCACCGCAACACTGCGCCAGCGCTACAGGCATTTGCAAAACCACTACCTGACCAGCGCCGTGGCTTTTGAGGAAAAACTCTGGAGCCTGCTGCCTGAGCTGGAAGATTTTGCCCGCGAGCGACTGATCGCACAGCTGACCCTGGATGGCTTCTATCCGCAACTGGATATCGACCGTCCACTGTTCGATATTCCCGACGATGTCAGCGCGCATTTTTGTGGCTTGTCGAGCCAATGCGTGGTGGGTGACCGGCACGTGAAAAAGGTCGTAAGCGCGCAACGCAGCACCTACAGCCTGCTGCAATTGGCCCTGCATAACCTTGACCCCCAGGCGCCATGGACCGAATGGCGGCTGAACCGTGCCCGCTATCTGGACCCCGGCTGGAAAGATCGCCTGAGCGTGCGCTACCTGATCAAGACCCTGTCCGCCCTGGACATCGGCGGGCATTACGAAGCACGCATCCGCCAGGTGTTTTATCCGGAGTCGGACAACCCAGGCCTTTCCCCGGTACTCAGCTACCGGGTCGTTTGGCAGCACGCACGATGGCAGCTGTTTGCGGCCGAACAGCAAGGTCTGAGCAGCCAGGGGCGCAGTCTGTTCAATACCGCCATCGCCGCCCGCGTCCCCGACGACCTGGAGCGCAATGGTCATAGCGTGCGACTGTGTTTCGTCCGGTTGGTGGGCTACACCCTTGAGCATGACCGGCACATTGCCGGGATGCTGGTGTTGTTTGACCGGGTATCGCAACGCTGTGTGGTGTATTGGCCGACGGCGCAGGGTTTTCCAGTGATCAGCGAATACCCGGACTGGGATGCCATGAGGAACACCCTCAACCGCACCTGTGCTTTGCCCGAGCCGATCAAGGTGCTGGCTCGGCAGGTTGCACCTGGCTGGGCGCATGAAGCGCTGGCCAGTTATCCCGGGGCGCCGCCGTCAACCGAATCGGCGCGGGGTGCCTTTGGGCGATTCCGCATGAAGGGCTTTTTTATCTTGGCGATAGGCGAGGCCGTTTCTCGGTTTATACGTTCGTTCAAGGTGCGCCATCGCGTGGCGTCCGTGCTGCCGGAGGAGATCGAGACGCAGATCCGCGAGCAGATCCAGGCAGTTGCGTCACGTTGGCTGGAGATCGGCGTCACTGACCACAGCCATGCAGCGGCGTTGCTGGTACATGCGCGGTTGTTTGAAATCCAGCGTCTTAGCCAGGCCAGTGCCCGCTCCGCCCACGCCTTGGCGGAGTATCGCGAACTGCGCCTGGGTGAACAGCGCGCGGCGACGGTGCGTGGTGCGTTGTCGTTTATTCCGCTGATTGGCGTGGGGATAAGTGTGTACGAGCTGCTGCTGGCTGCACGGCACTATCACCACAGTGGCGATCCCAAGGCGGCGGTGGACGTGGCCTTTCTGACGTTGATCGCCTTTGTCGATGTGCTCACGGCATTGGTGCCTGGCCCCAAGGGGCTTTCCAGCGCCGGTTCCGCGACCGCACGGGCAACGATACGCAATGCCATGGTGCACTTTTCGCAGCGCCAAGCCCTGGCGGGCCTGAAGCGATCATTGCCCAGGCCGCTGAAGCTGTTGGAGCGTTACAAGAAAGGCGGCGTGCCCAGTGATGCGCTGCAGTTGCAAGGCCCGGGGAACAGAGGCAGTTACATCAAGGATGGTGAGCAGTTTGTCGTTATCGATCGCGAGCGCTACCCGGTATACCGGCGCAAGGATGAGCAAGTGCTGCGTTTTAGAAGCCAGCAAGCTGACGGCCAGGATGAATTGATCCTGTACATCGACGAGCCGCGAGAGTGGCTGCTGGGCGCCGATGCGCCGCAGCCGCAACCAGGGCCCAGTGCAGCCCCGTGGCGACCTTGGGCTTCATCGTCGCCAGCAACTGAATGGGCGCGGCCTGCGCCAGCGTTGCTGGAGCAAGCGATACGTCAATCGCCAGAGGCGCCTGGCGGTTGGCAGGTGTGGGGATTCGTGACGGAAATGGCGTTAATTGAAGCAACGCCACCCAGGAATATCTTCACGGTAGCCAGCGCGACGCCCGACCAGGCCTTCAGCGTGATGAGGCTGGGAACTCGCTATTACCGGCTATTGCCCGAGGCGCAGGGGGGCTTGTCGCAGCGCCTGGTGTTCATCACGCCCAACCATGCCGTGGTCCACCCGGCATCCATCGACGTGTACTTCTGGACCGGGCCAGGCATTGCAAACCAGCCGATCCCGGCGACCCTGGGAGCCAATGGCGTTTGGACGTTGCATCGAGGGTTGTTTACGGAACCGGTGTCGGCGTCGTTGAACCGGGCCTTTCCATTGATGACCCGTAGCAGTCGGCATTTTTTGCTGGAGCGTCTGTTGCATCTGTCGGACTCCAGTGGGAGCACGCTTACCGCCAAGCAGTGGTTCGATCTCAGGGCGACGCTCGACAGATGGCTGGCCCCGGCTGCCGTGGGGCAGACGGATGATTTGTTGAGGCTGTTGCGACCCATCGAGAGCTCGACCAGGACCAGTATCTTCATTGGCGACGAAGGCCTGACCCCAGGGTTTGATCGCATGGACTTCCATTTGACGCAGGCCCCCCAGGCTTCGTTGCAAGCAGCGACTCAGCACAATCTGACTGCGCGACGTCACTTGGCCCAGGGGCAGGTTCGAACGCATCTTGAGCGGATGGGGTTCAGCTTGCACGCGGTGGAAAAACGCCTTGGCGCCTTGCAGGCGTCGGATTTCTACTGCACGCATCCACAGTCCGACACTGTGTATTTCGTCATGACGCGCTGGGCGAGTGGCAGCTCGCTGGATCTAAAGGCCCGCGTGGGCATTCAAATGAGCGATGAGTGGTTCCGGCACCGGTTTTTCACGACACACATCGACGCCTATGCGCCGATCTCTGCGGCGATGAGAGAAGGGCGCCTGGTGAAGATCATTGCCGGTGTGCAATGGACGTCCAGGCGTGACCCTTCGGTCTATTTCGTCAGGTTCGGCAACGTTATGCCCGGAGCAAAGCAGCAACGCCCGCGCTACCAAAGAAGGCGGCACTGACCCGGTTGAACCAGCCCTGGCCGCTGCCGCTGCGCAGATACCGTGCCGCACCGTGCGCGCCGAGGCCGTAGGCCAGCTTGCAGAGCAGGTCGAGCAGGGTCCAGGTGGCAATCATGATCAGCAGCTGTGGCAGGAATGGCTGCTGGCTGCTGAGAAATTGCGGCAGGAACGCGGCGAAGAAGAGGATGTCCTTCGGGTTGCTGGCGCCCAGCACAAAGGCACGCCCGAACAGTGTGCGAAAGCGCGGTACGGCGGCCAGTTGCGGTACTTCGGCACCCTGGGCCGGTTGCCGCGACTGCTGCCAGCTCTGCCAGGCGAGGTAGAACAGGTACGCCGCGCCGACGATCTTCAGGGCGCTGAACAGTTGCTCGGAGGCCAGCAACAGCGCGCCCAGCCCCAGGGCCGACGCGCTGAGCAGGCAGATCGAGGCAAACACCCCACCGAGAAACGCTGGATACGAACGGCGCAGGCCGTAGTTCAGACTATTGCTGATCATCAACAGTGACAGTGGCCCCGGGATCAGGATCACCACCAATGCCGCGCCGCTGAACAGTAGCCAGGTTTCCAGGTTCATCATGTACTCCGTTTTTATAGAAATATGAATTTGGCGATAAAGATCGCGCACAGCACCCACAGGCTCACCGAAATCTCGCGGTACTTGCCGGTGCCCGCCTTGAGCGCCACGTAAGTGATAAAGCCCAAGGCGATACCGTCGGCTACCGAAAAGGTCAGCGGCATCATGATCGCGGTCACGATGGCCGGAATGCTGTCAGTGGCTTCATCCCAATTGATGTGAGCCATGCTTGCCATCATCAGCATCGCCACGTAGATCAGCGCGCCAGCGGTGGCATAGGCCGGGATCATGCCGGCCAGCGGTGCAAAAAACATCGCGGCTACAAACAGCACGCCCACGGTCACAGCAGTCAGCCCGGTACGGCCGCCAGCGGCAACACCCGCGGCGCTTTCCACGTAGCTGGTCACCGGCGGTACACCGACCATCGCGCCGAACACGCTGGAAGCGCTATCGGCCTTCAAGGCGCGGGACAGGTTATCGATCTTGCCATCGGCATTCACCAGGCCGGCCCGTTGCGCGACGCCCATCAGTGTACCTGCGGTGTCGAACATGTGTACAAAAAGAAAGGCAAATACCACGCTAATCATGCTGACATTGAATACACCTTTTATGTCCATGGCCATCCAAGTGGGCGCCAGGCTCGGCGGGGTGGAGACCATGCCGTTGTAGTGCACCAGGCCCAGGCCCCAGCCGGCCAGGGTCACGGCGATGATGCTGATGAGGATCGCGCCGAAGACGCGGTGGTAGCTGAGGATCGCGATCAGCAGGAAACACACGGCCGCGAGCAAGGGCGCCGGTTCATGCAGGGAACCGAGCTTGATCAGCGTCGCCGGGCTCTCGACGATAATCCCAGCGGTCTTCAGGCCGATCACCCCGAGGAACAAGCCGACACCCGCGCCCATGGCATGGCGCAGGCTCACCGGAATACTGTTGAGCAACCACTCACGCACCCGCGACAGCGTCAGGCCCATGAACAGCACGCCCGAGATAAACACCGCGCCCAGCGCGGTTTCCCAGGTGTAGCCCATGGTGCCGACCACGGTGTAGGTGAAAAACGCATTCAGGCCCATGCCCGGCGCCAGGCCCACCGGCCAGTTGGCGTACAGGCCCATCAGCAGGCAGCCCAGGGCGGCGGCGATGCAGGTGGCGACGAACGCCGCGCCGTGGTCGATGCCGGCGTCGGCCATGATGTTGGGGTTGACGAAGATGATGTAGGCCATGGTGATAAAGGTGGTGAGGCCGGCGATCAATTCGGTCCTCACTGTGGTGCCATGCAAGCGCAGTTTGAACAGGCGTTCCAGCCAGCTGTTGCTGGGCGGGGAGAGGTCCAGCGTCGGGGCTTCAGATTTGCGGCTATCCACAGCAAGTACTCCTCAAGAGTTTTATTGTTATTTCCAGCGCCGGTCACAGATGTGGGCAACAGCGCTTTGAGGTACTGGCGGGTTTTGTTGACCAACAGGTCAGGAACTCGCACGAGGCGAATTATGCTTTTGTATACAAAGAAAGCAAATAATGTTTTCGAATGATGCTGTGGAAGGCGATAGAAGGTTAGTTTGCCGCACTCAGTGCCTGATTCACCGCCAGCCATCCGGCAACGGCTTGTTCGCCGGCGTCACTGAAGGCGCGTTGCAACAGTTTGACCTGCTCACGTCGCAACGACTGTTCAAAACGTTGCCCTTCTTCGCTCAATTGCAGCAGGCGTTTGCGCTTGTCGCTCTCGGACGCAACGCTGTCTACCAGGTGCATTTCCTGCAATTGGCGCAGCGGCATATTCAGCGCCTGCTTGCTCACGCCAAGCAATTCCAGTAGCTCTTTCACGCTCAACGTCGGGTAACGCGCGATAAAAAACACAATGCGCTGGTGTACCCGGCTCAAGCCACGGCGTTCGAGCATTTCGTCGGCTTTGGCGGTGAACGCCTGGTAGCCGAAGAAGAACGCTTCCATGGCTTCTTGCTGGGCAGCTGGGTTTTTAAGGTCAAGCATATTGACGTATCCGTGGGAGCTGTCGTAATTTCGGTCAACCAGTTTGACGTATTTCCCACAGTCTTCGCTAGCGGTGAACCCATGGCCTTCTCTGAACGTGTTACGCGCCTCAAAAGCTCCCTGATCCGTGAAATCCTTGCGGCGGCCCAGCGCCCGGAAGTGATGTCGTTCGCCGGTGGCTTGCCGGCAGAAGCCATGCTGCCGGCGTTGAACTGGGACGATATGCCACTCAACATCGGCCAATACGGCATGAGCGAAGGCGAACCGCAGTTGCGCGAATTGCTCGCCGCCGAGGCCCGCGCGCTGGGCATACCGTGCCAGGCCAGCCAGGTGCTGGTGGTCAGCGGCTCCCAGCAAACCCTGGACCTGGCGGCCAAGTTGTATATCGACAAAGGCACGCAGATTTTGCTGGAAGGCCCGACGTACCTGGCGGCGTTGCAGATCTTCCAACTGTTCGGCGCCGAGTGCCTCAGCGTGCAGTTGGAAGCTGACGGTCCTGACCTTGGCGCATTGCGCGCCAACCTTGAGCGCCACCGTCCTGCCTTCATCTACCTGATCCCGACCTTCCAGAACCCCTCGGCCGTACGCTACAGCGAGGCCAAGCGTGAAGCCGTCGCCGCGTTGCTCGATGAGTTCGGCGTGACCCTGATCGAAGACGAGCCTTATCGAGAGCTGACCTTTGATGGCGGCAGCGCCAAACCCATCGCCGGGCGTCTGAAAAAAGCCAGCTGGATCTACACCGGCACCGTCTCCAAGACCTTGCTGCCGGGCCTGCGCGTCGGCTACCTGATCGCCAGCCCGGACCTGTTCCCGCACTTGCTCAAGCTCAAGCAGTCGGCGGACCTGCACACCAACCGCGTCGGCCAATGGCAGGCCATGCAGTGGATCGGCACAGAGCAATACCGGCACCATCTGGGGGAACTGCGCAGCTTCTATCGCGAACGCCGCGACGCTTTCCAGGCCGCACTGGAGCATCACTTTGCCGACCTGGCCGACTGGCAAGTGCCCCAAGGTGGATTATTCTTCTGGCTTACCTTGAAACAGCCGCTCGACACCCGCACTTTATTGGCGCAAGCGCTGGATCAGAACGTCGCGTTCATGCCCGGTGAACCGTTCTTTTCCGAGCCGGACCAACACTTGGGCTCGTTGCGCCTCAATTTCAGTCACATCGACCCGGCCCGCCTGGACGAAGGCCTCAAGCGCCTGGCCACGGTGGTCCGTCAAGCACAGCACGCGCAAGCGGCATAAGGGGAGCCCCATGTACAAGGTTTATGGCGATTACAAGTCGGGCAACTGCTACAAGATCAAATTAATGCTCAACCTGCTGGGCATTCCCTACCAGTGGATCGATGTGGACATCCTCAAGGGTGACACCCAGACTGCCGAGTTCCTGGCCAAGAACCCCAACGGCAAGATCCCGGTGCTGGAACTCGAAGACGGCACCTGCTTGTGGGAATCCAACGCGATCCTCAACTTCCTGGCCGATGGCAGTGAGTTCTTGCCGACTGAACCGCGGTTGCGTACCCAGGTGCTGCAATGGCAGTTCTTCGAGCAGTACAGCCATGAGCCGTACATTGCGGTGGCGCGGTTTATCCAGTTCTACCTGAACATGCCGGAAGATCGCCTTGAGGAATACAAGACCTGCCACAAGCGCGGCCACAAGGCGCTGAAGGTAATGGAGCGCCAGTTGCAGGCCACGCCGTACCTGGTGGGTGAGCAGTATTCGATTGCCGATATTGCGTTGTATGCCTATACGCATGTGGCGCATGAGGGTGGGTTTGATTTGGCGCCGTATCCAGCCGTGCAGGCGTGGTTGGCGCGGGTTGCCAGCCATCCAAAGCATGTGACGATGCTGGGCTGATCCACTCGGTCAAAATGTGGGAGCGGGCTTGCTCGCGAAAGCGGTGTGTCAGTGACAGATGTAGTGCCTGACACACCGCATTCGCGAGCAAGCCCGCTCCCACATTTAGCTCTGCGGTGTGTCAGGTAATGCTTCATTGAGCAGGTCGAAACAGCGCTGTGCTGCGGGGCTCAAGCTCATCCCGCTCCGTGTAATCAAGCCGATCTCCCGGTTCACCCCAGGATGATCAATGTTGATCCGCTGCAACCCCTCCAGACTGTCCGCCGCCGACTCCGGCAACACACTGATCCCCAGCCCCTGGCGCACCAGCGCCAACACCGTCGACATGTAGTTGGCCTCCATTCCCGCGTTCATCGTCAGCCGCGTTTCATCGAACAACGCGTCTACTTGCTCGCGCACGCTGCTGTCGCGACCGGTGAGGATGATCGGTTGGTCCGTCAGTTGCTCCAGGGTCAGCTGGCGATGGCGGGTGAGGGGATGATCCAGCGGCACAAAGGCACACAGCCGGTCATTGAGCACCGGGACAAACGCCAGGCCGTGGCTGAGTCGCGCACGCACGCCGATGCCGAAATCCACCTCGCCGGAACGCACCTGGGCATGAATGCGATGGGCCACCAGGTCATGCAGGCGCACTTCGATCCCGGCAAAACGCTCGCGAAACAGGCGCAAGGCCGGGGGCAGGGCGCCGGCACAGACCGAGGGCAGGGCGGCGATGGTGACCACGCCGCGGCGCAGGGCGGCGAGGTCGCGGGAGCCGGTGACGATGTTGTCCAGGTCCAGCAGCAGTTTTTCCATCGGGCCGCGCGCCTCCTGGCCGGCGGCGGTGATGCTGACGTGACGCGGGCTGCGGTCGAGCAGGGCGACGCCGAGCCAGTCTTCCAGTTGTTGCACCTGCACGGTCAGTGCCGAGGGTGACAGGTGCAACTCGTTGGCGGCCTTGGTGAAACTGCCCGTGCGGGCGACGGCAAGAAAGGCTTGGATGTGTTGGATGCTATTTTTCATAAGAGCAGCTTCATTTTGTTTTTCCGAACACGAGCGGCTGAATATTCCAATTTACAAAGACTAACCCGCTTCCAATACTCCAGGGAAAACAATAACCGGCCAACAAGGCCGCTCTGGAGTAACCCATGCTCGCTACCCTGGGTGTCATTACCATCCTGTGCCTGCTCGCTGCCGTCATGAGCAAACGCCTCTCGCCACTGGTGGCCCTGATCGCCTTGCCGATCATCGCCGCGCTGCTCGGCGGTTTCGGCCTGCAAACCAGTGCCTTCATCATTACCGGTATCAAGAATGTCGCCCCCGTGGTGGGCATGTTTGTGTTTGCGATCCTGTTTTTCGGGATCATGACCGATGCCGGCATGCTCGACCCGATCATCGACCGCATCCTGCGCACGGTTGGCACGCGTCCTACACGGATTGTCGTGGGGACTGCGACCCTGGCGCTGCTGGTGCACTTGGACGGCTCCGGTGCGGTGACCTTTCTGGTGACGGTGCCGGCGATGCTGCCGTTGTATACGCGGCTGGGCATTGATAAACGCATCCTCGCCTGCGTGTGCGCGATGGCGGCCGGGGTCAACTTCCTGCCGTGGACCGGCCCGGTGCTGCGCTCGTCCGCGGCCCTGCATGTGCCGGTGGCGGACCTGTTCCAGCCGCTGATCCCGGTGCAGATCGTCGGCCTGATCTTCGTGTTCGCCTGTGCCTGGTGGCTCGGCCGCCGTGAAGAAAAACGCCTGGGCCTGGGCGCCGGCTCCACGGTGGATGCCATGCCGCAGCGGGTGCTCAGCGATGACGACATCAAGCTGCGTCGCCCGCGTCTGTTCTGGGTCAACCTGATTCTGACGGTGTTGGTGATGGTGGTGATGATTGCCGGCTGGGTCGACCCGGTGGTGATGTTCATGCTCGGCACCGTGGTGGCGCTGTGCATCAACTACCCCAACGTGGACGCCCAGCGCGCCCGCATCGATGCGCATGCCAAGACCGCCCTGACCATGGCCAGCATCCTGCTCGCCGCCGGGGTGTTCACCGGCATCATGCAAGGCACCGGCATGCTCAAGGCGATTGCCGAAGTGGCGGTGGCGCAGATCCCGGCCGGCCACGGCAAGCTGATCCCGGCGGTGGTGGGCTTTATTTCCATGCCCCTGAGCATGCTGTTCGATCCCGATTCCTACTATTTCGGCGTGATGCCGGTGATCGCCGAAGTCGGCAAGGCCCTGGGCGTCGACCCGCTGCAAGTGGCCCAGGCCTCGCTGCTGGGCGTGCATACCACCGGTTTCCCGGTCAGCCCGCTGACCCCCGCGACCTTCCTGTTGGTGGGCCTGTGCAAGATCGAATTGGCCGATCACCAGCGCTTCACCATCCCTTTTCTGTTTGCCGCGTCGGTGTTGATGACCCTGACCGCGTTGCTCCTGGGAGTGATTTGAGATGAAAACCTTGCGCATCGGTTCTGGCGCCGGTTATTCCGGCGACCGTATCGAACCTGCCGTCGAATTGGCCGAGCGTGGTGGCCTGGATTATCTGGTGTTCGAATGCCTGGCTGAACGCACCATCGCCCTCGCGCAACAGGCGCGGATCAGTGACCCCGCGGGCGGCTACGACCCGCTGTTGAGCGAGCGCATGCGCCGTGTGTTGCCGTTCGTGGGCGATAAGACTGGGCGTCGCCTGCGGGTGATCACCAATATGGGCGCGGCCAACCCTGTGTCGGCGGCGGTGGAAGTGCGGCGGATTGCCAGCGAACTGGGCCTGGAGCTCAAGGTGGTCGCCGTCGTTGGCGACGATGTGCTGGACGTGTTGCAAGGAGATTTTCTGCTGGATAACGGCCAGACCGTCGGGTCCCTGGGCGAGCGGCTGATCTCGGCGAATGCCTACCTGGGTGTTGAGGGCATCCTGGAGGCGCTGCACGCCGACGCCGATGTGGTCATCACTGGGCGAGTGGCCGACCCTTCGCTGTTCCTCGCGCCGCAGATGTTTGAATTCGGCTGGGCGGCGGACGATTGGCAGCGCCTGGGGCGCGGTACGCTGGTCGGGCATTTGCTGGAATGTGCCGGGCAAGTCAGTGGTGGTTATTTCGCTGATCCCGGCTTCAAGGACGTGGATGACCTCGCGCGCCTGGGCTTCCCCTTGGCCGAAATCGATGCCGACGGTGAAGCCTTGATCACCAAGGTCGCGGGCTCGGGCGGGCGGGTCAGCCGCGCCACCTGCACTGAGCAATTGATCTACGAAGTGCATGACCCGGCGGCGTACCTCACGCCGGATGTCACGGCGGACTTTTCCCAGGTGGGGTTTGTCGAGGAGGCCGTTGATCGCGTGCGCGCTCAAGGGGCAGACGGCCGCGCGCGTCCCGAGCGGTTGAAAGTCAGCGTCGGTTATCTGGACGGTTGGATTGGCGAGGGGCAAATGTCCTACGGCGGGCCGGGGGCTGTCGCACGGGCGGAGTTGGCGCGGGCTGTCGTCCTCAAGCGCCTGGAGTTGATGGGCGTGAAGATGCAGGACGTACGCGCCGAACTGATCGGCATGGACGCGCTCCACGGCCCGCGCAGCAGCGTCGAGCCCTGGGAAGTACGCCTGCGCGTGGCGGCTCGCTGTGAGGATCGCCTTGAGGCGGTGCGGGTTGGCAATGAGGTGGAAACCCTCTACACCAACGGCCCGTCCGGCGGCGGCGGTGCCAGCAAGAGTGTGCGGCAGGTGGTGGCGGTGGCATCGTTGCTGCTGCCGCGTGATGCGGTCAACCCGAGGATCGAAGCATGAAGTTGCACACGCTGGCCCATTCCCGCACCGGGGACAAGGGCGATACGTCGAACATCTCGATCATTGCCTACCGCGCGGAAGATTACCCGTTGCTGTGTGAGCAACTGACGGCCGAACGCGTGGCCGAATTTTTTGCCGGGTTGCTGGAGCCGGGTGCGGCGCCGGTGCGGCGCTACGCATTGCCCAATGTGCAGGCGCTGAACTTCGTGCTGCCGGGGATCTTGCGCGGCGGCGTCACGCGTTCGCTGGCGCTGGATGCCCATGGCAAATGCCTGGGCTCAGCGTTACTCGATCTCGATTTGGTAATACAAAACTAACTGTGGGAGCTGGCTTGCCTGCGATGGCAGTGGGTCAGTTGGCATTTCTGCTACTGATACACCGCCATCGCAGGCAAGCCAGCTCCCACAGGGGGTTATCCGCGCATGTCAGATCGCGGCAAACCGCTTGTCGAGGTAATCAATAATTACCTTGGAGTCGTACATCCAGGTGACCTGGCCATTTTCTTCAATACGCAGGCACGGCACCTTGATCTTGCCGCCTTGCTCCAGCAGGGTCTGGCGATCCTGCTCGTTGTTCTTCGCGTCCTTCAACGCCACCGGCACATTCAGGCGGTGCAGGGTACGACGGGTCTTCACGCAGAACGGGCAGGCATGGAACTGATACAGCGTCAGCTCCTTGGCCGCGGCGTTGACTTGAGCCTGCTGCTCGGCCGAACGCTGCTTCTTGCGTGGGCGCGTCAGGAAGTCGCCCGCGATGATGACGTGGCCGAGGCCCACTCGAAGTGCTTTGACAAACATGGCTGAAACCTCTTGCCCATGAAGAAGGGGCCGCAGCTTACCTGATTTCTGCAGGCGAAAAAAAACCGGCGATGAACGCCGGTTTTTTCCTACCCAGCCGATTACTTGATCAGGCTGAGGAATTCGCTGCGGGTTGCCGCGTTTTCGCGGAACTCACCCAGCATCACCGAAGTGATCATCGACGAATTCTGTTTCTCCACACCGCGCATCATCATGCACATGTGCTTGGCCTCGATCACCACGGCCACGCCCAGGGCACCGGTCACCTGCATCACGGCATCGGCGATCTGGCGGCTGAGGTTTTCCTGGATCTGCAGGCGACGTGCGTACATATCGACAATCCGCGCGACCTTCGACAGGCCCAGCACTTTGCCGCTTGGGATATACGCGACATGGGCCTTGCCGATAAATGGCAGCAGGTGGTGTTCGCACAACGAGTACAACTCGATGTCCTTGACCAGCACCATTTCGCTGTTGTCAGAGCTGAACAAGGCACCGTTGGTGACTTCTTCCAGGGTCTGCTCATAACCGCGGCAGAGGTACTGCATCGCCTTGGCGGCACGCTTTGGCGTGTCCAGCAGACCCTCGCGGGAAACGTCCTCGCCGAGTTGGCCGAGGATCGCGGTGTAATTCTGTTCCAGGGACATGAAACTACCTGTGGGATTTTCGCAAAGCGCAAGGTTACGGTGGCGGACACATCGCTGCAAGCCTGAAGAGGCGACTTGTTACTCGTCACGCCCTTCCATCATGGTGCGCTTGAGCATCACATACACCGCCCCCGCGCCGCCGTGGCGGGCCTGGCATGAGGTAAAGCCGAGCACTTGCGCATGTTGGCGCAGCCAGGTGTTGACGTGGCTTTTGATCATCGGGCGCTTGCCGTCCAGCCGCACGGCCTTGCCGTGGGTGACGCGTACGCAGCGGATTTCGAATTTGGTCGCTTCGGCGAGGAAGGCCCACAGGGTTTCGCGGGCTTTTTCCACGGTCATGCCGTGCAAGTCGAGGCTGCCTTCGAAGGGGATCTGGCCGACCTTGAGCTTGCGCATCTGGCTTTCCTGCACGCCGTCGCGGGCCCACATCAGCTCGTCTTCGGGGCCGACGTCGATCACGAACTGGTCCGACAGGCCATCCACGGTGGTGGCATCGGTGCGCACGGTCGCGGCCTGGCGCAGCTTGGCGATCTGCGCGCGGTCGGCCTTGGGTTTGCCGGTATCGGCGCGGTCGTGCTTGATCGGCTTGACGCCGCGCAGCTCGTTTTTGAACAGGGAAAAATCGTCGTCTTGCATATCAGCCTCCGCGAAGGGCGGGCAGTTTACCTAAATCGCGGCGGCCAGGGCGCAGGAAACGCTATTCAAGCGCCATCAGTCGTGCTTTTTCATCAGGTGCGAGGCGATATTGAGTGATAACGGCTGGCGCATCTTCCTACGGCTACGACGCCATAACCACACGCCCAGCCACAGCACCAGCAACCCGCTTATCAGCAGGATTGCCGAACCGCCAGGGCTGGCATTCAGCTCGCCAAGGGCCGGTGAATGACCCGACAAACCAGCGCCACCAGCACCCGCCAGCAGCAGACCTACAATCGCCAGCAGCGCGGCAAAGCCGGCTACCAGGCGCAGACGCCAATTGCTCGGGCCCTTGGGGCGCAAGCGACGAGCATCAAAACCATCGGATATCTTCATCCCGACCTTTCCTCCAGGGTATCGGCCCTTCGACCGGAAGATACACGGGTTGTTCCGGGGGGAGGGGTAAATGCGCCAAATGAGAAGGCAATGGGGATGAGCGGGGCCGTAAACACGCCGCTCATCCCAGGTACGATCAGATCAGATCTTTGGTCAAGGCGAGGGTGGCGAAGTTGTCGGCCATGATGGCCATTTCGGTCTGCTGCACGTGCTCGGCACTCAGGATGCCGCCTTTGTAAGGCAGGTCGCGGGTGGCGCAGGCGTCTTCTACCAGGGTGCAGCGAAAGCCCAGGTTCTTGGCCGCACGCACCGTGGTGCTGACGCTGGAGTGGCTCATGAAGCCGGCCACGATCAGGTCCAGGGAGCCAAGGTCTTGCAGATGTTTTTCCAGGCCGGTGCCGTGGAAGGCGCTGGGCAGCAGCTTGCCGATGATGGTCTCGTCACCGCTTGGCTCAAGGCCGGAAATGAACTCGCCGCGCTCGCCTTGCGGGTCGAACAGGCCGCCGACCGTGCCCAGGTGGCGCACGTGGACAATCGGGCGCCCGGCGTTGCGCGCCGCTGCAACCAACTGCTTGATGTTGTCTACCGCCGCGTCCATGCCCGAGAGGGCGAGTGGACCGCTGAGGTATTCCTTCTGGGCGTCGATGATCACGAGGGTCGCATGGCTGAGGTTGGCTGCTGCGTAACCGCGACCGCTGAGTTGAAACATCGTCTTTGGAACGGACATTCTGGGGCTCCTGTGAGGGGGGCTTTTGCGACATTGTCCACTGGCTGAGCGGTTCTGTGAATCGCTACTATCGTAAGGTACGCCGTTGTTGGCGTGCAGCCCTGTCAAGTGGGCGCCACGTTTAACTGAATGCTGGCAATTTGGATGAAATCCGACGGATGGCAACGAAGTTTCGTACATCGTCGGTACAGGCGAAGGCTGTTAGAATCGCCGGTCGTTTTTTCAGGAGTCTGCCCCCGTGATCACTTCCCGCCTGCGCACCTTGCGCGACCACATCCGTTGGGCTGTCAGCCGTTTCCATGGGGAAGACCTGTTTTTTGGCCATGGCACCGACAATGCCTGGGATGAAGCCCGCCAATTGGTGCTCGGTGCCTTGCACCTGCCGTGGGAAATTGCTGATAGCTACCTGGACTGCAACCTGGAAGAAGAAGAGATCTCCCACGTGCAGCGTTTGTTGCACCGGCGCATCCACGAGCGTGTTCCGACCGCCTACTTGTTGAAAGAAGCGTGGTTCTGCGGCATGTCGTTTATCGTTGACGAACGGGTGCTGATCCCGCGTTCACCGATTGGCGAGCTGATCGAAAACCGCTTCGAGCCTTGGCTGGCCCAACCGCCTGCGCGCATTCTCGACCTGTGCACTGGCTCCGGTTGCATCGGTATTGCCTGCGCCTACGAGTTCCAGGACGCCGAAGTGGTGCTGGGGGACTTGTCCTTTGAAGCGTTGGAAGTGGCCAATCAGAACATCGAGCGGCATGGCGTCGATGAACGCGTCTACACCGTGCAGGGCGATGGCTTCGACGGCCTGCCGGGGCAGCGCTTCGACTTGATCGTGTCCAACCCGCCGTATGTGGATGCCGAAGATTTTGCCGACATGCCGGACGAATACCAGCACGAACCCGAGTTGGGCCTGGCCTGCGGTGATGATGGCTTGAACCTGGTACGGCGTATGCTGGCCGAGGCGGCGGACCATCTGACCGAGAAGGGCTTGCTGATTGTGGAAGTGGGCAACAGCCAGGTGCACGTCGAGGCGTTGTACCCAGAGGTGGACTTTGCCTGGCTGGACTTCCAGCGCGGTGGGCACGGGGTGTTCATGTTGACGGCGGAGCAGTGTCGTAAGCATCAGGCAGCATTTGCCGCCAAGGTGTAACTGTAGGAACTGGGTCAGTGTGGGAGCGGGCTTGCTCGCGAATACGGTGTGTCAGCTAATATATTTAGTCACTGACACACCGCTTTCGCGAGCAAGCCCGCTCCCACATTTTGATCTCATTTCATAGCCGGAACCGGTTTTAGCGGTGCGTGGCAATCCAGATCAACAACCCCGCCTGGAACACGGTAAACGCCACCAGGCAGGTAATGGTAAAGCGCAGCCCGCTGTCCTCACGCTTGAACTTGGTGACCTTTTCCTCTTCCTTGCGCAGCTTCACTTCCTGTTCCGCCAGGTTATGCTCGGCCTGTTGCAGCATCTGCGCCGCTTCCAGGATCTCGACAAACTGCACCTTCTCGGTGTTCCAGTTTTCCAGCACATCCCCGACCTTGCCCGGCTGCACGTTGCCCTTGAGGTGCTGCACGTCGGCGTAGGCCACATCGAAGCCGTGGACACGCAAGAAGTGATCGCGGCGCAGGCGCGTGGCTTCGTTCAGTGCGTCTTTGTTGGACAGGTCCACGCCGTCGATGCGGTAGCTGGACCACTTCTTCTTCGCCCACGCCGCCCCTTGCGCCACGAGAAAGCGCCCGATACCGCGGTTGGCCGGTTCGATTTCCAGGCTGTTGCCCGGACCGAAATGCACACGGTGTTTATCGTGATCGACCCATACGTCCAAGTGGTTCTGTTCGCGCCGCACCCGTTGTCCTGGCAATTGAATGACCATGCGCAGCAGGCTGTGGTGGCTGTCATTGCGCTCGGCATAGCCGAATTGCACGAACCGCAGCGGTCGCACCCCGGTGGCGCGGTCGGTGGCCAGGGGCGCCAGGCGCAGCATCTTGAAATGCTCGGGCTGGACCTCCGCCCACGGCAGGGGCGCCGCATCGACGGCCTCGGTTTTTTCAGCCGGGGTGTCGGCGGTGGGTTCCGGTGTTGCTTCTGTGGTTGTCATGCGGCGCGATCCTGTCCTAGCCCAGCAAGCCGACAGCTTTTTTGCTGCGACACTGGGCTTATCGGCCGCTTTCTTCAGGACTAGAGACAAATTGTCGCTTAACGGGGTTGAAGTCCGTCGATAAAGCGCACCACGCGGCTGCCCAGCTCGGCAGCGAGGGGCAATTGCGGGTCGTTGTAGGACGCCAATTGCTGCTGCACATCTTTGGGCACGATACGCATGACGTGGTTCATGCCCTCAATCAGCGCGAGTTGTGCATCGGGCTTGGCCTTTTTCAACTGCTGGGCATCGCCGATGCCGACCTGGATATCGTTGGTGCCCTGGATAATCAGCGCTGGCATATCCAGCTTGGCAAACGCCGCCGAGGGATCGGCACGGAACAGGCTGATCAGATACGGCTGCACGCTCGGTCGGAAAATACCTAGCAGCGGGCCAGGCACATCCGCATCCACTTGCCCGGCCTTGAGGTGATCGAGGATCTGATTGCTGCGCAGCAACAGGGCAGGGGGCAGGTGATCCGCCAGCTGCTGACGGATCACCTGATCCACCGGACGTGCGCTGCCGGACAGGGAGATCACACCCGCCGGTTCCAGTTGTGGCGCGGCGAGGGCCGCCACCAGCGCGCCTTCGCTGTGGCCGAGGACGACCAACGGGCCCATGCGTTTGTCTGCCTTGAGCAGTTTGCCCCAGGCCACCGCGTCGGAAACGTAGGCGTCGAGCGTGAGGTTACGCTCGTCTGGGGTGGCTGCAAGGCTGGCGGCCACGCCACGCTTGTCGTAGCGCACGCTGGCGATGTTGTGCCGGGCCAGTACCCACGCCAGGCGCTTGAGGCTGTCGTTGCGCGCGCCGTCGGCGCTGTTGCCGTTGCGGTCGGTGGGTCCGGAGCCGGCGATGATCAGCACCACCGGCACCGGTTTGTCGGATTGGGGCAGCAGCAGCGAGCCAAACAGCTCGCCGCTGCCGGTGTCCAGGCTGATGGGCCGTTGCAGCACCACGGGGGAGGCGGCGTGTGCCACGGCGGTAAACAGGGTGAGGGCCAGCAGTAAAACTCGAAGCATCATCGCGCCATCATCAGGGAGGTGCCGGTTCGACCAATGTCTACCCGGAAGGTTTCGAGGATGAACTAGTCGGTTGGCCCGCGTATACTGGCGCGCTTGGTTATCACCCCTGAGTGATTACAACTGATTTCACGGAGCGCCCTGCATGTCCGGCAATACCTTCGGCAAGCTGTTCACTGTCACCACCGCGGGCGAAAGCCATGGCCCGGCGTTGGTCGCCATTGTCGACGGCTGCCCGCCCGGCCTCGAGCTGTCCCTGGAAGACCTGCAGCGTGACCTCGACCGCCGCAAGCCCGGCACCAGCCGCCACACCACCCAGCGCCAGGAACCCGACGAAGTCGAGATCCTCTCCGGCGTGTTCGAAGGCCGCACCACTGGGTGCGCCATCGGCCTGTTGATCCGCAACACCGACCAGAAGTCCAAGGACTACTCGGCGATCAAGGACCTGTTCCGCCCGGCCCACGCCGACTACACCTACCACCACAAATACGGTGAACGCGATTACCGTGGCGGTGGCCGCAGCTCGGCCCGCGAGACTGCAATGCGCGTGGCTGCCGGTGCCATCGCCAAGAAATACCTGGCCACCCAGGGCATCGTGATCCGTGGCTACATGAGCCAGTTGGGGCCGATCGAGATCCCGTTCAAGACCTGGGACAGCGTGGAAGACAACGCCTTCTTCAGCCCCGACCCGGACAAAGTGCCGGAACTGGAAGCCTACATGGACCAGTTGCGTCGCGACCAGGATTCCGTCGGCGCCAAGATCACCGTGGTTGCCGAGGGCGTGAAACCGGGCCTGGGCGAACCGATCTTCGACCGCCTGGACGCCGAACTGGCCCATGCGCTGATGAGCATCAACGCGGTGAAAGGCGTGGAAATCGGCGCCGGCTTCGCTTGTGTCTCCCAGCGCGGCACCGAGCATCGCGATGAACTGACGCCGGAAGGTTTCCTCAGCAACAATGCAGGCGGCATCCTCGGCGGTATTTCCTCCGGCCAGCCGATTGTGGCGCACCTGGCGCTCAAGGCGACGTCGAGCATCACCACGCCGGGCCGCTCGATCGATGTGCATGGCAACCCGGTGGACGTCATCACCAAAGGCCGCCATGACCCGTGCGTCGGCATCCGTGCCACGCCAATTGCCGAGGCGATGATGGCCATCGTGCTGATGGACCACCTGCTGCGCAACCGTGGGCAAAACGCCGACGTGCGCGTCACCACCCCGGTGCTGGGCCAGCTGTGACCTTTAGCCAGGGAGCTTGCTGTGGCGAGGGAGCTTGTCGAATCGTCGCACCGTCCCGCTGGGCTGCGCAGCAGCCCCCCACAAAATGACCCCGAATCTCCCCTACTGGCGCCTCTCCAGCTTCTACCTCTTCTACTTCGCCCTGCTCGGGGCGACGGCGCCATTCCTGGCCCTGTACTTCGATCACCTGGGCTTTTCCAGTGCGCGCATCGGCGAACTGGTGGCCATCCCCATGCTGATGCGCTGCGTGGCGCCCAACCTGTGGGGCTGGCTCGGCGACTACACCGGGCGGCGCCTGGCCATCGTGCGCTTTGGCGCGGTGTGTACCTTGGCGAGCTTCTCGCTGATCTTCGTCAGCCAGACCTACGCCTGGCTGGCCCTGGTGATGGCGCTGCACGCCTTCTTCTGGCACGCGGTACTGCCGCAGTTTGAAGTGATCACCCTGGCGCACCTGCAAAAACAGACCTCGCGCTACAGCCAGATCCGCCTGTGGGGCTCCATCGGTTTTATCCTCACCGTGGTGATCATGGGGCGCCTGTTCGACTGGCTGAGCCTGGATATCTACCCGGTGGTGGTCGTGGTGATCATGGCCGGCATCATTGGCGCCAGCCTGTGGGTGCCGAATGCGCAACCTGCCACCCACGGCAACCGCCTGGCGGGTGATGGCTTTCTCAAGCAATTGCGCAGCCCCGGCGTGCTGGCGTTTTATGCCTGCGTGGCGTTGATGCAAATGAGCCATGGCCCGTATTACACCTTTCTCACCCTGCACCTTGAACACCTGGGCTACAGCCGTGGCCTGATCGGCCTGTTGTGGGCGCTGGGGGTGGTGGCGGAAGTGCTGATGTTCCTGGGCATGAGCCGCATCCTCACGCGCTTTTCGATACGCCGGGTGCTGCTGGCGAGCTTCCTGCTGGCGGCTGTGCGTTGGTTGTTGCTGGGTTCGTTTGCCGAATTTTTCTGGGTGCTGCTGTTGGCGCAGGTGATGCACGCCGCCACTTTTGGCAGTTTCCATGCGGCGGCGATTGCCTTTGTGCAACGCAGTTTCGGCGATAAACAACAGGGCCAGGGCCAGGCCTTGTATGCCGCATTGGCCGGCACCGGCGGGGCGTTGGGCGCACTGTATGCCGGCTATAGCTGGAACCTGTTGGGGCCGACCCTGACCTTCAGTATCGCCAGCATCGCGGCACTCGCCGCCGCCATTATCATTGGCCTTCGATTGCAAGAGCCCAACAGAGGAACCGTGCAATGAGTTATGTCGCTGTCTACCACGTGGCCACACCGGACACTCCGAACAAGGTCCTGACCCATCTCGACGATATCGCCGCGACCCTGGCTGAACATGCCGTGCGCTTCGAGCGCTGGCAGCCGAGCCCGATCGAGAAGGGCGCCAGCGATGCTGACCTGATCGCCGCGTACCAGGCGCAGATCGATAGCCTGGGTTACGCCAAGGTAGAGGTGTTCAGCGTCACGAGCGCTCACCCGCAAAAAGACCAGATGCGTGCGCAGCTCCTCAAAGAGCGCCGCTTCAGCGAGGACCATGCGCGTTTCTTCATCGCCGGGCAGGGGTTGATTGCCTTGCACGTGGAGGACTATGTGTATGCCGTACGGTGTGAGAAAAACGACGTGTTGCTGATCCCGGCGGGCTTGCCCCATTGGATCGATATCGGTGAGAACCCGCACTTTGTGATGCTGCATCTGTTTAATACGGCTGAAGGGGAGACTGCGCTCACCGACGACGAAATTGCCCTTCGTTTTCCTGGTTTGGACGACTAAGCACAAGTTCCTGAATGTTCAACCCCTGCGAGTTGGAAGTTGTTGTGGGAAGAAACTTATTCGACTGTAGGGCTCAGCTGTTTATTGCGGGCCTTACTCCTTAATACCATTCGTTATGCAACTCTTCCTGGCACCCATGTTTATATCACCTGTCAATCGGAGAAATCCGAAGGTGGTGAGACATCCGCCGATAAAGGAGAGATGTAATGAGAGGCGCAGAGGAGTTGTACCCGCCGCTATATACCCTGCCCAACGCCATCAGAAGACGCCTGAGTTTGGCGGGCAAGTCCCTGACGCCGACAGAGCTGGAGATCCTGCGTTGGGCGTCGAATGGCAAGACTGTCTGGGAGATCAGCCAGATTCGCGCAACGTCCGAAGCCACGGTGAAATTCCACCTGCGCAACATCTACGGCAAGTTGCAAGTGAACAACCGCGTGCAGGCGATGAATGAGGCGACGCGCCAGGGACTTTGGTGACAGGCGCATGAAAAAGGGCCGCAACGCTGAATGGCGTTGCGGCCCTTTTTTGTGTCTGGTGTTTAAGCCGAATGGTAGGTCGGCAGGGCAAAGCGGTTCTGGCTTTGCAGCATCGAAATTTGCGGCAGGTCGCTGGCTTGTTCGGCCAGGTCGCGGCGGATGGCGCTGATGACCCACGTCAATTGGTCGGCGGTATGCAGTTGCTGGTAAGAGATCGAGCGCTTGACCTGTTTGCCTTCGCTGTTGCGCAGGGTCAACAGAATGCCGCCATCTGGGCGAGGCTGGGTGGTGACGTCGTAGTTGGAGAATACTGAGGCGAATTTATCTTGGATCAGGCTCATGTCTATCAGCTCCGTTGGCTCAAGTTGGCAAGCATGGAGTGATAGGTGCAGTGATTGTGCCATCTAGTCGATTATTAAAAAATCCTTATAAAACAATCACTTATAAATTTCTTCGATTTTCATTTTCGTGCAAATTGCATGAATGGCCATCATGCATCCTGCATTTTGCGCTGTTCAACCGGGTGGTTTGGCGCGCCGATATACATGCAGACTGCCTTGGAGCGGCTAAATTCCGTTTTTTTGCGGTAGCCCATCGGGATACAAAACTTTTCAAATCCCGCGTGTACAGGTGAACAAGGGCTGACGTAATTTCCTGCAAGGCATAACGAAGAATAAGAAAAAGGACGTTCCTCCATGAGCCATCCGCAAAACGACATGATCACCTGGAGCATGCTGCTGCGTAAGGTGCCCGCCATTGTTCGCGCCCTGCCACGGGTGGTGCGCGGCATGCGTGCCGCCAACGTCACCGACCCGGCCCAGCCTTGCGGGCTGGGCTGGCACTTCGAGCAGGCCACCCTGCGCAACCCTGATGGCACCGCGCTTTTATACGCTGACCGTGTGCTCAGCTACCGCGAGGCCAATGGGCGCGCGAACCGTATCGCCCATTACCTGCAAGCCCAGGGCGTGCGCAAGGGGGACGTGGTGGCGATGTTTATCGAAAACCGCCCCGAGTTGCTGCTGAATGTGCTGGCCGTGGCCAAACTGGGTGGCATCTGCGCCATGGTCAACACGTCGCAGACCCAGGGCACGCTGGTGCACAGCCTGAACCTGGTGAACCCGGTGGCAATCGTGGTGGGCTCGGAATTGGTGGGCTCTTTTGAGGCAGTACGTGACCAGGTGGCGATCCCGGCCGAACGCACGTGGTTCGTCGCCGATCAGCAGGCTAGCGAGGTGCCTGCAGGTTACGTCGACCTGATGGCTGCCAGCGCCGAGTGCCCGGCAGACAACCCGGCCAGCACCGCACAGATCTTCTTCAATGACCCGTGCTTCTATATCTACACCTCCGGCACCACGGGCCTGCCCAAGGCCGGCATCATGAAGCACGGTCGTTGGACCAAGACCGCCGTCAGCTTCGGCAGCATTGCCCTGGACATGGGCCCGGACGACGTCCTGTATTGCACCTTGCCGCTGTATCACGCCACCGGCTTGTGTGTGTGCTGGGGCTCGGCGATTGTTGGCGCCTCGGGGTTTGCCATCCGGCGCAAGTTCAGTGCCAGCCAGTTTTGGGACGATGCCCGCAAGTTCAACGCGACCACCCTGGGTTATGTCGGCGAGCTATGCCGTTACCTGCTCGACCAGCCGCCCAGCGCCAGCGACCGTGACAACCGCGTGACCAAGATGGTCGGCAATGGCCTGCGCCCCGGGGTGTGGGCGCAGTTCAAGCAGCGCTATGGCGTTGACCATATTTGCGAGCTGTATGCCGCCAGCGACGGCAATATCGGCTTCACCAACGTGCTGAATTTCGACAACACCATCGGCTTTTGCCTGCAACACTGGGCGCTGGTGGACTACGCCCACGACAACGGCGAGCCAATCCGTGGCAACGATGGCTTTATGCGCAAGGTGCAGACGGGCGGGCAGGGCCTGTTGTTGGCGCGAATCGACGAGAAATCACCCTTCGACGGCTACACCGACCCCGAAAAGAACCGCAAGGTGATCCTCACCGACGTGTTCGAAAAGGGTGACCGCTACTTCAACACCGGCGACCTGTTGCGCAGTATCGGCTTTGGCCATGCGCAATTCGTCGATCGCCTGGGGGACACTTATCGCTGGAAGGGCGAAAACGTTTCCACCACCGAGGTCGAGAACATCCTGCTGCAACACCCGCAGATCGCCGAAGTGGTGGCCTACGGGGTGGAAATCGAAAACACCAACGGCCGTGCGGGCATGGTCGCGATTACCCCGAGTGAATCCCTGGCTTCGCTGGACATGCGCGAACTGTTGCAATTTGCCCACGGTCAGTTGCCACACTATGCGGTGCCGCTGTTCCTGCGGATCAAGGTAAAAATGGAGACGACGGGCACCTTCAAGTACCAGAAGGTCAAGCTCAAGGAAGAGGCGTTCGATCCAGAGAAGGCGGGTAACGACCCCGTCTACGCCTGGCTACCGGGCACCGATGCCTATGTGCCCGTGACGGGGCAGTTGCTGGCGCAGATCCAGGGTGGCCAATTCCGTTATTAAAAGTAGCGTTATTGATTCTAGCTATGACGGCTTTTGGCAAAAAAGCCATGACAGTGGGGAACTCCATCGCGACACTAGGCGCCTATATAGCCATCGCCAGGGAGCCCCCACATGTCAGACCAAGCCAAACAGATGACCGAAGACGAAGCCGCCGAATTTGCCGAGCAGGTCTTCGACGTTGCGCGTCGGGGCGACACCGCCTTGCTCGCCGCACTGCTGGCCAAAGGCTTGCCGGTCAACCTGCGCAACCATAATGGCGACACCTTGCTGATGCTCGCCGCCTACCACGGCCATGGCGAAGCGGTAAAAGTACTGCTGGAATTCAAGGCCGACCCGCTGATCGCCAATGACAAGAACCAACTGCCGATTGCCGGCGCCGCGTTCAAAGGCAACCTGGACGTGGTCAAGGCCCTGATCGAAGGCGGCACGGCGGTGGATGCAGCCTCTTCTGACGGGCGTACTGCCTTGATGCTGGCGGCGATGTTCAACCGTGTCGAGATGGTCGATTACCTGCTCGGCCAGGGCGCCAACCCCAAGGCCACCGATGCCCAGGGCGCCACCGCACTGGCGGCGGCATTGACCATGGGCGCAGCGGATACGACGGCGCAGTTGCAGAAACTGGTGTAGGCTACGCGCCCTTTAAAACCCGCCCGCCACAGGACTACCCCATGAAAACCGCCCTCGTCGAACTCATCAGCAAAATCAGCGCCGGCGTCATGGGTGAGGACGAGGTGGCGCGCATCGCCGAGGAAGCGGCCCAGGCCTACGCAGACCCGGCGGCGTTTCTGGCGGCCAATCCGGATATCAACTACGACGACACTTTCCCTATTCCGTTGGGTGAATGGATCGTCGTGGGTAGCCTGCCGGACACCGCGCTGTTTCAGGCCGACACCTACGGCGACCTGTTTGCGCAGATCGTCGCTTCGTTCGGCCCCGGCGTGGCGTTCAACCTCAAGCCCAAGCAACTGGCCAAGACCGATGACCTCACGGCGTTGAACCGCATCCAGATCCAGATGAGCGCCCTCAGCCCTGAAGACGGCGGCTACACGCTGCTCAACTTCAGCCAGTTGCTGGATGACGAGATTCAGGCGGTGCTGGTGTACGGCAACGACCTGCCACGGGTACTGGAATTGTGTGCTGAAGTGGGTATCAACGCCGAACCTTCGCTGGAAGCGCTGCGAATCGCCCTACACGTGTGAAATAAAACGGAACCCCCGTCAGTGCTGACTATCCTACAAGTGCATGCCCTCACTTAGGAGCGACACCATGGGTTCCACTTTTAATGGTTTGATCGGGCTGATCATCCTGGCGCTGGATATCTGGGCGATCATCAACGTGTTCAAAAGCGGCGCGAGCACGGGCGCCAAAGTGCTGTGGATTCTGCTGATCCTGTTGTTGCCGGTGCTGGGCCTGATCATCTGGGCAATCGCCGGGCCGCGGGGCAACGTGCGGATCTGAGCCGTTCGCCGCACCTGATGTAAGCACAGTCAATGTGGGAGCGGGCTTGTGTGGGAGCTGGCTTGCCTGCGATGCGGACACCTCGGTCTATGAGTGACATCGAGGTGATGCTATCGCGGGCAAGCCCGACTCCCACACAAGCCTGCTCCCACATTTTTTTGTGTCCAGTCATAAGATTTGTGTGTCGAAATATTCGCTACACGGAATTTTCACACATCATCTCGGACAATTCCCCCCCGCTTCATTTCCGTGTGAGAAGGCTCTGTCTCGGGCCGAGAAAACCACCACAAAGAAGGTTTTTTCCTCAGTAATCAATAGCGCTGATGGCATTCCTCGGGCACCATTTGCGCCAACGCGCTGACCCCCTGTACTCACACGCTTGGGCGTGGGCAGGATGCCGCTGCAATATTTCGCAACTTAAACTTCCAATGGGTCCTAAAACGACATGGCAAACCCGGACGCCCTGAATCAGCAGCGAGCTTCAAATCGCCTGCTGCAACCGACCGTCAAATCCCATCTGGCGTACACGCTGCTTTGCGCACTGGTCATGATGGTGATGTTCTCCCTGCTGCGCCTGGCGCTGCTGGTTTACAACCGTGAAATGATCCTCGACACGCCGGCCTCGACCTTCCTGGAAGCGTTCGGCAACGGCCTGCGCCTGGACATTCGCCTGGTGGTCTACCTGCTGATCCCGTTGCTGCTGGCCCTGTTCAGCGTGCGGGCCATGGCGGCGCGCGGGTTCTTCCGTGTCTGGCTGACCGTTGCGTCCAGCATCGCGCTGTTCCTCGGCCTGATGGAGATGGACTTCTACCGCGAGTTCCACCAGCGCCTCAACGGCCTGGTCTTCCAGTATGTGAAGGAAGACCCGAAAACCGTGATGAGCATGCTCTGGTACGGTTTCCCGGTGGTGCGCTACCTGCTGGCCTGGGCCGTGGGTACGTTGATCCTGAGCATCGCCTTCAAAGGCGCCGACCGTGCGACGCGCCCGCGTGGGCCGTTCAGCGGTGGCACCATCAGCACCCGTCAGGTGGCGCCGTGGTACTCGCGCATCGCGGTGTTTGTGGTCTGCCTGTTGATCGCCGTGGTCGCCGCCCGTGGCACCCTGCGCCAGGGCCCACCGCTGCGTTGGGGCGACGTGTATACCACCGATTCCAACTTCGCCAACCAACTGGGCCTGAATGGCACGTTGTCGTTGATCGGAGCAGCCAAGGCTCGTTTCTCCGAGCACCGTGACAACACCTGGAAAGCCACCTTGGAACAACCACTGGCAACCCAGACCGTGCGCGACATGCTGGTGCTGCCGACCGAGAAGCTGGTGGATACCGACACTGCCGCCGTGCGCCGTGAGTTCACGCCTCCGGCCGAGAAAACCCTGCCGATCAAGAACGTCGTTGTGATCCTGATGGAAAGCTTCGCCGGTCACTCGGTGGGCGCCCTGGGACGTCCGGGCGATATCACGCCGTACTTCGACAAGCTTGCCAAGGAAGGTTTGCTGTTCGACCGTTTCTTCTCCAACGGCACCCACACCCACCAAGGGATGTTCGCCACCATGGCTTGCTTCCCGAACCTGCCGGCCTTCGAATACTTGATGCAGACGCCGGAAGGCAGCCACAAGCTGTCGGGCCTGCCGCAGTTGCTCAGCGCGCGCAAGTTTGACGACGTGTATGTCTACAATGGCGACTTCGCCTGGGACAACCAGTCGGGCTTCTTCAGCAACCAGGGCATGACCAATTTCATCGGGCGTAACGACTTCGTCGATCCGGTGTTCTCCGACCCGACGTGGGGCGTGTCCGACCAGGACATGTTCAACCGTGGCCTGGAAGAGTTGAAAGCCCGCGAAGGCGGCAAGCCGTTCTACGCGTTGCTGCAAACCCTGTCCAACCACACGCCGTACGCGTTGCCGACGCCATTGCCGGTGGAGAAAGTCACCGACCGTGGCAGCCTCAACGAGCATTTGACGGCGATGCGCTACTCCGACTGGGCCCTGGGCCAGTTCTTTGAAAAGGCCCGCAAAGAGCCGTACTTCAAGGAAACCCTGTTCGTTATCGTGGGTGACCACGGCTTCGGCAACGAACAGCAGATTACCGAGATGGACCTGGGCCGCTTCAACGTACCGATGCTGATGATCGCACCGGGCGTGCAGGAGAAGTTCGGCGAGCGTGACCACACCGTGGGCACCCAGATCGACATCGTGCCGACCATCATGGGCCGCCTCGGTGGTGACACGCTGCACCAGTGCTGGGGCCGCGACCTGCTGAACCTGCCGGAAGGCGACAAAGGCTTCGGCGTGATCAAGCCGTCGGGCAGCGATCAGACCGTGGCGCTGGTCACCGACGACCGCATCCTGGTTCTGCCCAAGGAAATGCCACCGAAGTTGTGGCAGTACGAACTGGGCGCCAACCCGACCGGTAAAGTGATCGCGGATTCGCCGGATGAAGCGGCACTGAAGCAGAAACTTGAGTCGTTCCTGCAGACCGCCACCAAGAGCCTGCTGGATAACACCGCAGGTGTGGTTGATGGTAAGCCGGACTAACTAACCGGCGATAAAAAAGAGGCCCTCTAGAGGGCCTCTTTTTTTGCCTGCCGTTTATATCCGGCCGAGTAACAACAGCACCAGCAACACCACCAGAACCACACCAAGGATACCCGACGGGCCATAACCCCAATTGCGTGAGTGTGGGAATACGGGCAGGCCACCGACCAGCAGGAGGATCAGGATAATGATCAGAATGAGGCTCATGGTTTTGTACCTTCTGGTTATTGAGCAATAGGCCTGCAGGTTCAATCGCAGACGGCTTAATAACTCCGACTGGTGCCCTTCGTGGAAAATTCCAAGTTTTTTTAAAGCATTTTGCACACGGGCTTATTTCTTTTAATACGCTGCCTTAGTTGAAAGTTATTGAACTTGTGCACTGCGCCATGCTCCGACCCGGTCGCGGGTTTGCCTGGGGCATTCATCAACTTGATGGTGCGTGGGTGTGGGAAAAACCTTCGCTACACTGCCGATCACTTCTTCCGTGAACCACAAGGCAACTTCCTATGCAAAATCGCATGATGATCACTGGCGCCGGGTCCGGCCTGGGTCGCGAAATCGCTCTGCGCTGGGCCCGCGAGGGTTGGCAGTTGGCCTTGTCGGACGTCAGCGAGCCTGGCCTGCAAGAAACCCTCAAGCTTGTGCGCGAGGTAGGTGGCGATGGCTTCGTCCAGCGTTGCGACGTGCGCGACTACAGCCAGCTCACCGCGTTTGCCCAGGCCTGCGAAGTGAAGCTCGGCGGCATCGATGTGATCGTCAACAATGCCGGCGTGGCCTCGGGCGGGTTCTTCGCCGAACTGTCCCTGGAGGATTGGGACTGGCAGATCGCGATCAACCTGATGGGCGTGGTCAAGGGCTGCAAGGCGTTCCTGCCGCTGTTGGAAAAGAGCAAGGGCCGCATCATCAACATCGCTTCGATGGCGGCGCTGATGCAAGGCCCGGCCATGAGCAACTACAACGTGGCCAAGGCCGGTGTGGTGGCCCTGTCGGAAAGCTTGCTGGTGGAACTCAAGCAACAGGAAGTCGGTGTGCACGTGGTGTGCCCGTCGTTTTTCCAGACCAATCTGTTGGATTCGTTCCGTGGGCCGACGCCCGCGATGAAAGCGCAGGTCGGCAAGTTGCTGGAGAGCTCGCCGATTTCGGCGGCGGATATTGCCGACTACATTTACCAGCGTGTGACTGCAGGCGAATTCATGATTTTGCCCCACGAACAGGGGCGGATGGCGTGGGCACTTAAGCAGAAGAATCCACAGCTGCTGTATGACGAAATGACCACCATGGCCGACAAGATGCGCGCCAAGGCGCAGGCGACCAAGGCCTGAGCACAATGATCGTTCCCACGCTCTGCGTGGGAATGCCGCCGGTGACGCTCCGCGTCACGCTTTCGAGAACGGACGCGGAGCGTCCAGGGATGCATTCCCACGCAGAGCGTGGGAACGATCAGCCCGCGCCCACAATTTGGGGTGTGGTCTGTCAGGGAAATTACCGGCGGATGTAGGTCAGGCCTGATTTTGCCGCAAGCCATTGCTGTACTCCCGCGCAATCACGCATGGTCAAGGTCCTGTCACTCTTAAAGGACTACCGCCATGCTGGTACTTAGCCGTGCTGTAGGCGAAAGCATTTCCATTGGCGATGACATCGCCTTGCACATCATCGAGCTGAACGGCTCCCAGGTGAAATTCGGGGTCGAGGCACCGGTGGGGGTCAATGTGCACCGCGCCGAGGTGTATCAGAAAATCCTCGAGCGCCAAGCCGCAGAAACCCCGGCCTCCGCTAACCCGTAAACCCTCAGTCGAACAGATGCTTGGGCACGTCGTGCTTGAGCATCAACTGGCATTGCTCGCTTTCGGGGTCGAACACGATCAGTGCCTGGCCCTTGGTCAGCGCCTGGCGTACGCGCAATACGCGGGTTTCCAGGGGCGTGTCGTCGCCATTGTCGGTGCCGTCGCGGGTGACGAAATCTTCAATAAGGCGGGTCAGGGTGTCGACTTCAAGTGCGTCGTAGGGAATCAGCATACAAGCCTCGGCTGGGGAATCCCGGCGATGCTACTGCGCCGGGGCCTTTGTTACCAGCAGTTGCCAGCCTCAGGTTTTCTGGCCGACCAGGCTGTCCACGGACGGCACCCGTGTGTCGCTCTCCATCTGCGTCTCGTGTTCCAGCTGATGACTGAAGCGGTCCAGTGAACCCTGGGCCGGTTGCGCATCGCTGGCGAACACCGGCGGGCTGAGAATGTATGCCCCCAACAGGCGGCTCAAGGCCGCGAGGCTGTCGATATGGGTGCGCTCGTAGCCGTGGGTCGCATCACAACCAAACGCCAGCAGTGCCGTGCGGATATCGTGGCCGGCGGTCACGGCCGAGTGCGCGTCACTGAAGTAGTAACGGAACAGGTCGCGGCGCACCGGCAGTTCATTGTCCGCCGCCAGGCGCAGCAAGTGCCGGGACAGGTGATAGTCATACGGCCCACCGGAATCCTGCATCGCCACGCTCACCGCATGCTCACTGGAGTGCTGGCCGGGGGCGACCGGGGCGATATCGATGCCGACAAACTCGCTGACATCCCAGGGCAGGGCGGCCGCTGCGCCACTGCCGGTTTCTTCGGTGATGGTGAACAGCGGGTGGCAGTCGATCAGCAATGGCGCGCCGCTGTCGACGATGGCTTTGAGCGCCGCGAGCAGGGCGGCCACGCCGGCCTTGTCGTCGAGGTGACGGGCGCTGATGTGCCCGCTTTCGGTGAACTCGGGCAGCGGGTCGAAGGCCACGTAGTCACCCACGCTGATCCCCAGGGAATCGCAATCGGCGCGGGTCGCGCAGTAGGCGTCCAGGCGCAGCTCCACGTGGTCCCAACTCACCGGCATTTCATCTACAGCGGTGTTGAACGCGTGCCCGGAGGCCATCAACGGCAGCACGCTGCCACGGATCACGCCGTTGTCGGTAAACAGGCTGACGCGGCTGCCTTCGGCAAAACGGCTCGACCAGCAGCCCACCGGCGCCAGGGTCAGGCGGCCGTTGTCCTTGATCGCCCGCACGGCGGCGCCGATGGTGTCGAGGTGGGCGGACACGGCGCGGTCGGGGCTGTTTTTCTGGCCCTTGAGGGTGGCGCGAATGGTGCCGCGCCGGGTCATTTCGAAGGGGATGCCCAGCTCTTCCAGGCGCTCGGCGACGTAGCGCACGATGGTGTCGGTAAACCCGGTGGGACTGGGAATGGCGAGCATTTCCAGGAGGACTTTTTGCAGGTAGTTGAGGTCGGGTTCGGGGATGGTTTGGCTCATAAAGACTCCTGGCGTCGGATCGTTCCCACGCTCTGCGTGGGAATGCCTCATCGGACGCTCTGCGTCCGTTCTTGTGACGCGGAGCGTCACGGGCTGCATTCCCACGCGGAGCGTGGGAACGATCACTCAACTGTGTGGGAATAGAAGGTCCACAAACCGCTCAGCCGTCGGCTGCGGTTCATGATTGGCCAGTCCGGCCCGTTCGTTGGCTTCGATAAAGACATACTCGGGTTGGTCGGCGGCGGGCACCATCAGGTCCAGGCCCACCATGGGAATGTCCAGGGCGCGGGCCGCACGCACGGCGGCGTCCACCAGCGTGGGGTGCAGGATCGCGGTGACGTCTTCCAGGCAGCCACCGGTATGCAGGTTGGCGGTGCGGCGCACGGCCAGGGTCTGGCCGCGGGGCAGGATGCTGCTGTAGTCGTAGCCCGCCGCGTGCAGGGTGCGTTCGGTTTCGGCGTCCAGAGGGATTTTGCTTTCACCATCGGTCGCTGCCTGACGGCGAC
Organism: Pseudomonas sp. B611; assembly: GCF_055407965.1. Classification (NCBI taxonomy): domain Bacteria; kingdom Pseudomonadati; phylum Pseudomonadota; class Gammaproteobacteria; order Pseudomonadales; family Pseudomonadaceae; genus Pseudomonas; species Pseudomonas sp. B611. Next base: position 60,193 of record NZ_JBUZST010000007.1, read on the forward strand.
GGCTCTGGGCTTCGATCAGCGCGCCGACGCTGTGATGACCGTCACCGGTCACTTCAGCGGGGCGTCGGATCGCCGCGGCGACCACTTCAAAGCCGATCACCAGGATGCGCAGGTCCAGCCCCTCGTGAAAACTCTCCAGCAGCACGCGGCTGTCGAACTGGCGTGCCGCTTCAATCGCCTGCTGCACCTCCTCGATGCTCTGCAAATCCACCGCGACGCCCTGGCCTTGCTCGCCATCCAGCGGCTTGACGACGATGCGCTGGTGTTCGTCGAGAAACTCCAGGTTGTCATCGGCACTGCCGGCCAATTGCTGCGACGGCAGTTTCAAACCGGCAGCCTTGAGCACTTTGTGGGTCAGGCTCTTGTCCTGGCACAGGGTCATGCTGATGGCGCTGGTCAGGTCGCTCAACGATTCACGGCAACGCACGCGACGCCCGCCGTGGCTGAGGGTGAACAGGCCCGCGTCGGCATCATCCACCTGCACGTCAATGCCGCGCCGGTGGGCTTCCTCGACAATGATCCGCGCGTAGGGATTGAACCCTGCCTGCGGGCCAGGGCCGAGGAACAGCGGTTGGTTGATGCCGTTCTTGCGCTTGATCGCAAAGGTGGTCAGCGCGCGAAACCCCAGCTTGGCGTAGAGATTTTTGGCCTGGCGGTTGTCGTGCAACACCGACAGGTCCAGGTAACTCAGGCCACGGCTCATGAAATGCTCGACCAAGTGACGCACCAGCACTTCGCCGACGCCGGGGCGCGTGCAGTGCGGGTCGACTGCCAGGCACCACAGGCTGCTACCGTTCTCCGGGTCGTGAAACGCCTTCTGGTGATTCAGGCCCATCACGCTGCCGATCACCGCGCCGCTGTCTTCATCCTCCGCCAGCCAATACACCGGGCCACCTTGATGGCGCGGCGTCAGGCGGTCGGCATCGACGGGCAGCATGCCGCGCCCTTGATAGAGCTGGTTGACCGCCAGCCAATCGGCCTCGGTCTGCACGCGGCGGATGCGAAAGCCGCGAAACACACGGGTCGCCGGGCGATAGTCGGTGAACCACAGGCGCAGGGTGTCAGACGGGTCGAGGAACAGCTGCTGCGGGTCGATCCCGAGGATCTGCTGGGGCGCGGCCACGTACAGGGCGATGTCCCGTTCACCGGCCTGCTCATTGAGCAACTCCAGGGCCAGGCTCGACGGGTCGGCGAAGGTGTGCCCGATCAACAGGCGCCCCCAGCCGCAATGCACGACGATGGGGCCAGGGCTCTGCGGGCTACCATCTTCCGCCAGTCGGGCTTGCAGGCGCTCGTAGGATGGCGCCTGGCCCCTCAGGAGGCGTTGGCTGTAAGCCGCTGCATGAGGTTTCATCAATCAGATTCCTTGTTCGCTGAGCCACAGGTTCAGCGCCGCCAGTTGCCAAAGCTTTGAGCCGCGCAACGGGGTCAGTTGGCCCTGCGGGTCGGTGAGCAGGCGGTCGAGCATGGCCGGGTTGAACAGGCCGCGATCCTGGCTTGGGTCCAGCAGCAGGTCGCGTACCCAGTTCAGGGTGTCGCCTTGCAAATGCTTGAGGCCAGGGACAGGGAAGTAGCCTTTCTTGCGGTCGATGACTTCACTTGGAATCACCCGGCGCGCGGCTTCCTTGAGCACTTGCTTGCCGCCGTCGGGCAGCTTGAACTTGCCTGGCACACGGGCCGAAAGCTCCACCAGGCGGTAGTCGAGGAACGGCGTTCGCGCTTCCAGGCCCCAGGCCATGGTCATGTTGTCGACGCGTTTGACCGGGTCATCCACCAGCATCACCGTGCTGTCCAGGCGCAAGGCCTTGTCCACGGCGGCGGTGGCACCGGGCATGGCGAAATGTTCGCGCACGAAGTCGCCGGCGGCGTCATTGGCGGTCAGCCATTGCGGCGCGACGGTGGCCGCATAGTCGTCGTAGCTGCGGTCGAAAAACGCCTCTCGATAGGCGGCGTAAGGGTCACTTGCGCCGTCCACCTGCGGGTACCAGTGGTAACCGGCGAACAACTCGTCGGCACCCTGGCCGCTTTGTACCACCTTGCAATGCTTGGCCACTTCCCGCGACAGCAAGTAGAAGGCGATGCAGTCGTGGCTGACCATCGGCTCGCTCATGGCGCGGAACGCTGCTGGCAGTTGCTCGATGATCTCGCTTTCGGCGATGCGCAGTTGGTGGTGACGGGTGCCGTAGTGCTTGGCGATCAGGTCCGAGTACTGGAACTCGTTGCCGGCCTCGCCGCCGGCGTCTTCAAAGCCGATGGAGAACGTCGACAAGTCCTTTACCCCGGCTTCACGCAGCAGGCCGACGAGCATGCTCGAATCGACACCACCGGAGAGCAACACGCCTACATCCACGGCGGCCCGTTGACGGATGGCCACGGCTTCGCGAGTGCTGTCGAGGACGCGGTCGGTCCAGTCTTCCAGCGTGAGGTTTTTTTCATCCTCATGTGGGCCGTAGGGCAGGGTCCACCAGGTTTTCTGCTCGGTCTTGCCGCTGGCGTCGATGCGCATCCAGCTCGCCGGTGGCAGTTTTTCAATGCCCGCCAGCAAGGTGCGCGGCGCCGGGACCACGGCGTGGAAGTTCAGGTAGTGGTTGAGGGCGATCGGATCGAGGATCGGATTGATATCGCCGCCTTTGAGCAGCGCCGGCAGTGCCGAGGCAAAGCGCAAACGCTGGCCGGTGCGCGACAAGTACAGCGGCTTCACACCCAAACGGTCACGGGCAATGAACAGGCGCTGGGCATCGCGCTCCCAGATGGCAAACGCAAACATGCCGTTGAGCTTGGGCAGCAATGCTTCACCCCAGGCGTGATAACCCTTGAGCAGCACCTCAGTGTCACCGCCGGAATAGAAGGCGTAGCCCAAGGCTTCCAGCTCTTCACGCAGTTCCGGGAAATTGTAGATGGCGCCATTGAAGGCCAGGGACAGGCCCAGTTGGGCGTCAACCATCGGTTGGGCCGAGCCGTCCGACAGGTCCATGATTTTCAGGCGACGGTGGCCCAGGGCAATTGGGCCCTGGGCATGGAAGCCCCAGGCATCGGGGCCGCGGGGGGCCAGGTGATGGGTAATTCGTTCTATCGCTGCCAGGTCGGCAGGTTGTTGATCAAAACGTAACTCGCCAGCTAATCCGCACATAAATTCCTTACCGGTTTTTCCGTTGGGGAGGGGGAACACTCAATACGCCCAAAGGGCGCGTACCCAGAAACTGACACGGGGCTATAGTGGGAGTTTTAGAACAATAAGTTATAAGGCAGTTGGCCTTAACCTCTCCAGGGGAGCTTCAGGTGCCGCGCGGGCTGGTCACAGAGGGCGTTATATAGATGCAGGATGCATGCAAAACGCTGGTCGATCATGAGGCTGATCGCGCCGATATTCGGATGCGTATTTTCTGTCCGTGGCCTTAGGGTGGACCTTTGTTTAGCTACGCGACAAGGACGCTTTTCGATGACGGATAAACGTGATTTGAGTGCAGTCACAGAGCCTGTGACTGAAGATGAACTGCTGGCCGTACTGCTGGACATGACCGGTGACCTGGACAAAGCCCGCGTGCTGCGAAAGACCTTGCCCACCTGGTTGGTCGAGGCCAAGCCCGCCACGCTTGCGGCCCTCGAACAGGCCCATCGCGACAGTGAGCAACCGCGCAAACAGGTCAAGGCGTTGCTGTCGCGCCTGCAACCCCTGCATCAGTTTTGTGTGGAGCGCCTGCACACGTTTTTGCTCAGCAAGGGGGTTGCCAGTGTTGATGTGGAGCGCGATCAGCTGGAGGTGATCACGCGTCAAGTCACTGGCTTGATGCCGCCGTTGTCCGGCCCCTTGATCGAAACAGTGACCTGGGAAAAAACCAGCCTGGTGCAAGCGGCCATGCACAACTTCGATGCTGCCAAGGCCCGCAGTGGAGGGATGGCCGCGGGGACCGTCGTTCGTTCTGCGGCCACGCGCAAAGAGGTAGCGGGGCTGAGTGCCGCGCAGTTTGTCGATTACTGCCGTGAACTGGACCTGGGAGAGACCTACCAGCGCCATATACGGCAGGTCTTTGACTTGCCTGCCCCGTGGGGGGCACCCGCCCAGTCGGGGTTGGGGTACAACGCCGCGTCCGTGCAGATGGGACGCGCGAAATTGCTCGATATGCAGATTGACCTGCACATCGCCTGTGCACAGGGGCACGTCAACGAAGCGTTGGGTAAACGGTTGCTCAAGCTGATCAAGGCTGATCGCCCCGCCAACGACCTGGCGTATTTGAGCCCGCTGGAAAAACCACTGATCTGGCAGGGGATGAACATCGACGATGCCTGCCTCTGGGGTGTGTTGGTGGTCTGCGACGATGAGCCCGGCCAGTTGGGCGGGGGGACGATCCTGGTGTATATGCCCAACGAGCCCGTCCGGCCCTGGTACGAGTATGAGACGCTGGAAGATTTCAAGCGCTACCTGACCTTGAAACTGCAAGTCACTTCCTACCGCACCGCGTTTGCCCGCTACCTGGATGAGCACGAACGCGTGGGTTTTTTCCAGCGCTTCGACAAGGGGCGCACATTGGGCCAACTGGAGCCCGTACCGGTCACGAGCAATTTTTCCGAATTCTTTTTCAATGCCTTCACCGGGAAGCTGCAGCGTGATGCCCTGGCCCTTGCGGTGCCCACGGCGCAGGTCGATGAGGATGCCGACCAGGCGCGCTGGCAGGCTTACTTCGACGCAGGGCTGGACCTGCTCAACGTGGCGTCCTTTGTGGTGCCGGTACTGGGCGAGTTGATGTTGGGCGTCGCCGTCGGGCAACTGCTGGGGGAGGTGTTCGACGGCGTCGAAGACTGGCTGCACGATGACAACGCAGAGGCGTTGGGGCACCTGGTTAATATCGGCGAAAGCCTGGCCGCCATGGTGGCGTTCGCAGCAGCAGGCCGGGTGGTGGGGACGCTCAAGGCCAGGGTGACGTCGGCAGGTTTTTTCGACAAGGTTGAGGCGATTGCTCGTTCCGATCACCGCCCGGCACTGTGGCGACCGCGGTTGGCGCCTTATCGCCAAACGTTGCCCATCGGCACGCCGTGGGCAACCAACAGCAAGGGCATTTGCCAGGCGAAGGGCCAGTCGTGGATCAAAATCGACGGTTCGGTCTATTCAATTGGTTACGACCCGGGTATGGGTCAGTGGCGTATCAACCATCCGACACGTGCGCAGGCTTATCGCCCGGCGCTGAGGCACAACAACCGGGGCGGGTGGCAACATGCGTTCGAGCAACCCGAGCAATGGCGAGACCAGATCTATGCCTTGACCCGACTCGACCCTGAATTGGAAGCACTGTTGCCGAAAGACACCCGGGCGATAGCCGCGATCAGCGATACAAGCCACACCCAGGCGCAACGCCTGGCGATGGAGCAGGGTACTTTGACGCAACGGTTCGAGGATATGTGGGTACGGTTCAGGCAGCATCAAAAAGTCGCCCGCTTGATTGGTCAGCTAGAACTCGGTGAAACGCCCACAGCCGACACCGCACGTACGCAGATGCTGGCGATTCCAATGATGTCGGGGTGGCCCAAAGGGCGATTTATCGAACTGCTCGATGACGAAGATTATTTGCTTGAAAGTTATCCGGATGTGAGCCCCTTCGATTATGAGGACCTTAGCGTTCATCTTACACAGCGTCAGCTCCAGGAGGGTCAAGTCATGGAGACGGTGTTGCAGGCACTCACCGCCGAGGAACGTAAAGGGCTACTGGGCGAAACGGTCGCCTTGGACAAGGCTGCGGCGGTGTTCCAGCGTCGATTGCTGGCGACGCTCAAAAACCGCCGGCAATCACTGACGCAGAAGCTCTACGAAGAGCAGGAGGGCGACGCTCAGGGGGCGCTGGTTGTATTCAAGAACGCTTATCCGCAGTTGTCCAACCGCGTCGCCTGGGAGTTGCTGAGTCAGGCCACCGACAGTCAGCGCCGCGCCCTGGACCTGACCGGACGATTGCCCCTGAGCTTGGCCGAGCGTGCATCAGGCGCCTTCGCGCGCCAGCGTGAAGACATCGCGATTGCCGGCCTGTACTGGCCAGAACAGGCCGTGCCGGACACTCGGCGTCTTGCCTTGGGCGTGTTGCGGGAGCTACCGGGCTGGCCTCGCGACCTGTTCATGCAATTGCGCGAAGGCAGTGTACGTGGCGAAGTGCTTGACGCGATGGGTGACCCCCTGGCCAGTTTACGCCGCACGCTGGTGCAGACGGCTGATGGTTTCCAGGCCTTTGATGAGACATCTCAGTCACTGGATACAGTGGCTGGCGGCTCTCTGGGTTTTTATCAGGCATTGGTGGATGCCTTGCCCCAGCGTTCCCGCATCCCCCTTGACCTCTTAGAGGCGCGAGCGTCACAGCGCCTGCTCAGCCGGATTCGCCAGCACACGCAGGAGCATCGGCCGCGCGTAGCGGCGTATTTGCGCGGGGAGGTTGAGGATATCGAGGCGCCAGCCTTGTCCTGCGTCCAGGCCGCGCCTGCCGGGGCAGGGGCGACGGAGCCCGCGCTGTTGCGCAAGGTGCGAAAGCTCTACGCACGGCTCGATGACAGCGAGCTGGCCAACATTATCCAGGATGCAGGTGTCGATCATCTGAGTCGGGCCAAAGCCATCGAAGCGTTGCAGCAGCAGTTTGAGACATTGCACCGCACGTTGAAAATCTGGCGCAGTGACCGCGCCACCTACAAATCTCAGGGTTCGCCGCTCTGGGGTTATCGCTTGAGTCGACACCAAGTGCTCAAGACCATCGAGCAGGGGTGGAGGCGCATGACCCAACAGTTTGATCATCACCATCGAAATGTGGAAAGCCTGTCCCTCGATGGCATGCTTCACGATCCTCTGCCGATCCTGCCGGCGCAGGTTCGTTTTGATCATGTGAAACTGTTGTCATTGGGGAACATGGGCCTGGACGACGCCGTCGCGTATTTCCTCAAGCACTTCAAGAACGCGATGTTTGTGAACCTGGCAGACAACAAGATCACGCGGTTCCCGGAGGTGCTCTCGCAAATGAAGCAGTTGGAATACGTGTGCCTGGCCAATAACGCCCTGCAATTGACCGAGCACACACGGGCGACGCTCGCCGGGCTGCGCAGCCTTCAGGTGCTGAATCTGAGCAACAACCCACTGCAGGACCCGCCGGATGTGAGCCGCATGTTTGTCATGCGCGAGCTGAACCTGCGTAATTGCCGACTCAAGGAGTTTCCCAAGGGCGTGGCTCGCTTGCCTTATCTGGAGAATCTCGACCTGCGGGAGAATGACATCACCACCCTGCCCGAGTGGTTGCTCCAGGTACCCCGTAGTTACGCCCAAACCGTCAATTTGCGGCATAACCCGCTGGATGTGCCCAGCCAGTTGCTGCTGCGCGATTACCGTCGCACCCACGGGGTAGGCATGGGGTATCTGGAGGACGATATTGCCCGCTTGACCGAACAAAAGGCCCGCGATTTGTGGTTGGCCGATGACCGAGTTGAAGGATTTGCCGAGAAAGACCGCACCTGGGCCGGCCTCAGGGACGAGCCGGGCTCCGATGGCTTGTTCAATCTGCTGGCCGAGCTCGGTGGCGCGGCAGACAGCTCCCAAGTGCACGAAGACATGGACCGCCGCGTCTGGACTGTGCTGGAAGCGGCTGCTGGCGACAGTGAATTGCGCGAAGGGGTGTTCCAGCGAGCGGCCACTCCGCTCAATTGCGATGATGCGGCGGCAGTCAGTTTCAGTGCGCTGGAGGTATTGACGCAAATTCGCCAGGCCGAGCAGCTTGCCGCCACAGGGCAATTGACGGCCACGCCATTATTGAAGCTGGCCCGTGGCCTGTTTCGCCTCGATCAACTGGAACGGCTTGCGCATAACCATAGCCTTGAGCACCCGCTGGCTGATCCATTGGAGGTCCACCTGGCGTTTCGCACTGGGCTGGTGGACCGCTTTCATTTGCCTGGGCAGCCTCGGCACATGCGCTTCGCGTCACTCGGTGGGGTGACAGCCAGCGACTTGAATGAAGCGGAGTTCCAGATCAAGGCGGCGGAACTTTCGCCACGCTTATTGCGATACCTGGTGGAGTTGCCGTTCTGGCAGCAATACCTCAAGCGCAGGCACTCTGCCGGTTTCGAGGCTTTGAATGAGCCATTCGACGAGCGCATGAGTGCGGTGTTCGACCAGAGCCTGACTCTGGATGACACGGACTACCGTGAACAGATGAACGCCATCCTTCAAGAGCAGGTAGCGGCTGAAAACAAAGAACTGGATCGCCTCACCCAGGAGGCATTGAAACGGGAAGACCTGGGTGGGTGCTTGATGCCCTAGGTTTTTTTGGCAGTGCTGCGCACCAGGGTACGCACCGCGAACCGGTTGGGGTGGCATGCTTCGGCCACACCGCGCGGCACCGGCAAGGGCTCATTATCGAGCCAGGCCGCCAGCAGTTCGGCAGACAGCGGCGCGGTGATCAGGCCCCGGGAGCCATGGCCGCTGTTGACATACAGCCCGTCCTGCCAGGGACACGGCGTGTCCGGAACCCAGCGCGCGTCCTTACTCAGAGCGGCATAGGCTTGGGTGAAGGCCGCACTGTCGGCCAGCGGGCCCACAATCGGCAAGTAGTCCGGGCTGGTGCAGCGGAACGCGGCGCGGCCTTGCAGGGTAGCTGGGTCGAGGGTGTCGGCGTGCAGGCGTTGGGCAAGGTCTGACGAGATGTCCCGGAGCATGGCCAGGTTGCCGGCATGGTCAGCGGTGGTGGGCGTGAGGTCTTCGTTCTTGAAATCAAAGCTGGCCCCAAGGGTATGTTCGCCCAGGCGCGGTGGGGCGACGTAGCCTTCGGCGCACACCACGGTGGCCAGGGCCTGGCTTTGCGCAGTCTGTGGCAGCCGGGTTATTTGCCCACGAATGCGCTTGAGAGGCAGGTCGGTGAAGCGCTGGACCTCGGCGGCACCGGCCAGCACCACCACCGGCGCGCTGGCGAGCAGGCGTTCGCCGTCCCAGGCCTGCCAGTGATCGTCGGCTTTGCGCAGATCAAGTACATCGTGATGGGCCAGCACGCTGACTCCGGGTTGGCTGGCTTGCCAGTGGCACAACGCAGGTGGATGCACCCAACCGCCTTCGGGGAAAAACAGCCCGCCATGTTCAAGGGCAATGCCGGCTTTAAGCTGGGCCTCATCGCGGTCGAGCAGGTGCAGCAGGTCCGGTGCAAAGGCATCGGCGAGCTGCGCCTGGCGCTGGGCTTCCTTGGCATCGAAGGCCAGTTGCAGCACGCCGCAGCCGTCCCAGTCGACGCCACGGTGCAGGTGTTCGAGGAGGCGTCGGGTGTGGCCGAAACCAGCGACGATCATCTGCGACAACGCCGTGCCGTGGGCGGATAGCTTCAGGTACAGCACGCCTTGGGGGTTGCCGGATGCCTCCTGGGCGAGGGCGTGGTGGCGTTCCAGTACGGCGACCTGCCAACCCCGCGCTGCCAGGCTGGCAGCCGTGGCGCAACCGGCCAGGCCGCCACCGATCACCAGGGCCCGGCGTTCGCCTTTACCTTGCGCGGCGCGGGCGAACCAGGGCTTGGTAACGGTCGGTTGCGGTGTCTCTTCGGGCCAGCCGAGAAATTCGCCGCGCAGGATCTCCCACTTGTGGCCGATGCCCGGCGTGCGTTTCATCTTGAACCCGGCCGCGTTGATCAGCCGCCGTACCCAACCTGTGCTGGTAAAGGTACTGATGGTTGAACCTGGCGCCGCGAGGCGTGCCAATTCGGCAAACAGCTCGGCGGTCCACATCTCCGGGTTTTTTGCAGGCGCGAAACCGTCCAGAAACCAGGCATCGATCTGCGCATCGAGCTGGGGCAATTGCTCCAGCACGTCGCCGATCAACAGGGTCAGGGTCACGCGGCCATTGCCCAGCACCAGCCGTTGGAAACCCGGGTGGATGGCAATGTACTGGGCCAGCAGTTGTTCGGCGAACACTGCCAGCTCTGGCCAGAGGGCAAGGGCGCGTTGCAGGTCGGCATGGTTCAACGGGTACTTTTCCACGCTGACAAAATGCAGCCGTGCACCGGCCACCGCGTGTTGTTCGAACAGCTGCCAGGCGCAGAGAAAATTCAGGCCGGTGCCGAAACCGGTTTCGCCAATCACCAATCGCCCGTCCGCCGGCAGAGCCGCAAAGCGCTCCAGCAAGCGGTTTTGTTCAAGGAACACATAGCGGGTTTCTTCAAGGCCCGACTGGTCGGAGAAGTAAACGTCGTCGAAGACCCGCGAGTGCGGGCGGCCTTGGTCATCCCAGTCGAGCTGGGCGTGGGTGATGGGGGTCATGGGCGGCTCATAGTTTGAAGCAGGTAAAGACAAGGCGGCCATTCTAGCCGATCAATGGGCAATGAATTGACCCATGGCAAGCACCGGTGGAATTTCCTCCCGCGTATTGCTGCCCAATCCGCTAGTCTTGAGCCATCTTGAAACGGAGCTGCCCATGTTCGAATCCGCCGAAATCGGTCACGCCATCGACAAAGACACCTATGACGCCGAGGTGCCCGCCCTGCGCGAGGCCCTGCTGGAAGTGCAGTACGAGCTGCAACAGCAGAAGCGTTTCCCGGTGATTGTCCTGATCAACGGCATCGAAGGCGCCGGCAAGGGCGAGACCGTCAAGCTGTTGAACGAATGGATGGACCCGCGCCTGATCGAAGTGCGCACCTTCGACCAGCAGACCGACGAAGAACTGGCCCGGCCACCGGCCTGGCGTTACTGGCGCCAGTTGCCCGCCAAGGGCCGCATGGGAGTGTTCTTCGGCAACTGGTACAGCCAGATGCTGCAAAGCCGCGTGCATGGGCAAATCAAGGATGCGCGCCTGGACCAGGCCATCGCCGGTGCCGAGCGCCTGGAAAAGATGCTCTGCGACGAAGGCGCGCTGATCTTCAAGTTCTGGTTCCACCTCTCCAAGAAGCAGATGAAGGCGCGGCTCAAGGCCCTGGCCGACGACCCGCTGCACAGCTGGCGCATCAGCCCGCTGGACTGGCAGCAGTCCGAGACCTACGACAAGTTCGTGCACTTCGGTGAACGCATCCTGCGCCGCACCAGTCGCGACTATGCACCGTGGCATGTGATCGAAGGCGTGGATGCGCATTACCGCAGCCTCACCGTGGGCAAGCTGTTGTTGGAAGGCATGCAAAATGCCCTGAAGCTGCCCAAGGGCAAGGCCAGCGGCATGAACCCGGCGCCGCTGATTGCGTCGGTGGACAAGAAAAGCCTGCTCGACAGCCTCGACCTGACTCAGCGCTTGGAGAAGGATGATTACGAAGAACAGCTGATCACCGAGCAGGCGCGGCTGTCCGGCCTGATGCGCGACAAACGCATGCGCAAGCACGCGCTGGTCACGGTGTTTGAAGGCAACGATGCGGCGGGCAAGGGCGGTGCGATCCGCCGGGTGGCGGCGGCGCTGGACCCGCGTCAGTACCACATCGTGCCGATTGCCGCGCCCAGTGAAGACGAGCGCGCCCAGCCGTACCTGTGGCGCTTCTGGCAGAAGATTCCGGCGCGCGGCATGTTCACCGTGTTCGACCGTTCCTGGTACGGCCGCGTGCTGGTGGAGCGCATCGAGGGCTTCTGCACCCGCGCTGACTGGATGCGCGCCTACGGCGAGATCAATGACTTCGAAGAGCAGTTGCGCGACGCCGGCGTGATTGTGGTCAAGTTCTGGCTGGCAATCGACAAGCAGACCCAGCTTGAGCGTTTCCAGGCCCGTGAGGACATCCCGTTCAAGCGCTTCAAGATCACCGAAGACGACTGGCGCAACCGCGACAAGTGGGACGATTACCGTGCGGCGGTCGGCGACATGGTTGACCGCACCAGCACTGAGATCGCGCCGTGGACATTGGTGGAAGCCAACGACAAGCGTTGGGCACGGGTCAAGGTGTTGCGCACCATCAACCTGGCGCTGGAAGAGGCCTTCGAGAAATCCGACAAGCACGATAAGAAAGGCAAGAAGAAGTAGGCCTATCTATGGGGTGAATGATCGTCGCGGTGGGAATCAGCTGGATCTATGCTCGATCCATCTCCCAACAACGACAAGATCGAGGTAGCCCATGCGTGAAGTAGTGATCGTCGACAGCGTGCGAACCGGCCTGGCCAAATCCTTTCGCGGCAAGTTCAACCAGACCCGCCCGGATGACATGGCGGCCCATTGCGTCAACGCGCTGCTCAGCCGTAACGGCATCGACCCGGCGACGGTGGAGGATTGCATCGTCGGCGCCGGCTCCAACGAGGGCGCCCAGGGCTACAACATCGGGCGCAATGTGGCGGTGTTATCGCAGTTGGGCACCGGCACGGCGGGTATGACCCTCAACCGTTTCTGCTCATCGGGCTTGCAGGCGATTGCGATTGCGGCCAACCAGATTGCCTCGGGGTGCAGCGACATCATTGTCGCTGGCGGTGTCGAATCCATCAGCCTGACGATGAAAAGCGTCAACACCGACAACCTGATCAACCCGCTGCTTAAAGAGCAGGTGCCGGGCATCTATTTCCCCATGGGACAGACGGCCGAAATCGTCGCGCGGCGCTACAGCGTCAGCCGCGAAGAACAGGACCTGTACGCCCTGCAAAGCCAGCAGCGCACCGCCCAGGCCCAGGCCGACGGTCTGTTCGACGATGAAATCGTGCCGATGGCGGTCAAGTACAAGGTCGAGGACAAAAACACCGGCGCGGTGCAGATCCTCGACGGCGTGGTGGATCGCGACGACTGCAACCGCCCGGACACGACCTTGGCCAGCCTGCAAGGCTTGAAGCCGGTGTTCGCCGAAGACGGTTCGGTGACGGCGGGTAACTCGTCGCAACTGTCCGACGGCGCCTCGATGACCCTGGTGATGAGCCTGGAGAAAGCCCTGGAACTGGGGCTCAAGCCGAAGGCGTTTTTCCGTGGCTTTACCGTGGCCGGTTGCGAGCCTGACGAGATGGGCATCGGCCCGGTGTTCTCGGTGCCCAAGCTGCTCAAGGCCAAGGGCTTGCAGGTGGCGGACATTGACCTGTGGGAATTGAACGAAGCGTTTGCGTCGCAGTGCCTGTATGCGCGTAATCGGTTGGAGATCGATAACGCGAAGTACAACGTCAACGGTGGCTCGATTTCCATCGGGCACCCGTTCGGCATGACCGGTTCGCGGCAGGTGGGGCATTTGGTGCGGGAACTGCAGCGGCGCAATTTGCGTTACGGCATTGTCACCATGTGCGTGGGCGGCGGCATGGGCGCCACGGGCCTGTTCGAAGCCGTACGCTAAACCCCACTGGGAAAAATGAGGCCAGTGTGGGAGCTGGCTTTTGTGGGAGCTGGCTTGCCTGCGATAGCATCACCTCGGTACATCTGACTCACCGAGGTGTCTGCATCGCAGCGGTGCGGCGATCCGACAAGCCAGCTCCCACATTTGATTTGTGGTGTGCTGGAAAAAATCGCTCGCCAAGGTACCCCTTCGTCCACCTAGAATGCCCGCTCTACTTCCTCTGGCTTCTGGGGCACTCATGCACATCTCTTCCGGCCGCTGGGTCTATGGTTTTCTCCTGACCCTGTTGACCGCGCTGCTCTGGGGCATTCTGCCGATCAAACTCAAGCAGGTGTTGCAGGTGATGGACCCGATCACCGTCACCTGGTTTCGCCTGACCGTCGCCGGCGGTTGCCTGTTCATTTACCTGGCGCTGAGCAGACGCTTGCCCCGTCTCAATGTGCTGGGGCCCAAGGGCGGCTGGCTGGTGGGCATGGCCGTGTGCGGCCTGGTGGGCAACTATGTGCTGTACCTGGTGGGCCTGAAAATGCTCAGCCCCGGCACCGCGCAACTGGTGGTGCAGATGGGCCCGATCTTTCTGATGATCGCCAGCGTGTTTGTGTTCAAGGAGCGCTTCAGCCTGGGGCAGGTTGTCGGCTTGATCGTGCTGATCTGTGGCTTTGGCTTGTTCTTCAATCAACGGTTGGAGGAGTTGCTGACGTCCCTTGGCGCTTACACCGCCGGCGTGCTGACCATCCTGCTGGCCACCACCATTTGGGTGTTCTACGCCCTCGGCCAGAAGCAGTTGCTGACGGTGTGGAATTCGCTGCAAGTGATGATGGTGATCTACCTGTGTTGCGCGGTGTTGCTTACGCCGTGGGCACATCCGCTGGAAGCCCTGGACCTGAGCCCGCTGCAAGGCTGGCTGTTGCTGGCCTGTTGCATGAACACCCTGGTGGCCTACGGCGCGTTTGCCGAAGCGCTGGCGCATTGGGAAGCCTCGCGGGTCAGCGCGACCTTGGCGCTGACGCCGTTGGTGACGTTTGTCGCGGTGGCCCTGGCAGCCTGGTGGTGGCCAGACTTTGTGCAGGCCGAAGACATCAACGCCCTGGGCTATGCCGGGGCGTTGGTGGTGGTGCTGGGCTCGGCGACCGTGGCGCTGGCGCCGTCGTTGATTGCCGGGCTCAAGGCCCGGCGGTTACGCATGGCGTCTTAAGCACCCAGCATGTTTTCCGGGCGTACCCACTGGTCGAACTCGGCATCGGTGAGGTAGCCCAGCGCCAGCGCCGCTTCCCGTAGCGTCAGCCCTTCTGCGTAGGCCTTCTTGGCGATCTCGGCGGATTTGTCGTAGCCGATATGCGGGTTGAGCGCTGTCACCAGCATCAGCCCGCGCTCCAGGTGCTCGGCCATCTGCACGGCGTCGGGCTCAAGCCCGGCCACGCAGTGTTCCTGGAAGTTGTTGCAACCGTCGGCCAACAAACGGATCGATTCCAGCAGGTTGTGGATGATCACCGGCTTGTACACGTTCAATTGCAAATGCCCCTGGCTGGCGGCGATGCCGATGGTCACATCATTGCCCAGCACCTGGCAGGCCAGCATCGACAGTGCTTCGCACTGGGTCGGGTTGACCTTGCCCGGCATGATCGAACTGCCGGGCTCGTTGGCCGGCAACTTGACCTCGGCGAACCCGGCTCGCGGGCCGGAGCCCAGCAGGCGCAGGTCGTTGGCGATTTTCATCAGCGCCACCGCCAGGGTTTTCAGCGCGCCGTGCAGGGTTACCAGCGGCTCATGCCCGGAGAGGGCGGCGAACTTGTTTGGCGCGGTGACGAAAGGAAAGCCGCACAACGCCGCCAGCTCGGAGGCAATCGCCTCGCCAAAACCATGGGGCGCATTCAGGCCGGTGCCCACCGCTGTGCCGCCCTGGGCCAGCTCGCACACGGCGGGCAGGGCGCTGCGCACGGCGCGTTCGGCGTAGTCAAGCTGGGCGATAAAGGCCGAGAGTTCCTGGCCGAAGGTGATCGGCGTGGCGTCCATCATGTGGGTGCGGCCGGTCTTCACCAGCTTCATGTGCTGCGCTGCCTGTTCGGCGAGGCCGCCGGACAGCGTGGCAATCGCCGGCAACAGGCGCTGGTGCACCGCTTGCACGGCGGCAATGCTCATCGCCGTGGGAAAGCAGTCGTTGGAACTCTGGGAACGGTTCACATGATCGTTGGGATGCACCGGGCTCTTGCCGCCACGGGGTTTGCCCGACAGTTCGTTGGCGCGGCCGGCAATCACTTCATTGGCGTTCATGTTGCTCTGGGTGCCGCTGCCGGTCTGCCACACCACCAGGGGGAACTGGTCGTCATGCTGGCCTGCGAGCACTTCGTTGGCAGCCTGCTCGATCAGGCGGGCGATATCGGCGGGCAAGTCGCCGTTGCGGCTGTTGACCCGTGCGGCGGCCTTTTTGATCAGGGCCAGGGCGTGCAATACCGCCAGGGGCATGCGTTGCTCGCCGATGGCGAAATTCACCAGCGAGCGTTGGGTCTGCGCGCCCCAGTAAGCGTCATCCGGGACTTGTACTTCTCCCAGGCTGTCGGTTTCGATACGGCTCATCGGGCACTCTCCTTGATAGCGGTTTGCGCAGTTTAGGCCGTGATTGGCCTGTGGGGTTCCCCAAAAGACGTTTCATCGGGTTCATCCCTCGAGAATCCTTGCCCGGCAAGGCTCGGGGTTGAGCCGCGAGGTTTTTTAGGCGCAGAATGGGCGCCCTTGGGGTCTTACCTCGCCTGCTAGAAAAGGAAACTCGATGACTCGTCTTCGTGCCATCTGTACCGCGGTTGCTCTGGTTTGCGCCAGCGGCCAGGTTCTTGCCGATACCGCCAGCCACAACGCCAGTGCCGAAGCCTTCCTTACCCTGGCCCATGCCGACAAGCTGGGTACCCCGGTGTACATGCAAGTGCAGCAAATGTTCGCCCAGCGTTTCGAACAAACCAAGGCGCCCGCCGCCAAGCAGTCCGTACTGGACAGCTACCAGGCCAAGGCCAACGCTGCCCTGGACCAGGCGATCGGCTGGCCGAAGCTGAAGCCGGACATGGTCAAGCTCTACACCACCAACTTCAGCGAATCCGAACTCAAGGACCTGGTTGCCTTCTACCAGTCGCCACTGGGCAAGAAAGTCCTGGAAAAAATGCCGCAACTGACCCAGCAATCGGCCCAGATGACCCAGCAAAAGCTGGAAAGCGCCGTGCCGGTGGTGAACAAGCTGTTGGACGACATGACCAACGAGCTGGCGCCAAAAGCCGCCGCACCGGCCAAGAAGAAGTAAGCAGGAATGACCATGCAACAGCGTATCGAAACGGCGCTCGCCGCCTTGAGCCCGCAGCATTTGAGCGTGCTGGACGAAAGCCACATGCACAGCCGTGGGTTGCAGACCCACTTCAAGGCCGTGCTGGTCAGCCCGCGGTTCGAAGGGCTTAACCGCGTCAAGCGCCACCAGACGGTCTACGCCACCCTGGGTGACCTGATGAGCGAGTTTCATGCGCTGGCGCTGCATACCTACACGCCTGAAGAATGGGCGAAAATCGACGCAGCCCCGGCCTCGCCGACCTGCGCTGGCGGACATTGACGGGTTATCCCTGATAGAATCCGCAACGCGCCGCTTAGCCGGCGCGTTTTTTTTGCATCCGGTTCACCCTTTACGAGGGTAGCCACCTGGAGAGAACACCCATGACTCAACCAATTGTCGTGGCGGCACTGTATAAGTTCGTCACCCTCGAAGATTACGTCGCCCTGCGCGAGCCACTGCTGCAGGCGATGGTCGATAACGGCATCAAAGGTACCTTGCTGATCGCCGAAGAAGGCATCAACGGCACCGTTTCCGGCAGCCGCGAAGGCATTGATGGCCTGATGGCCTGGTTGAAAAACGACCCACGCATGGTCGATATCGATCACAAAGAGTCGTACTGCGACGACCAGCCGTTCTACCGCACCAAGGTCAAGCTCAAGAAAGAGATCGTGACCCTGGGCGTCGAAGGCGTCGATCCCAACAAAAAAGTCGGTACCTACGTTGATCCGCAGGATTGGAACGCGTTGATCAGCGACCCGGAAGTGCTGTTGATCGACACCCGCAACGACTATGAAGTGTCGATCGGCACCTTTGAAGGCGCGATCGACCCGAAAACCACCAGTTTTCGCGAATTTCCCGACTATATCAAAGCCAACTTCGACCCGGCCAAGCACAAGAAAGTCGCCATGTTCTGCACCGGCGGCATTCGTTGCGAGAAAGCATCGAGCTATATGCTCAGCGAAGGCTTCGATGAGGTCTACCACCTCAAGGGCGGCATCCTGAAGTACCTCGAAGAGGTGCCGCAGGAAGAAACCAAGTGGCAGGGCGACTGCTTTGTTTTCGACAATCGCGTGACCGTGCGCCACGACTTGAGCGAAGGCGACTACGATCAATGTCATGCCTGCCGCACACCGATCAGCGCCGAAGACCGCGCATCCGAACACTACGCGGCTGGCATCAGCTGTCCACATTGCTGGGATAAGCTGCCGGAGAAGACCCGCCGTAGCGCAATCGACCGGCAGAAGCAGATTGAATTGGCCAAGGCCCGCAATATGCCGCACCCGATTGGCTTCAACTATAAGCAATCACCTTCCGAGGCCTGAGCCATGTCCGCGCGCCTGCTCTATGTAATGGACCCGATGTGTTCCTGGTGCTGGGGGTTTGCCCCGGTGGCCGAAGCGCTGGTGGAGCAGGCCCGCGCCGGCGGTGTGGACGTGCACCTGGTGGTGGGCGGCTTGCGCACCGGCAGCGGTGCGGCACTGGAGCCGACGACCCGGCGCTACATCCTTGAACACTGGCAGGCCGTCACCGACGCCACGGGCCAGCCGTTCAAACGCGAGGGTGCATTGCCCGACGGTTTTGTCTACGACACCGAGCCTGCGTGCCGCGCCATTGTCACCGCGCGCAGCCTGGCGCCGGATTGTGCGTGGACCTTGCTGGGGCTGATCCAGCGCGCGTTTTATGTCGAGGGCCGCGACGTGACCCTCGCCAGCGTGCTGGTGGAGCTGGCCGAGCAGGCGGGCATCCCGCGTATCGAGTTCGCCGGGGCGTTCGACCGTGCCGAGCAGCATGCCGCGACCGCCGCCGATTTCACCTGGGTGCAGGACTTGGGCATCGCCGGTTTCCCGACGCTGCTGGCTGAGCGCAATGGTCAACTGGCCTTGCTGACCAACGGTTATCAGCCGCTGTCGGAGCTTTCGCCGCTGTTGGGTCGATGGCTGGAGCGAGCAGCCTGTGCATGAGCCCGCTCAACGCACTGATCGGCTGACCTGGGCGGAAATTCGCCGCCTGGCCCTGCGTCACAAGAAATCCCTGTGGATCGCCAATGGTGTTGCCGTGCTGGCGACGCTGTGCAGCGTGCCCATTCCGCTGTTATTGCCCTTGCTGGTGGACGAAGTGCTGCTGGGCCACGGCGATGCCGCGCTGAAGGTGATGAACCACGCGTTGCCGCTGGGTTGGCAGAAAGCCGCTGGGTATATCGGCTTGATGCTGCTGGTGACCTTGTGCCTGCGCTGTGGTGCGCTGGTGTTCAACGTGGTGCAGGCGCGGCTGTTTGCGCGGCTGGCCAAGGACATCGTGTATCGCATCCGCGTGCGCCTGATCGAACGGCTCAAGCGCATTTCCCTCGGTGAATACGAAAGCCTGGGCAGCGGCACCGTCACCACGCACCTGGTCACCGACCTGGATACCCTCGACAAGTTCGTCGGTGAAACCCTCAGCCGCTTCCTGGTGGCCATGCTCACCCTGGTCGGCACCTCGGCGATCCTGGTGTGGATGCATTGGCAACTGGCGTTGCTGATCCTGTTGTTCAACCCGTTGGTGATCTACGCCACGGTGCAGTTGGGCAAGCGCGTCAAGCACCTGAAGAAACTGGAAAACGACAGCACCTCGCGGTTTACCCAGGCGCTGACCGAAACCCTCGATGCCATCCAGGAAGTGCGCGCCGGCAACCGCCAGGGCTTCTTCCTCGGACGCCTGGGCCAGCGTGCCCAGGAAGTACGTGACTATGCGATCCATTCGCAGTGGAAAACCGACGCCTCCAGCCGTGCCAGCGGCTTGCTGTTCCAGTTCGGCATCGACATCTTCCGTGCGGCAGCGATGCTCACGGTGTTGTTTTCCGACCTGTCCATCGGCCAGATGCTCGCGGTGTTCAGCTACCTGTGGTTCATGATCGGCCCGGTGGAGCAACTGCTCAACCTGCAATACGCCTACTACGCGGCGGGCGGAGCGCTGACGCGGATCAACGAGCTGCTGGCGCGGGCCGACGAGCCGCAATACGCCGGTGGCGAAGACCCGTTTACCGGGCATGAAACCGTCGGTATCGAAGTGCGCGGCCTGGATTTCGGCTATGGCGAAGACTTGGTGCTCGACCAGTTGAACCTGGCCATTGCGCCGGGGGAAAAGGTCGCGATTGTCGGTGCCAGCGGTGGCGGCAAAAGTACCCTGGTGCAACTGTTGCTCGGGCTGTATACGCCGCAGGCCGGGAGTATCCGGTTTGGCGGTGCAACCCAGCAGGAAATCGGCCTGGAGACGATTCGCGAGAACGTCGCGGTGGTGCTGCAACACCCGGCCTTGTTCAATGACACCGTGCGCGCCAACCTGACCATGGGCCGTACCCGCAGCGATCAAGCCTGCTGGCAGGCACTGGAAATTGCCCAGCTGGATGCTACCGTCAAGGCTCTGCCGATGGGCTTGGACAGTGTGGTGGGGCGTTCCGGGGTGCGTTTCTCCGGTGGGCAGCGGCAACGCCTGGCGATTGCGCGCATGGTGTTGGCGGAGCCGAAAGTGGTGATCCTCGATGAGGCGACCTCGGCCCTCGACGCGGCCACCGAGTACAACCTGCACCAGGCGCTGGCGCGGTTTCTCAGTGGGCGTACTACACTGATCATCGCCCACCGCTTGTCGGCGGTTAAGCAGGCAGATCGAGTTTTAGTGTTTGACGGCGGTCACATTGCCGAGGATGGCGACCACCAGCAGCTGATTGCCGAGGGTGGGTTGTACGCCAAGCTCTATGGGCATTTGCAACAAGTACGTTGATTTGAACTGGGCTGTGCTAACGGAAGCGGATGTTCGCGTGCGTATCAAGCAGTGCATGTGCAAGGGACTTCATGAAGCAAAAGCGAACTCTCGGAACGCCTCGGCTGTTGGGCATTGTGTGGCCCTTCATCGCCGTCGTGCTGTTCCAGGCATTGTTGGGCTGCGTCAGTCTCTACGTGCTTTCAGCAGTGCGCGGGTACGTAGCAGGCGAAAGCTTGTGGTCCAAGGGCCAGAAGGACGCCATCTACTACCTCACTCTCTACGCCGATAACCGCGACGAAGCCACGTTCCTCAAGTACCAGCAGGCCATCGCCGTGCCCCAGGGCGGGCATGAGTTGCGCATCGCCTTCGACCATTCCACCCCGGATATCGCCGCGGCCCGCCAGGGCATCCTCAAGGGCGGCAACCATCCTGATGATGTCTCCAGCCTGATCTGGCTGTACCTCAACTTTCGCCATTTCAGCTACCTGGAAAAAGCCATCGAACTGTGGACCGTGGGCGACGGCTACCTGGTGCAACTGGATGACCTGGCCCAGGAGATGCACCGCGCGATCCGCTCGGACCACGTCAGCGGCAACGACGTGCGGCAGTGGAAGGCGCGCATCATTGCCATCAATGACGGCGTGACCCCGGCCGCCAAGGCCTTCAGCGATGCCTTGGGCGAAGGCTCGCGGATGATCCTGCGGCTGTTGCTGACCACAAACCTGGCTACCGCCCTGGGCCTGATCGCGCTGGCGCTGTTGCGCACGCGCAAACTGTTGACCCAGCGCCATGCGTTCGCCGACGCGTTGCAGGCGGAAAAGGAGCGTGCGCAGATTACGCTGGAGTCGATTGGCGATGGCGTGATCACCACTGACGTTGACGGTGCCATCGCCTATATGAACCCGGCCGCCGAGGCATTGACCCACTGGAAATCGGCCCAGGCCCAAGGCTTGCCGCTGGCTGCGCTGTTCAATCTGCTCGATGAAAACGCCGAGCCCGATGGTTTTACCCTGATCGAACACATCATCAAGGGCCAGCTCAGTGGCGGTAGCGAGCATTCCAAGCTGATCCAGCGCCTGGATGGCAGTACGGTCTCGGTGACGCTGGTCGGCGCGCCGATCCGCAGCGCCGGCAAGGTCAGCGGTGCGGTGCTGGTGCTGCACGACATGACGCAGGAGCGCCAGTACATCGCCAACCTTTCATGGCAGGCCTCCCACGACGCCTTGACCGGCCTGGCCAACCGTCGTGAGTTCGAGTTCCGCCTGGAGCAGGTGTTGCACCACGTTGGCCGTCAGCAAAACCCACGGCACGCGTTGATGTTCCTCGACCTGGACCAATTCAAGCTGGTCAACGACACCTGCGGGCATGCGGCCGGCGATGAGTTGCTGCGGCATATCTGTGCGCTGTTGCAATCGGACCTGCGCGAAGGCGACACCTTGGCCCGGCTGGGGGGCGATGAGTTCGGCATCCTGCTGGAAAACTGCCCGGCGTCGGTGGCGGAAAAAATCGCCGAGAGCCTGCGCCATACGGTGCAAAGCCTGCATTTTGTGTGGAAGGGCCGGCCGTTCATGACCACCGTGAGCATTGGCCTGGTGCATATTTCGCACGTGCCGACCACCCTGGAAACCTCGCTGCGGGCGGCGGACATGGCCTGCTATATGGCCAAGGAGAAGGGGCGTAACCGGGTGCAGGTCTACCATGCCGATGACTCGGAGCTGTCCCTGCGTTTTGGCGAGATGGCCTGGGTGCAACGCCTGCATATGGCCCTGGAAGAAAACCGCTTCTGCCTGTACGCCCAGGAAATCTCACCGCTGGGGCATACCGATGGTGGCACTGGCCATGTTGAAATCCTCCTGCGCCTGCACGATGAGGCGGGCCGCATTATTCTGCCCGACAGCTTTATTCCGGCCGCTGAGCGTTACGGCCTGATGACGTCGCTGGACCGTTGGGTGGTGGAGAACGTGTTCAAGATCATCGCCAACTGCATGCGTGAGCGGCCGGGGCGGCCGATGGCGATGTGTGCGATTAATCTGTCAGGCATTACGATTGGCGATGACGACTTTCTCGGCTTTTTACGTGAGAAATTCGCGGCTTACAGTATTCCGCCAACGATGATCTGTTTTGAAATAACTGAAACCAGTGCTATTGCCAATCTGGGCAGCGCTATTCGCTTTATTAATGAACTCAAAGCGTTAGGTTGTCACTTCTCGCTCGACGACTTTTGTGCCGGAATGTCCTCGTTCGCTTATCTCAAACATTTACCTGTAGACTTCCTGAAGATCGATGGAAGTTTCGTAAAGGATATGCTGGACGACCCGATTAACCGCGCCATGGTCGAAGTGATCAACCACATCGGCCACGTCATGGGTAAGCGCACAATTGCCGAATTTGTTGAAACACCCCATATCGAACAGGCTCTACTTGAGATAGGTGTGGACTACGCTCAGGGCTATCTGATCGAGCGCCCGCAATTGTTTACCTTTGACAGCTTGCAGTGTCGACCTGTGCGGCCGCAGCCTCTGCTGTTCAAGGCGCCCGGCACATTCCGCTGAAACCTCTGCTGGTCTGTACTATCACACTTAAAAAGGAGCCTTATAGTGATCGACACATTCAACAGAACCGGCCCGCTAATGGAAGCCTCGAGTTACCCCGCCTGGGCGCAGCAATTGATCCAGGACTGTAGCGAGAGCAAGCGCCGCGTTGTCGAACACGAACTGTACCAGCGCATGCGCGATAACACGCTGAGCGCCAAGACCATGCGTCACTACCTGATCGGTGGCTGGCCCGTGGTTGAGCAGTTTGCCTTGTACATGGCACAGAACCTCACCAAGACCAAGTTTGCCCGTCATCCTGGGGAGGATATGGCGCGGCGTTGGCTGATGCGCAATATTCGCGTGGAGTTGAACCACGCCGATTATTGGGTGCATTGGGCCCGCGCCCATGGCGTCAGCCTGGAGGAGTTGCAGGCGCAGAACGTCCCGCCGGAACTGCACGCCTTGAGCCACTGGTGCTGGCACACCAGCTCAGCCGACTCGCTGATCGTGGCCGTGGCCGCGACCAACTACGCCATTGAGGGGGCGACGGGGGAGTGGTCCGCCGTGGTCTGTTCTACCGGAGTCTACGCGGCTGCCTTCCCCGAAGAAGAGCGCAAGCGTGCAATGAAGTGGCTGAAGATGCATGCCCAGTACGATGACGCCCACCCGTGGGAAGCGCTGGAAATCATCTGCACCCTGGCCGGCATGAACCCGACCAAGGCCTTGCAGGCAGAGCTGCGCCAGGCCGTGTGCAAGAGCTACGACTACATGTACCTGTTCCTGGAAAGCTGCATGCGTCTGGAGAAAGAGAAAGAGAAAGAGAAAGCGCCAGCGGCGGTGCGTGAGCGCCAGGTGCGCGTCGCCAGCGAAGCGTGATGTGACCCGTGATGGCGGGGTCTACCCCGCCATTGCCAAGCGGTTGCGACCTTCGCGCTTGGCCACGTACAAGGCGCTGTCGGCCCGGCGCAACAGGCTTTCGGCCGATTCTGCGGCCAGCAGGGTCGAGCAGCCAAGGCTGACGGTCAATTCGATTCTTTCACCTTCCGCCCAATAATCCTGGGCTTGTGTCGCCTGGCGCAGGCGCTCGCCGACCATCGCCGCCGCATCCCGGCCAGTGTTGGACAGCAGGATCAGAAACTCTTCCCCGCCAAACCTGAACACCATATCGACGTTGCGCAACTGGTTCTTGATGGCCTGGGCCACGGTGCGCAGTACGTTGTCGCCGGCGGTATGGCCGTGGGTATCGTTGATGACTTTGAAGTGATCGATGTCCAGCATCAGCAGTGACAGCGGGGTCAGGTGCCGGCGTGCCATGTCGATTTCCCGTTGCAGGGTTTGGTCCATGGCGATGCGGTTACCGGTTTCTGTCAGCGGGTCGAGCAGGGCGCTGCGGGTGGCCGCGCGATAGAGCAGGGCGTTGCGCATCGGGTAGAGCAGGGTGGCCAGCAGGGATTCGAGCTGGCTCAGTTCTTCTTCCTGCAAGCGCTGGTTGCGGCGGAACACCAGCTCACCCAGATGCTCACCTTCATGGCTCAACGCGTAGCTCACCGAATGATGACCGCGATGGCCGAACTCCAGGCGCAGGTCGCTGGCTTCGTGGCGGTACTGGAGGGCGTCGAGGGGGACCAGGCGCTGGATCTCGCGGAAGAACAGGCCGAGGATGCGTTCGGGCTCCAGGCTGGTCTGCAAGTGCATGCTCAACTGCTGGCGCAGCTGGGCGACCGTGGTGGGGCGGCGTGCCAGAACGGACGGTTGACCGAAACCCAGGCGTTGCAACTTGGCACTGTCGAAGTCGATTGCGTGGGTCTGGGTCGGTGTTTTCATAAACTATCAGCCTCTAAGCACTTAACTGTCTTACAGGCTCGATAAGAGTGGCGAGTGCCATGCGTAGTACTGTTCCCTCAGTTCCGTAAAACATTGGAAACAGTTTAAACCGCTTTGCAGTGGGTTATAACCCCTGGGCACTGCCACACGTCTTGTCATCGCCTAACCTGCTTGAAAAGAGTTAGAGCGAGATTCATGCCAAATAGTTTGTTTTTATAAAACTTATTTTAAATCAATCAGCTGTAATTGGCACGCCCGTGCGAATGTAAAGAGTGGCGCCGGTTATTTGGCTATTGGCCCACCAACGTCGTGTGGTCGATCTGGTCGATCGAGGTCACGCCGGTCAGCGTCATGGCCACGCGCATTTCCTTGGCGAAGATATCCAGCAGGTTTTCCACCCCGTGCTGGCCGTCGGCGGCCAGTGCGTAGACGGTGGAGCGTCCCAGCAGGCACGCCTTGGCCCCGAGGGCGAGCATGCGCACCACGTCGAGCCCGGAGCGTACGCCCGAGTCCACCAAGACCGTCAGGTCATCACCGACGGCCTCGGCAATCGGCGGCAACGCCTTGGCGGTGGACAGCACGCCGTCCAGTTGCCGGCCGCCATGGTTGGAGACCACGATGCCATCGGCGCCGAAACTCACGGCGTCCTTGGCGTCCTGCGGGTCGAGGATGCCCTTGATGATCATCGGGCCCTTCCAGAAATCGCGGATCCACTCCAAGTCGTTCCAGCTGATCGATGGGTCGAAGTTGTTGGCCAGCCAGCCGATGTAGTCTTCGAGATGGGTGGGTTTGCCCAGGTATTTGGAGATGTTGCCCAAGTCATGGGGGCGGCCCAACAACCCGACATCCAGCGCCCATTGCGGCTTGGTGACCGCCTGCAGCATGCGCCGCGACGCGGCGAACGGGCCGGACATGCCCGAGTGCGCATCCCGATAACGCGAACCTGGCGTCGGCATGTCCACGGTGAACACCAGCGTGGTGACCCCGGCAGCTTGCGCACGCTCCAGGGCGTTGCGCATGAAGCCGCGGTCCTTGAGCACATAGAGTTGGAACCAGATCGCCTGCGGGCTTTGCGCTGCGACCTCTTCAATGGGGCACACCGACACCGTGGACAGGCAGAAGGGAATGCCCTTGTTCGCCGCCGCCTTGGCGGCTTGCACCTCACCGCGACGTGCGTACATGCCTGTCAGGCCTACAGGGCTGAGGATCACCGGCAGCGCCAGCTCCTGGCCAAACAGCGTGGTCTTGAGGCTCAGGTTGTCGACATTGCGCAGGATGCGTTGACGCAGGCTGATATTCGCCAGGTCCGAACCGTTGGCGCGCATCGTGTGCTCAGCGTTGGCACCACCGTCGATGTAATCGAACAGAAAGCGCGGCAGCTTGCGTCGGGCGGCTTCACGGTAATCGGAAGCGGACGAAATGATCATCAGCGTAAACTCCACAGGTCAAAGGGGGTCCACGATAAGCAAAGCTCTGGCATGATAAAAACAACTTTTTCAACTAGCACCCAGTCGCTAAAGGAATGCCGATGAACCTCAGAACGCTGCGTACCTTTGTCGAAGTGGTGCGCCAGGGCGGTTTTTCCCAGGCGGCTGAGGTGGTGTCCCTGACGCAATCCACGGTCAGTAAAGCGGTCAAGACCCTGGAGGACGAGCTGGGCATGCCGCTGCTCAATCGTCTTGGGCACCGCAACGAACTGACCGCCGCCGGTGAAATGACCTACCGCCGTGCCCTGGTGCTGCTCGCCGAACACAACGACCTGGTGGCCGAGATCAACGACTTG
Source organism: Pseudomonas sp. B611 (assembly GCF_055407965.1). Taxonomy (NCBI): domain Bacteria; kingdom Pseudomonadati; phylum Pseudomonadota; class Gammaproteobacteria; order Pseudomonadales; family Pseudomonadaceae; genus Pseudomonas; species Pseudomonas sp. B611. The sequence goes on from NZ_JBUZST010000007.1 coordinate 86,575, forward strand.
CGCGGCCTCAAGCGCGGCGTGCTGCGCATCGGCTTGCCACCGGTAGGGTGCGGCGTGCTGTTCGCCGCGATGTTTGCGACTTACCGCCGCCGCTATCCGGACATCGAGATAGAGCTCACCGAATACGGCAGCAAAAAACTGCGCGAATGCCTGGAAGCGGGGGAGGTGGACCTGGCAGCCCTGCTGTTACCGGTGGATGAAGGCTTTGATTACCAGCCGGTGCGAAACGAACCCTTGATGGCCGTGTTGCCGGTGGACCATCCGTTGGCACGACGCACCCGCATCGATTTCACTGATCTTGCCGACTCACCGTTCATCCTGTTCGAGGCCGGCTTCGCCCTGAATGCCAAGATCCTCGCCGCCTGCGAGCGCAAAGGCGTGACCCCGCGCGTCGCCGCCCGCAGCGGGCAGATCGACTTTATCGTCGACCTGGTCTCCGCAGGCCTGGGCGTCGCCTTCCTGCCGCGGATGCTGGCGCACAAGCACCAACACGCCGGCATCGCCCTGATCCCCCTGGACGAACCCCACACCGACTGGCACATCGCCCTGGCCTGGCGCGCCAGCGCCCACCTGCCACCAGCAGCACGGGCCTGGTTGGATCTGGCCAAAGAGCAGGCACTTCTGACCACTCATCCGCTTTAATGGCTTAAGAAGCTTGACTTCTTCTTTTTAATCAGTAACATACGGCGAATTCCGCGATAGCTCAGTTGGTAGAGCAAATGACTGTTAATCATTGGGTCCCTGGTTCGAGTCCAGGTCGTGGAGCCAGATAGAGAAAAGCCTGCAGAGATGCAGGCTTTTTTTTTGCCTTGGATTTTGCCCGACCGGTCACGCGCGACATCCATCGCGCGTGAACCTTGCCCTTACAACGTTTGCACAATCACCTGACTTTTCAGATCATTGACCATCCCCTCAATTGCCGGCTTCATCGCGATGAAGTCCTGCGGGCTGCATTGCGCGTCGGTGTGGTTGAACTGGTAGTGGCGGGTGACCACCACGCCGTTGCCATCCTGGGCGTAGGTGGCCTGGTAATCGAAGCCGCCTTGCTTGAGCGACACCGCCTTGGGCACTGCCAGAATGTTTACCGTCTTGGGGAAGTCGAAGCGGGCCTGCTCCGAGATTTCCCCTGAGAGGCAGGTGAAGTTCTGGGTGCGTTCTTTCTCGGCCATAAACGCAAACACGTTCTGGGAGATGCCGCCGGCGAGGCTGGAGAGGGTCGGTACGCCGGTGGGGCCTGGCAGGTTGACCAGGTTGTCGGTGTGGCCCTTGATCACCGACTTGAAGGTCGGTGCGTTGCCGTCTAGTGGGTCGCTCTCGACTTCACCACCACCGGACTGGCCGTACATGCTGAGGATCTTCTGCGTCAGTTGTTTCAAATCGGCAGGGGGCAGCGATTTGAACACGAAGCGATTGAACTCTGCGCTCCAGCCTTCCACGGTGGAAATGTTGTTGAAGTCGGCGGCACCGCTGTCTGCGACGTTGAATGTCAGCGTGTTATCGACCTTGTTCAGTTGGCTGATCGGCGTGCGTTCCAGTACGCCGGTCTGGGTCAGCAGCACCGGTTTGCCCAGTTCCGGGATCGGCAGGTAGCCGGCCGCAAGCGGTGTGGCGGTGGAGTCCAGGTACAGGTCCAGGCTTGGCACGTAGGTGATGGCATGGTTGAGCAGCCCCAGCGTCGGCACGGTTGGCAGGGCGTAGGCGTTGCCGAAGTTGATCAGGGCGGGCGAGCTTTCGATGGCCACGGCCTTGAGCAGGGCTTCGAGCAGGGCGACATGGTCTTTGCAGTCGCCGTAACGGTTGTCCAGCACCGCCTGCGCCGGGTGTGGCACCACGCCGCCGGCGCCGACGTACACGGCGACGTAGCGAATGTTCTTGCGCACCCAGTCACTTAGCGCCAGGGCTTTGCTGCGGGGCGTGTCGAGCTGGGCGGTGAGTTCCTTGGCCAGCTGTGTGATGGCGGGCGTCACGTCAACCTGGGCACGGGCAGCGTAGGCTTGGGCAAATTGGTTGTAGTCGGCGAACGTCGATACGGCCATGAATTGCCCGTAGTCGGTGTAGGCGACAGCGCCGTTTTCTATGCGGGATTTCTCGGTGGGCTGCAGGTCCCAGCGATAGATCTTGCGTCCGGGCGCCGCTGCAGGCGTGGACGCCTTGTAGCCTTTGGCGTCAGCGTACAAGGGCATATTCGCCGGCATATCGTAGGAATAGCTGGTCTGCTCGGTGTGGTAGAAGTCCGGCGCGTTCATGTCTTCAAACTGCTGGGGAAACAACGGCTTGTTGCGTTGACGCTGATACCGCAAGACCAGGCGGTCGCCCACGGCCACATCCGGGAAGATCACCACTTTGACCCGCGAATCCTGGAACATCGGCGCATCCGCCGAAGCCTGCTCCTGCTGTTCCTTGATCTGTTTGGGTTGCACGCGGATTTTGCGGCCGCTGGCTTTCTGGGTGTAGGCCTCGACGACCTTCAGGGTTTCCAGTGTGCGGTTGAAGGCCAGGGGACGCTGGGCGTGCAATTTGATTGCGCGCTCTTCATTGACCTTGGCGATCATTTCCACGTCGAGCACAAAGCTGCCGTCGGCGTTGACCACATAAGACTGGGTGTTTTTTTCGATGGTGAGCGAGTGGTCGGTGTCGTCGGCCTGAGCTTGTGCAGTGAACAGCCCGCAAACGACCACGGCCAGCACACCCAAAAGGCGTGCCGGGAAGAGCGTAAAGCCTTGCATAAAGATCCTTCTGAACGATGACGCGCACCGTCTTCAAGAGGGTGCGCGCTCCTTGGCTAATTCGCTAATGCGAAGCGTTACTATATAGAGATGGCGAAGGGCCTGCTGGCTTTTTACGGATGGTCAGCCCATCAGTACTGCTTGATACGTGGCGCTACAACCGAGGCTGCGATGTCCCACGTCAGCAGCAGTTGGGTAATCGCCGCGTCGATCACGGCATGGGGCACGTTATCGCGCGCGAGGATCGAAACGCCCTGCAAAAAGCTGTCGAACACCGCTGCCATCGCTGCGCCGCTCGGCATGTCGGGCAATTGCCCGGCGCGGATCGCACGCTCGACGCAGGCCACGATTCCCGCCCGCGTGCGCACCCGGGATTGCGTCAGCGCATCCGCCACCCGCGCATTCTCGGGGCTCGGTGCACTCATGACACCAAGCGCCACCATGCAGCCCTTGGGATGCCCGTCTTCACACTGCATGCGCGCCGACTGGCGCAGTGCGGTCTCGATGGCTTGGCGCGGCAGCAGGGTTTCGTCCCACAGGCATTCGGTGACTTGGGCGTAGGTCGCCAGGTAGCGCTGCACGCATTCGTCGAACAGGGCTTCCTTGGAGCCGAACGCGGCGTAAAAACTCGGCGCAGAGATGCCGCCACCCAGTCCGGCTTTGAGCTGGGCGAGGGAAGTGGCGTCGTAGCCGTGTTGCCAGAACAGGTGCATGGCCTGTTCTACGGCGTGGTCGCGGTCGAAGTTACGGGGTCGGCCCATTTGTGCCATTTGCGGTCTCCGGTGGGGAAGCGAGATAAATACTAGTCGATACATAAGTCGTTGACAACGTGCCGTCAGCGCCTGCAACATTTATATCGATCAGTATCTAAGTCCCTCCAAGGAGTTTCCCGTGACCCCCTCACTCAGCTTATCCGCGTCATCCGAACGCCTGCCCATCGGCGCCTTGCTCGCCCTGGCCATGACCGGTTTTATCTGCATCGTCACCGAAACCTTGCCTGCGGGCCTGCTGCCATTGATCAGCGAGGGCCTGGCGATCTCGCCGTCGATGGCCGGGCAGATGGTCACCGCGTATGCGCTGGGCTCGGTGCTCGCGGTGATCCCCATGACCATTGCGACCCGGGGCTGGCGCCGGCGTAATGTGCTGCTGCTGACCATCGTCGGCTTCCTGCTGTTCAACTCCATTACGGCGCTGTCATCCCACTATGGCGTGACCCTGGTTGCGCGTTTTTTTGCCGGTGTCGCGGCGGGATTGGCCTGGAGCCTGTTGGCCGGTTACGCCCGGCGTATGGTCGCGCCGCACCAGCAGGGCAGGGCGCTGGCATTGGCGATGGTCGGCACGCCGATCGCATTGTCGCTGGGTGTGCCGCTGGGTACGTGGCTGGGCGGGTTGATGGGTTGGCGCACCACGTTCGGCCTGATGTCGGCGCTGACGTTGGGGCTGATCGTCTGGGTGTTGGTGAAGGTTCCGGACTATCCACCACAGGCCGCGCATCAGCGTGTGTCCCTGGGCCAGGTGCTGACCACGCCGGGCGTGCGGCCGGTGCTGGCGGTGGTGATCAGTTGGATGCTGGCGCACAACATTCTGTACACCTACATCGCCCCGTTTGTGGCGCAAGCAGGCCTGGCGGCGCGAGTGGATGGGGTACTGCTGGTGTTTGGGGTGGCCGCGTTGGCGGGGATTTGGCTGACGGCCAGATTGGTCGAGCCGTTACTGCGCCAAACCGTTTTGGTCAGCCTCGCGACGTTCGCGGGGGTCAGCGTGGTGTTTGGTTTTGTCGGAAACTTGCCACTGGTGATTTACCTCGGTGTCGCCGTGTGGGGCCTGAGCTTCGGCGGCGCCGCGACACTGTTGCAAACCGCCCTGGCCGACGCGGCGGGAGAGGGCGCGGACGTCGCGCTATCGCTGAATGTGGTGGCGTGGAACAGCGCGATTGCCGCCAGCGGCGTGGCCGGCGGGGTGTTGCTGGAGACCTGGGGAGCGACGTCGTTTCCGTGGGCGATGCTGGCGCTGATCGCGCTGTCATTTGCGCTGGCCTGGGGCGCTCGCAGTCATGGGTTCAAGCCGGGAGCGCGGGGTGCGGGAAAACCTGCAGCCGTCGGGCACTAATCTGACATCCTGTAGTCAATAATCCCTGCAATATCATCCACTTGGCTCCGCTCGCCGGAGCCTGTCGCTTGACTCTCTTCTGAAGATTTAACCCATGTACCTACGCAAAATTGCCGTTGGGCTGTCAGCCCTTGTTTTGCTTTCCGCCGGGGCGAATGCCCGCAGTCAGTCAGACCTCTACACCAAGCAACAAAAACAGCTGTCATTCGACAGTTGCACCGAGCTGTTTCCCACCGCAAAACCAATCAACACCGCCACGGTGCCTGCCGCCATGAAACCCCTGGCGCTGTGCTCCGATCACTTTGCAGTGCTCTATTCGCAGGCCAGCAAGACCCCACTGGTGGTGGTCGAACGCCTGAATGCCGCGCAATTGAAAGACGCCAAGGGTGAGGAACGTACCAACCAGTTCTACGCCGACCCGCGCATTCCCAAAGGTGGCCGCGCCGAGTTGAGCGACTACCGCAGCCAGCACCCGGCCGTGGACCGTGGCCACCAATCCCCAGCCGCCGACGCACCCAACGCCAATGCCATGGCCCAGTCGTTTGCGTTGTCGAACATGGTGCCGCAAGACCCCACCAACAACCGCAAGATCTGGAGCAAGGTCGAGGCCGATGTGCGCAAGTTTGCCGTGCGTGCCGGCGGCGATGTGTATGTGTTCACCGGCCCGCTGTTCGACGCCGGCTACAGCACCATCGGCGACAACCGGGTGTGGGTACCGACGCGGTTGTTCAAGCTGGTATACGACGCCTCGTCCAAGCGCGCCTGGGCCTACGTGCTGCCCAACGCCGAAACCCGCATCCAGAAACCGATGGACTACGACACCTTTGTGAAAAGTACCGGGCTCAAGTTGCTCGGCAACCTTCCCGTGTCGGGCTCGGTGGGACGTACCTGACGGCTACCTGGCCTTTTTCAGCGCCTTCAAACGCTGGGTCGCCCGTTGCACGGCGGCCATTTTCTCCGGGCGTTTCATCTTTTTCCATTTACGGATGTCATCCTTGCTGCGTCCGCAACTGACGCAAAGATCGCCGCTGAGCTGACAGGTGGAGATGCAGGGGTTCTCGATATCTTTAGCCAAGGGTTCACCCGGGGTTGGAATAAGTGGCCGTGGTTACACGGCGCGAAATTCGACGGTGAGGTGGCTCACTTCGTGCACCGGCTTGAGGCGCTCGCGAATGCCCTCGGCATCCGTCGTCGCACAGCCCACCACGCTGACAATCGCCGCGTGTGCGTCGGGCCCTACACGCCAGACGTGCAAGTCGGTGATCCGCGCATCGCCAGGCTGCTCAACCAGCTCGCGGATCTCGGCGGCGACGTGCTCGTCGGTGCGGTCCAGCAGCACGCCAGCGGTCACCCCCATCAAGCTCCAGGCCCAGCGCGCAATGACGATGGCGCCGACAATGCCCATCACCGGGTCCAGCCACACCCAGCCCAGGTAGCGCCCGGCCAGCAACGCGGCAATGGCGAGCACTGAGGTCAGCGCATCGGCGATGACGTGGACGTAGGCAGAGCGCAGGTTGTTGTCATGGCCGTGGTGATGGTCGTGATCGTGGCTATGACCGTGGCCCAAGAGCAGCGCACTGACGATATTGACGACCAGGCCAACCACGGCGATCAAGGTGGCGGTGCCGAATTGCACCTCGGCAGGGTCGAGCAGGCGCATCACCGACTCCACGCCAATCCCCAGCGACACCAGCGCCAGGATCAGCGCCGAGGCAAAGCCGCCGAGATCACCGACCTTGCCTGTGCCAAAGCTGTAGCGCGGGCTGTTCGCATGCCGTTTGGCATAGGCGTACGCAGCGGCAGCAATACCCAACGCGCCGGCATGGGTGGCCATGTGAAAACCGTCAGCGAGCAGGGCCATGGAGCCGGTGATTGCGCCGGCAGCGATTTCCACCACCATCATCGCCACCGTCAGCAACACGACCCACAAGGTGCGCCGGGCGTTTTCATCGTGGGATGAGCCGAGGAACACGTGTTCGTGGGTATGGCTATTGGCGAGGCTCATTTGGAGTAGCGCCGGATGGCTTCAAGCAGCTCCTCGACGCCCTTGCTGCGTGCTTCCTCGGAGAGGGTCGGGTCGGCCACGTGCGCCCTGGCATGGTCTTCGATGATTTCTTCCATCAGGCCGTTGATCGCGCCGCGTGTGGCGGCGACCAGGTGCAGGGTCTTGGCGCAGTCGGCGTCCGCTTCCAGCTCGCGCTCAAGGGCCTGGATCTGCCCGGCGATGCGTTTTACGCGTTTGATCAAGCTGTCTTTGTTTGCGGATACGTGGCCCATGGATATACCCCCCCTACCTATGAAGGAGGCGATCATTGCATACCCCACCCCCCTATAACAAGGTGCGGTTCCACAGCGTCGTCAAACCGCTTGGGTCACTCGTGTTCCGTAACCGGGGCGGCTTCTTCAGCCAGCTTCAGGCGGTCGGCTTTGCTGATGTATTTGTCTTTGGATTTGGGCGCCAGTTTGGCGTTGGCCTTCTTAGCTTTGGCCTTGAATAGTTGCTGCAGTTTTTTCTGGCGATTCATGGGTTTTTATCCGACGGGTGAATGGGCGAATGATACCAGCTTAAAAAACCGTGACCGTTTCCCTGGGTCGCTTTTTAGCGCCGATCTGTGCATTGAATCGCCTTGCGCTTCGCCAATAATCGGGCCGTGCAATACCCGAGCATCCAGCGCTAACGGAAGACATTGATGAGCATCCACACCCGCACCAAACGCATGACCGTCCCGCAACTGGTGGCGATGAAGGGCCAGCAGAAAATCGTCTCCCTGACCGCCTATTCCAGCGCCATTGCCACGCTGATCGACCCGCTGGTGGACTTCATCCTGATCGGCGACTCCACCGCCATGGTCGGTTACGGAAGGCCATCGACCCTGAGCATGCAGCTCGAAGAAATCATCGGCCACACCCGTGCGGTGGTCGATAGCACGCGGCTGGCCTGTGTCATCGCCGACATGCCGTTCGGCAGTTACCAGGAATCCAACGAGCAAGCCTTTCGCAATTGTGCCCAGGTGCTGGCGCGCACGGGTTGCGATGCGGTCAAGCTGGAAGCCAACCAGGCGTTGGCGGGCACCGTCGAGTTTCTGGTGGCACGCGGCATTCCGGTGATGGCGCATGTGGGGTTGATGCCGCAGTTCGTCAACGTGATGGGCGGCTTCAAGGCCCAGGGCCTCACGGCCGAGACCGGCGCGGTGATTGCCGAGGATGCGCGCGCGAACTTGCAGGCCGGGGCCTTCAGCCTGCTGCTGGAAGGGGTCGCCGAAGGCGTGGCGCGGCAGATCACCCTGGACTCGAAAATGCCCACCATTGGCATCGGTGCTTCACCGGCTTGCGACGGCCAGGTGCTGGTCACTGAAGATGTGCTGGGCCTGGGCGGTGAGCATGTGCCGCGCTTCGTCAAGCAGTACGCCGACGTGGGCGCGGTGATCCGCGATGCCTGCGCGCGTTATGCCGACGACGTGCGCCATGGACGTTTCCCTGAGGCGCGGCATTGTTATGGGCTATGACGGATGGCCTGGGCCAGGTGCTGCACGGCGCGGGCAATATCCTTGCTCCAGTCGACGGTGAAGCTCAGGCGCAGGTGATGTTTCCAGGCGCCTTGCTGGCTGAACAGTTCCCCCGGGGCAATGACGATGTGCTGGGCCAGCAGGCGTTCGAATAGGTGACGCATGTCGACCGGATGCGTGGCCTCCAACCAGAAACACGCGCCACCTTGCGGCGGGATTACATGGAACAGGCCCGCGCCGTGTTCATCCAGCAGGCTGCGCAGGCGCGTCATGTGTTCCATCAGCAGGGCGCGCAGGGCCTGTAGATGCAGGTCGAAACGCCGGGTGCCGAACAGTTTGGCGATGGCTTTCTGGCGGCTCGGCGACAGGCGGAATGCCCGCTCCCGGAACTGCTGCTGCAACTGCGCCGCGTGCCCGCGACACAGCACGTAGCCGTAGGGCGCTTCCGCGCCGATGACCTTGTCGAAGGTGGAGAACACCAGCAGTTTCTGTGGGTCGGCAAAGTCGCGGTAACGGGCCGGTTGTGCGGCGAAGTACAGTTCGCCGTACGTGTCGTTTTCGAACAGCCAGATCGCCCGTTGCGCCAGCCAGTGACAGATCTGTTGCTTGTCCTCGGCCGGTGTCACGCTGCCGTGGGGCGTGTTCACCGTCGAGGACAGTACGGCCAGGCGGATGGGTTCCCTGTTGAGCACGTCATCCAGTGCACCGAGGTCAAAGCGCCCGTCGGCGTCGAGCGGCATTTCGATCACGCGGATCCGGGCCGCCTGCAACTGGTGCAGGATCGCCCACGAACAGGGTGATTCCACCAGCGCCACGCTGCCTTCCAGGTTCAGCGCGCGCAGAGACAATGCCAGCACACTGTGCAGGTCCGCGCCGATATACACCTGATCCGCCTGCCAATAGTCGTCAGTGGAACGGGTGTAGCGTTCGGCCAGCGCCGCGCGTAATTCGGTTTCACCGAACGGCAGGAAAAGCGGGGTGGGTGAGCGCGGGTAGTGGCGAGCCCGTTCGCGCTCGATCATCAGTAACGGGTTTTCCAGCGACAGCAGCATGGCCGGCGCGTCGCTGCTCAAGGCCAGCATGTCCGGCTGACGGGCGCTGGCGAAAACCTGGTCAAGCAGGTTGGGTAAGCGTTCATTCACTGCAACAACTGGCATCAACCGAGTGAAATAACCCTGCTTGGGTCTGGCGCAGATGCGTCCTTCATCTTCGAGCAATGCATAGGCGTACTTGGTGGTCGAGACCGACACCCCCAGGCGCTGGGCGAGTTGGCGCAGGGATGGCAGCTTGTGTACGCCTTGCGCCGGGGCCGTCTCGATCAACTCGACGAGGTAGCGGTAGACGGCTTGGTAGGCGAAGGGCGTGGCGTTGGTCTTGTCCATGGTTCCTCCTGCCTATCAAGCCGCTCCGTGGTTACTTGCCAGCAGGTCGTGCGAGGAAGTCGGTGATCAACCCTAGAACCTGCTGCTGGATCACTTCCCGTGGCCGCGCGCCCTGGGCATCGTGACAAATCATCCCGTCACCGGGCGAGCTCTCTTCGATCAGCGCCTCGCCCGTGGGTTTGCAGATCGCCATAAAGCTGAAGTGGGTGGCGTCGTCGATCTTCAAGTACTGCGTTGATGCCTTGGGCAGGCGCTTGGCCAGGTCCGTAGACTCCAATTCAGCGGGCAGATCCGGCCCGTTTGCCGCTGCCGCCAGCACCAATACCGGCACCGGCAGTGCGGCGAGGCTGGCGTCGGTCATGCCGCGTGACAGGCCCAGGTCCAGGGACACCACGGCGGTGACGCGCTTGTCGCGCAAGTCGGCTGCCATCTGGGTGCTGTCGGGGTTCATTTTCTGATAGGCGATGCAGCCAGACAGTTGCACGTGGGCCGCGCAATCCTTGGCGAACAGGGCGGGGTCGAAGCGCGCGCCGGCGATCTCCAGCACGGTCCAGCCACCGAGGGAGTGCCCGATGGCGGCAATCCGCTGCGGGGCGACCGCGCCAAACTGCTGCGGCTGCGCGAGCACCGCATCGATGGCCCGGCTCAGGTCCTTGGGCCGCTGCCACAATTGCGCGGCGGCTTCCGGGTTGCGGTCTTTGCTGGTGGTGCCGGGGTGGTTGACCGCCGCAACGATGTAGCCCTTGTGGGCCAGCGCACTGGCCAGCCACACCTGGTTGCCCCAATTGCCGCCGTTGCCATGGGACATCACCACCAGCGGATGTTTGCCACTGGCAGGCGGCGCGTCGGGTACGGCGAGGGCGCCGTAGAACACGGCATCGTCGCGGATCAATTCCGGTTTGGCTTTGGTGGTGGCCGGGTACCAGACGACCATCTGCAACGGGCGGTTGTTCTGCGCGTCGGGGAGGGTGGTGTTCTGGAAACCGATGGCGCTGTTGTCGGCGAATGCGGGTGTGGTGAGGCCAATCAAGAGCAAGGCGCGGAGGGTGTTTTTCACTGTTGTTATCGTCCTTGAAAGTGAGGCGCGGATCATGACTGGAAATCGGCGGTTTTGGTAGAGGGGGCGGGGGACTAGGACGTTTCTGGTGTCATCCTACTTTTAAGTATGACGGAATTGTCGTTCGTTATTTTGGGAAGTGGGTGGGTGTTGGGGGTTGTTGATTCGTGCAAGAGTGGTGGCGTGGTTCTTTCAGATAGATTGGTTTGATCCTTGTGTATTAACTTCTGACGCTAGGGTGATAATTATGAAGAGGAAAATGATTTGTCCGCGTAAGTATCGGCTCGGCTTTCTAGTGGCAGCGTTGTTGTCCTTCAATGGTGCAGTTTATGCGGTGGACGCGACCATCACTAAGACCGCTGCGCCGGATGTTATTACCGTGATATCAATTGGTGGTACGGGCTTGTCTTTTTTTGGTCTGCGCAATACGGATTTTCCGGATGCAACGGCCGGACGATCGATGAAGTTGCGGGGTATTGAGTGGCGAACAACGTCCTACCCTCAAACGCTCGACGAAAAAGTAGAGCTTTGCTATTTCCGGCCCTTTCAGGGGCTGGAAAACAATTGCAGGCCAATTTGGCCGAGTATGTCGGGTACGTTGCATGATTTTGATGATCTGCCATTCGGCAGGGGCGCATCGGTCACAATAAAACATCATGTAAAGGATGGTGGTGCACGACTGGCTTATCCAGCCGGTACTGACTCGGTGACTTATCACTATAGCTATTAGTTAGTTGCTTTAAACTCTCGTGTGTATGAGGTATGGAGGATATTCATGAATACTATTGTGATGCGGTTTTCTTTAGCGGACAGTCGCTTGGCAAGCGTTCCCTCTAGCGCTGCCCACTCGCCATTGGTTCTGCCTGTGGATGGTGAAAGCAATGCCTCACACACCGAGGGAGGCACTGGTACGATCAGCACGTTGTCAACGCTGGCCCGTCAACTTAGCGAGGCGGCAGAACGGGCTGAAGCCCGCGACACTCGTAAGGTCACGCGCGACACACTTGCCGCAGAAGCCTATCTCGCCAACAAAGCACAATCTGATTCCGAGGGGGCAGCGCTTCTAGCTCGGGCTCGGCAAGCTACCGGCTTCATCGACGGCGCTGATAGCAATCCGTTCAAAGGCCTCGCGCGCGACCAACTGAATCTGATTGCCCGCGATGAGGGGGGCTCCTTTACCATCAACGAGCGGCGCGCCGCGTGGAAGGAGTTGCAGGCTTCCGCCGCGTCTGGCACTGCAAATACTGCCGATGTATCTGCCAGTGGACGGGAGATCATGGTCTCCCGCTTGTTTCTCGGCATCGAGCCCCCAGTTGCCAAAGCTCCAATGACCATGCTCAACATGAGTCAAAGTGCTTATGATTTTCTCACCCGAGATGATCGTGAATTACTGTCGCAAATGTACGCGTATGCGCAGGCGCAAGGTGCAGATTTGCGCAATGTCGATAACGTGGCCGGTTTACTGGCTGACTATCGCCATCACAACGATGGCCGCCAGCTCCTGAATGCCAACAACGGCAAGGGTTACGACCTGGAGGGGTACATGGTTACGGTAGACTTCCAGGCAGAGGATGCAGCCACCGCTTCACGTATCTTGAACGGCACGGCGATCAACAGCACGCTTATCGACCGGGGCTTTCTACGGCACTTTCTCGATCCTGGTTACGGTGCGCTGCAAAACACCAGTGACCTGGCTTTTCTTGAGCAGATGGTGATCAAGTTTTCCGCCGAAGGTGCTGCGCAAACCTCACTCGACAGCAAATTTGCGTCCTACAAGTCCATCAGCATCAACGACAATGTTGTGGTTACCACCCACAGGAACGTGAAACTCCCCCCTTTCGAAGCGCATGTCACGAACGTCGACGGCGTTTGGGCGCTTACCGAAAAAGGCAAAGCCGCCGGATATATGTTGGACAAAACGACCGGCCGGCTGATCAAGCCAGCCGCTCGCCCTGACGATCAGGCGCCGCCGACCCTTGGCCGCGAGACGCCCAACCGCACCGTCATGGAGTTCAGCGCGGACCACCGTGACCAACCAGGCACACGCTGGCTCATGCCCGGCAATCTGTTCAAGCTGATGCGAAATTTCATGTCCTGAGCGCTGTTGATCTTCGACAACCTATCAGCCTTGCACTGTGGGCGGCGTGTGATCGGATGCTGGGGATTGCGCGTCGGGGAGAATGAAGGCCGGGAGCAGTTTCAGCTGTTTGTAAGGGCCGCTGATGAGCGTATTACCGCCCATGGCTTGCAGGGTGATGCGCTCGGACCGGTAGCGATGAAACAGGCTGAACAGCGGCCTTTTCGGCTGGTACACGCCGGGCTGTGGTTCGACGTATTTCAGGGCGAGCATGGCGCTGCCCACGGCCTCTGGATCGACCTGGCCGGGCACGGTCCATTGGGACAGTGCCATGCTGCTGAAGAAGTTGAAAGTGGAACCTATGACTGCACCTATGGCGCCGCCAACGAGCAAGTTCATCTTGAACGTGTCGGTGATGCCAAAGTACTCGGCAAACAACAGGATGGGGGTCATCAGCGCAAGATAAGCGAGGGCTTGCTCTACCGGCGCCCAGGCCTTGGAAGGCTCGGTGCGCAGTTGGTCCTTGAGCTTGAGTTTTTTGATCGTGGTGTCGGGTTGCATGCGTTACCCCTCCTGGGTTGAGACGGTCCTGATGACGAGGCGTCGCATTCTACGCAAAGCGCGGGTGTGATCATACGAAGATCAACTGTGGGAGCTGGCTTGCCTGCGATAGCATCGCCTCTGTATTGCGGGTATACCGAGGTGCCCGCATCGCAGGCAAGCCAGCTCCCACACAATCCCGCTCCCACAGGGTGCAGCGGTGTTCTCAGGGGGGGTTACCGCACCAGGCACGGCTGCTTGTTGTTGAACGTCCACCCCGGAATCAAAAACTGCATCGCCACGCTGTCATCTCGCGCACCGAGGCCCATGCCTTTGTACAGCTCATGTGCCTTGGCCACGGCGTCCATGTCGATGTCCACTCCCAGCCCGGGCTTGCTCGGCACCTGCACGTAGCCGCCTTCGATTTTCAGCGGTTCGCGGGTCAGGCGCTGGCCGTCCTGCCAGATCCAGTGGGTGTCGATGGCGGTGATGTCGCCCGGCGCGGCGGCGGCGACCTGGGTGAACATCGCCAGGGAAATATCGAAGTGGTTGTTGGAGTGCGAACCCCAGGTCAGGCCCCACTCATGGCACATCTGCGCGACGCGTACCGAGCCCTGCATCGTCCAAAAGTGTGGGTCAGCCAGGGGGATGTCCACCGATTGCAGCTGGATCGCGTGGCCCATCTCGCGCCAGTCGGTGGCGATCATGTTGGTGGCGGTTTTAAGGCCGGTGGCGCGGCGGAATTCGGCCATGACTTCGCGGCCGGAATAACCGTTCTCCGCACCGCATGGGTCTTCGGCGTAAGCGAGCACAGGGTGCTGATCGCGGCACAGGCGGATGGCTTCTTTCAATGACCAGGCACCGTTGGGGTCGAGGGTGATGCGCGCATCGGGGAAGCGTTCGGCCAGGGCGGTGACGGCTTCGATTTCGGCGTCGCCGCTCAATACACCCCCTTTGAGTTTGAAGTCGTTGAAGCCGTACTTGGCCTTGGCGGCTTCGGCCAGGCGCACCACGGCGTCGCTGGTCAGCGCCTTTTCGTGGCGCAGGCGGAACCAGTCGTCATCGGCATCCGCTTCGTTGCGGTAGGCCAGGTCGGTGGCGTTGCGGTCGCCGACGTAGAACAGATAACCGAGCATTTTGACCGCATCGCGCTGCTGCCCTTCGCCGAGCAAAGCGGCCACGGGCACTTCGAGGAACTGCCCCAGCAGGTCGAGCAACGCCGCCTCCATGGCGGTAACGGCATGAATGGTGATGCGCAGGTCAAAGGTCTGCAGGCCGCGCCCGGCCGAGTCCCGCGAGGCAAAGGTGCTGCGCATCTGGTTGAGGATGCGCTGGTACTGGCCGATGGGTTGGCCGATCACCAGGCTGCGCGCGTCTTCCAGGGTTTCGCGGATACGTTCGCCGCCGGGCACTTCGCCGACGCCGGTGTGGCCGCTGCTGTCCTTGAGAATGACGATATTGCGCGTGAAATACGGGCCGTGGGCGCCGCTGAGATTGAGCAGCATGCTGTCGTGGCCGGCGACGGGAATGACTTGAAAGTGTGTGACTACTGGCGTGTTCATGGCAGGTTCCTAATTGGGCTCAGAGAGGTTTGCTGATGGCAGCGCCGGTGGGCACGGCGCTTGGCGCCGCCAGCACGGCAGAGGGCGAAGTCTTGGCAAAAAACACCAGGATCGCGGCAAGCACCGAAGTGCCGGCCAGGCCGTAGAGGCCGCCCTGGATCGAGCCGGTGGTTTGTTCCAGGAAACCAAAGGTGGTCGGCGCGACAAAGCCGCCGAGGTTGCCGATGGAATTGATCAGTGCGATCACCGCCGCCGCGATGCGCACATCCAGGTAGCCCTGGGGGATCGGCCAGAACAGTGACGACGCCGACTTGAAACCGATGGCCGCAAAACAGATCGCCACAAAGGCAAACACCGGCCCGCCGGTGGTGGACATGAACATGCCCGCCGCCGCAATCAACAACGCCGCCGCGACCCAGGCCTGCTGGAACTTGAACTTGCCCGACAGCGATGCGAAGGCGTACATGGCGATGATCGAGATCAGCCACGGGATCGAGTTGAAGAACCCCACCTGCACATCACTCAAGTCGCCCATCTTCTTGATGATGCTCGGCAGCCAGAAGGTGGCGGCGTAGATCGTCAGTTGGATGCAGAAGTACAGGGCGCAGAACAGCAGGATCTGGCGATCCTTGAGCAGCTTGCCGAGGGTCGGTTTGACCGTGGTCAGCGCCTCACGCTCGCGTTGTTCGCGGTCGATGGCGTTGACCAGCGCGTCCTGTTCCTCGCGGGTCATCCATTTGGCGTCGTGGGGCTTGGAGTCCAGCCAGAACCACACAAAGAACCCCAGCGCCACAGAGGCCAAACCTTCGATGGCAAACATCCACTGCCAGCCGTGAAAGCCGAAGCCCTCGATCTGCAACAGCGCCCCCGACAACGGCCCGGAAATCAGCGACGCAACCGCCGAGCCGCTGAGGAAAATCGCGATGGCCTTGCCGCGCTCGGCAGCGGGCAGCCAGCGGGTGAAGTAATAGATCACGCCGGGGAAGAAACCCGCTTCGGCCACGCCCAGCAGGAAGCGCAGGATGTAGAAGTGGGTTTCGTTCTGGATGAACGCCATCAGCGTGGCGACGATGCCCCAGGTGAACATGATGCGGGTCAGCCAGATTCGTGCGCCGACCTTTTGCAGCAACATATTGGAGGGGACTTCGAAGAGCGCGTAGCCAATGAAAAACAGCCCGGCACCGAAGCCGTACGCCGCCGCGCCGATGCCCAGGTCGTGCTCCATGTGCGTGCGCACAAAGCCGATATTGACCCGGTCGATGTAGTTGAGGATGAACATGATCACGAACAGTGGGAGCACATGGCCCTTCACTTTGCTCACGGCGCGCGTGAGGGTGGAATCATTGTCTGGTGCGGCAGATGCATGGTTTGAATTGTTCACAATTCAAAACTCCCCCTGATTATTTTTATGCGGGTTTGCGTGTTTTGTTGATAGACATCATACAAGTGGTTTTCTGCGATCTGCAATGCGGTGGTAGGCGATTTTGTTCTTATAAGGCCAGAAGATGATTGCTTGTTTTGGTTATTTACGCTGTTTTTAATGGAGTTTTTTGGATTTTCAGCAGGTGGGGCGATTCATGGGTAAGCGATGAGCCTGAAAGTCGATATTGTGGGTTTTCAGATTGGTTGTCATACAAGTTCGTCGGTTTTTCAATCAACCCAGCGTCACCTCCGGGCAGGGTGTTAAGCTCCCTCCCAGCCCAACCCCGTGGACCCGTCACGATGCCCATTGAAAGCGCGCCTCCTGTGCGTAAACGCTCCAGCAACCTCGCCCAAGGTGTGGTTGAAGCGCTGACCCAGCGCATCCTGCTCGGGCAGTTGCAGCCCGGTGAAAAATTGCCGTCCGAATCCACCATCGTGGCCGAGCATGGTGTCAGCCGCACCGTGGTGCGCGAGGCACTGTCCAAGTTGCAGGCGTCGGGGTTGGTGGAGACGCGCCACGGCATCGGCACCTTTGTGCTGGCGCCGCAAGCGCAGTCCGGGCTGCGCCTGCATGTGGACACGCTCGCCAGCGTGCGCAGCATGCTGGAGTTGCGCCTGGGCCTGGAGGTGCAGGCCGTGGCGCTGGCCGCCCAACGCCGCAGCGATGCGCAACTGGCGCGCATGCGCGAAGTGCTGAGCGACTACCAGGCCTCCCTGGCCAACAACGACAGTTGTGTGGAAGAGGACAAACGCTTCCACCAATTGATCGCCGAAGCCACCGGCAATACGTTCTTCAGCGAAATCATGCTGCACCTGGGCAATGCGATGATTCCGCGCACTCAGGTCAAGGCCGCCGAACGCGGTGGCGCGGACTTCGCCCAATTGGGGCAACTGGCGCATCTGGAGCATGAGGCGATCTTCAACGCGATCAAGCGCCAGGACCCGGACGCTGCACGCGCCGCGATGGTGCTGCACTTGACCAATAGCCGCGATCGTTTTTCGGGAGAGTAGGGCAGTTGAACGAACACACTTTATCTGCGCGCCTGGAGCGCGTGGCGGCAAACGTACCCCTGGGCGCGCGGCTGGCCGATATCGGCTCCGACCACGGCTACTTGCCGGTGGCCTTGCTGCGCCGGGGCGCGATCAGCGCGGCGGTGGCCGGTGAGGTGGCGACCACGCCGTTTCATGCGGCCCTACGCACGGTGCGTGACAACGGCCTGGAGCAGCACGTCACGGTGCGCCTGGCCAACGGCTTGGCGGCCATCGAAGCGCAGGACCGGATCACTGCGATCAGCATCTGCGGCATGGGCGGCGAGACCATCCGCGACATCCTCGACAGCGGCAAGGCGTACCTCAGCGGCCAGGAGCGCCTGATCCTGCAACCCAACGGCGGCGAGCAACCGTTGCGCCAATGGTTGATGGACAACGGCTACGCCATCCTCACTGAAGAGTTGCTGCACGAAAACCGTTTCTACTATGAAATCATCGTCGCCGAGAGCAGCGAGCCGGTGCAGTACAGTGCCGAGCAACTGTACTTTGGCCCGCTGCAAATGCAGGCGCGCAGCCCGGCATTTTTGGCCAAGTGGCAACGCATGCTGCGCCAGAAGCAGAAGACCCTCGCCAGCCTTGAACAGGCGCGCCAGGCGGTGCCCGAGGCGACGCTACAAGAGATCGCCCAACAGGCCCGCTGGATCACCGCGCTGCTGGCCTGACAGACCGTTATTCAATAAGGATTCCCGCAATGGCAGACGCCACCGACCAAGCTTTTTATGACCGTGCAGACGCGCACATCGAACTCTCCAACGAGCAGCTCAAGGCGGAGGAAAACCTCGGCCAGGTCAGCGCCTCGATGATGTTTGGCACCACCCGCTTCAATGCCTGGGCCAGTGCGCGCAACTTCAAGTCCGGCGCGGAAATGGCCGAGGCGCGCGAGGCGATGTTGAAGTATTTCTGCGATCAGTACCGGATGATGCTTGAGGATAATCTGGATGATCACATCAACAATTTTGACAGGTACAAGATGGGCAAATAAGCCCTCAGGATTGCCGTCAGGGCGCGAAGTCTGAAGGCTCCTGTTCGGCAGTGGGCGGTTTGGCGGGGGCGTGGGCCAGTGGGCTGATCAGGTTGGTGTATTCCTCGATGATGCGGTTGATCGCCTCCGGTGGTTCGCAGGCCTTGAATTCGATGCGGATCTGCACTTCGTCGGGATCACGCTCCTGGCCTTCGCGCTTGGTGGTGCCGAAGGTCACGAAAAACTTCTCGCTCTGCAGGTCGCCGTTTTCCAGATCGTGGCTGGCCTTCTGCACTTCGGTGCTGTGCATCTTTACCGACAGGTCTACATCCATTTTGTGCAGCGCCAAACCCTTGGGGGCCACCAGTGCGATCAGCGGTACGGTGATGGTATGGCCCTCGGTCAGGGCGATATCGACCATCTTGGCCTTCATTGGCGTGCCCAGGTCTTCAACGTTGTAATCGAAGAATTGGTCGAACAAGGCGATGTATTGCTGGGCGATCAGGTTGTGCGTGGCCGCTGCTGCCTGGTGCAACCCGCGGGTGATGTGGCTCAAGTCACTGGCCGACATGGGTTCCTTGGGGCGTGAGAAAAATGCCATGGTGGATTCCTTTCAGGTCGAGTGGGTTGCCCCGCCGTGAGGCGGGGCGGTTGGCGTTACTTAGTTTTTTCCGCAGGCTTGGCGTCAGGCAAAGGCAGTACCCCTGCTTTTGGCAGTTCCGTCGGGCTGGTTGCAGTGGCGTTTGGCAGCATGACCGGTTTGGTCGCTGCATCGGTGAGGAAGTCGATGACGCGCATCAGCGCTTCCGGTGGGTCCTGACGCACGATTTTGGTCTTGATTTCGTAGCGTGCGCGGGTGTCGGTCTTGCGGGTCTGGCTGGACTTGTGGCTGGCGGAGCCTTTCACGGTCACGCTGAACGGGCCCCAGCCCATTTTGGCGTCAAAGCCACCGGAAACATCAGTGGAGCTTTTGTCCTCGGCCATCTGGGTGATGGTCAGCTCGAACTCGATGCTGCCTTCTTGGATGGTGATGTTGGGGTGGCTGATGGCGGCCAGCAGCGGAATGCGCATGGACTTGCTGACTGTGCCCTTGTAGACACCTTGTTCATCAACCAGGGTTTCGTCGTAGTCGAACTGCACCGAAACGGCCTTGCCGTCCTGGATGCACACGCCCATGAGGAAGTCCGCATAGGCTTTGCTCGCAGCGACTTGTGCCTGAATCATTGCCATCAGCGGGCCAGTGATCATCTTGTCCAGAGGAAGGGCGGCTATCACGCCTCCAATGAGACCTTTATCAATATCTGCCATGTCTAATTTCCTTATCGTGAGTGCGCGAAAGTGCGCAACTTCAATCTATCCATGCTGAACTTTCTGATTCAGTAGGAAGTAATTACCGATGAAGACAAGTTTCCTGGCGCCGGATATTGGCGATCTGCCGCAGGCTCAGCCCATACTTTTCGGCCAATACACTTCGCGATACACCGTTGGAAATACCCATTTGAATATGTTGATTACGGATCTGCCGAAAAAAATGGTCGGACTTCGGTATTTCCAAAGCAATACCCGCGAAATCATTGATCAGCGCTTGCAGTGATTCCGTTGACAAGATCAGCGCCAACGAAGTGCGTTGAACCTGTTTTGGAATGTATTTAGGGCGGCCGCCATACACGCACGTCAGGCGGAAAGCATCTTCCAAACCGATACAGGCAACCAACACCTGAAGGGAGTGGGGGAGTTGGTGGACATCAATGTGTCCCAGGTCGATCGGTTCCATCGGTCTTACCTCCTTGGCGTGAGAGCTGGTCAGAGCTTAGGAAGTAATGAACGCCGATAATCAGTAGGAAACTTTACCTATGAAAGTAGGGAAGTTTTACCTTCTGAAGATGATCCCGCCTGAGTGATGGACTTGAGTTTCCTAAACCAAGAGGGAACTACCCATGTCCAGTCATTCGATTGATATGGCATTTATTGCCAGGCTCGAAGGTGGGCCGGCCACACGCGGTTATGTGCCGGACCCGGAACACAGTCGGAGCGGGGTCACCATAGGTACAGGCTTTGATCTGGGGCAGCAGAAAAATCTGGATATGCTGCCCAAAGACCTTGCCCAGCGGCTTGCGCCTTACCTTGGGCTGATTGGCGCGAAGGCCGTAGCGCGCTTGCAAACGCTGCCGCTGAACGTCAGCGCAGACGATGCATGCAGGATTGACGAGGCTTACAAGGCGCCCTTTATCGCACGCTTGAGCAGCGACTACAGCAAAGCTGCCGGGCGCCCGTTTGATGCATTGCCGGCACCGATGCAGACGGTGATCGCTTCAGTTGCCTTCCAATATGGCAACCTCGCCATTCGCACTCCAAAGTTCTGGGCGCAAGTGGTGGCGGGGGACTGGAAGGCCGCAGAAAGTAATTTGCGCAATTTTGGTGACCGCTATTCCACCCGCCGTTGCAAGGAAGCGGATTTGTTGGCGAGTGCGTTGTAACGGTAAAGATACAGCCACCCGAGATTGCCTCGGGTGGCTGTTTGCATCATGGGCAGGGTTTGGCCAGCAATAAACTGACCGCCCCCATTTTTTCTGCGTCATCTACACGGGTGCCGTTGGGCAGGGTGCGCCAGTCCACGTCGACGCACAGTGCCGTGACCGCGACCTTATTGGCTAAGCCTACTTTTACCGCGAAGTCATAACGGTAGGTTGCGCGAGTGGACGCGAAGGGCTTGACACTGCTTGCGTTCGTTAGAACTTTGTATACGAGGTCGGGTACTTGCTTCATCGGCACGGTGAAGTAAGTGGGCGATTGCTCGCTGAAGTAACCGGTTGTTCGTGTGCTTTTCCATAATTGCTGCCACTGGAAGTTGCTTGCATGGGCACTCAGTGTGGCGGCATAGTCTTTCAGTGTTTGGGGTTCAACTTCTTCGGTGTTCAAAGCGTGTGCGGGGGAGGCCAATAAAGACAGTGCAGCCAGTGAAACAGCGGTTAGAAAACGACGGTCCATGATCAATTCCTTTTTTCCTGGGTGATGAAAAAGCCTGTTCGAAAACAGGCTTTTTCTGTTGCTGCATCAGTAATAGCTCAATAGCTGTCTTCCACCAGGGATGCCCAGCTATCGGCGTTGGTGATGACCTGATTCAGGTCGTTATCATGTTGCTGGGCGTACTCCAGGAGGCGCAGGCAGGCCTCACGGCCGTCAGCGTTGTCGTCGGTGTCCAACACATCGCGAAAATGGCTGACTTCGTGGATAAGCGTACTGGAGCGCGAACCAATGCCATACGTCGTAGCATCGAAGAAGGGCTGGGCAAGTGTGATGGCGTGATTTGCGCCTTTCAGGTTCACATCGACTTCAGCGTACCAATCAGACTGTGAGTTTGTGTCAGTGTCATAAAAGATCTTGGTTTGATGTATCTCACTCAACGCCTTGCGGATCACACCCAGGCGTTGGGCCAGCACTTTCAAGTCTTGGCGATGGTTGACGCCCATCCACACCTCGGCGACGGTGGCATTGCCGGCGTTGAGTTGGCCGATGGTGTAGTTGAGTGCGCGCAGTGCAGCCCAGCGTGCTGCACGATAGGTTCTTGCTTCGGAGCTGGTCAGTGGACGAGGCATGATGAATCTCCAGTGGTGTTAGGAGATTTCAGTCTGAGCGGGTGCAAAAGGCGTGATCAGCAGGAAGTGATTCCACTGCAGGCACGCGTTGCGCCATTAGTTACAGATGCGCCCTCGATACTGAGTGCTTTTGCCCCATTTTCGCGCACGGCGCGTGCACTTCTAGCGTGCCACCCCGCCTGTTTCCTACGTCCTGACCACGGCCCGTATCTTGCTAGAGCCAAGCTAATCAATGACATGGCGTTTTGCCGTTAGTCATTTCAAGGCTTTGCCCAGCGGTGCACCGCCTGGGTCGTTTTTGGGGAGTGGTCGGACATGCACAGCTTTTTATCACCCGGTATCCGCCTGCTCGGCCGTTTTGGTTTTGCGCGCAAGTTCCAGATCCTGTTCCTCCTGTTCATGCTGCCCCTGGCTGGCAGCCTGTGGATAATCGGGCAAGACTATCGGGCCAAATTGGCGGTGATCTCCAGCGAGCAGTCCGGCGTTCGCCAACTGCTGGCCCTGGATGCACTGGACGGCCAATTGACTGCCCAGCGCAACCTGGCCGCGCGCTGGAAAGCCGCCGACATCCTGCACGCACCAACGCCGGCGGCGAAGGCGGCGATGGACAAGGTCGATGCCAATTACCCGCTGCTGTTGCAAAACCTGCAAACCCTGGGCGAGTCGCTGAAAGCCCAGCACGCCAGCGCCGATATCCTCGCGCGCTTCGAGGCGTTGCAGGCCACCGTCAAAGGCATGGATTCCCAATCCCTGCGCACCGTGGGCTGGTGGCCGGACGGCTATGACCGCTTCACCGCGGCCCTGACGGCCATGCAAACCCTGCGCGAGCAGGTGACCCTGGACACTGGCCTGATCCTCGATCCCTGGCTGGAAACCTACCTGCTGATGCAGATTTCCACCCAGCACACCCCTGACCTGATCGAGCGTGTCGGGCGCATGGCCAGTGTGGGGCAATCGTCCATCGCGTCCGGGCAGTTCACCTTGCAAAGCCGCTTGCAGATGCGCGACCTGCGCAGCCGCATCGGCGACGCGCGCGACCAGTTGGTCAAGGCCGCCGCGTCGCTCAAGGCCAAGCAGTACGCAGGCATGGAGGCGTGGACCGCGCAGTATGACAACAGCCTGCAAACCCTCGATAACCAGCTCAAGGTTCTCGACGATGGCGTGTTCGGTGGCACCATCAAACTCGACACCGCCGCCTTCGAAGGCAGTGTCGATGCCATGCTCGGCAGCCTGGGCGCCCTGCGCAACCAGTCGCTGACGTCCCTGGACGCGCGCCTCGGTCATTACCACGATCGTTCCCTCCAGCAGATCGTGCCCGTGGCGGCGACGTTCAGCCTGTTGGCGTTGGCGGCGCTGTACCTGTTTATGTGCCTGCAAGCCTCGATCCGCCGCAGCGCCAGTGGCATTACCACGCTGGCGGAGTCGCTGCGTGACGGCAACCTCTGCGTGGAAGTGGCGGTGCAGGGGCGTGACGAACTGGCGGCCATCAGCACCGCGCTGAACGTCGCCGTGGTGCAGTTGCGCACCAGCTTGCTGGGGGTCAATCACGAGACGCAGCAGTTGGGCTCGGCGGTGCTCACCCTCAATGCGCAATCGGGCAGCACCCTCAACGAAGTCGAAGACCAGCAACAACAAATCAGCCAGATCGCCGCCGCCGCCACCCAACTGGCAGCGACCTCCCTGGGCGTCGCCCGCAGCTGCGAACAAGCGTCGGGCAGTGCCCAGCAGACCCGACGTATCGCCGAAGACAGCAGCCGCGACAGCCAGCGCACCACGGCCAGCATCCAGCAACTCAACCAACGCCTGACGGACACCGCCAACGCCCTGGAGCAAGTCAGCCAGCAGGGCCAGCAGATTCAATCGGTGGTGGACACCATTCGTGGCATCGCCGAGCAGACCAACCTGCTGGCACTCAACGCCGCCATCGAAGCCGCCCGCGCCGGCGAGCAGGGGCGCGGCTTCGCCGTGGTGGCGGATGAAGTACGCAGCCTGTCGCAGCGCACCCAGGCCTCCACCGCACAGATCGCCGGCACGGTGGATAGCCTGCGTGCCACGGTGAGCCAGGCGGTCAACCTGATGGGCGTCGCCTGTGAGCAAGCGCTGACCGACGCGGCGTCGGTCACCGGGCTCGGCGCCCGCCTGGGCGAGATCGCCGGCGCGGTGCAGAACGTCACCGACACCCTGGCGCAGATCGCCACGGCGGTCGAAGAACAGGCCGCGACGGCGGACGAAGTGAGCGGCAATATCCAGCAAGTGGACCAGGCGGCGGGGCGTTTGCTCGATGGTGCACGGGCGGTGAACCGCGCGGCAGACACCCTGAGCAAGGGCAGCCAGGCCTTGAGTGACAACACCGCACGATTCCGGCTGGTGTGATTCCCTGTGGGAGCTGGCTTGCCTGCTCCCACATGATCGATGATCGTTCCCACGCTCTGCGTGGGAATGCCGCCGATGACGCTCCGCGTCACGCCTGCAAGAACGGACGCAGAGCGTCCTGGGATGCATTCCCACGCAGAGCGTGGGAACGATCAAACCAGCGCCCACATTTTTGATCTTCATCAGCCGGCAGATAGCGTAGTCTCCTGCTGCACTCCCTTTCATTCGCCCTGCGGAGCCCTGCCATGATCACCGTCCACCACCTCAATAACTCCCGCTCGCAACGCATCCTCTGGCTGCTCGAAGAACTCGGCCTGCCGTACCAGATCAAGCGCTACCAACGCGACCCGAAAACCAACCTCGCCCCACCGGAACTCAAGGCCATTCACCCGCTGGGCAAGTCCCCGGTGATTGAAGACGGTGGCCAGGTACTGATCGAGTCTGCTGCGATCATCGACTACCTGATCCGCCGCCACGGCGCAGGCCGCCTGCAACCCGATCCGGCCACCGCCACTTACGATCAGTACGTGCAATGGCTGCACTTTGCCGAAGGCTCGGCCATGCTGCCGTTGATGCTCAACCTCTACGTCGGTCGCCTGGGCGAGGCGGGTGCGCCGTTGCATCCGCGGATCGAGTCGGAAGTGGCCAATTATCTGGGCTACCTCAACGACGTGCTGGGGCGCACGCCCTATCTGGTGGGGGATGAGTTGAGCGGTGCAGATATCCAGATGAGCTTTATCGGCGAAGTCGCCGGAGCCCAGGGCAAGTTGCAGGCCTATCCGAACCTGGCTGCGTGGGTGCAGAAGTTCCAGGCCCGGCCGGCATACCGCAAGGCAGTGGAGCAGGGCGGCGAGTACGCGTTCGCCAAATAAGGCGACTCATGGGGGCAGGATTTGCCCCCATTCGCTGCGCGTCAGCGAACCACGTCAAACACCGTGTATTCGTTCACATAGTGCGTCTGGCTCGACGTCGATTCCAGGGTCAGGGCAACGCCCAGGTCTTCGATGAACACGCGTGAGGTCGTGTAGTCACCCTGGTCGCAGGCCAGTTTGATCGCGTCGCCCGTCAGCGCGGCAAACACTTGGCGTGCGGGAATGCGCGCGCCGACGGTGCAGGTCAACGACGTCTCGATGGGCTTGTCGGTGGGGCGGGCGGGCACGTTGACCATGCGCAATCGAGCGGTCAGCGTCTGGCCCGGCGCCCAGCTGGCCGGCACCTTCAGCTCGGCTTCACGGGTTTGCAGCACCCGGCCATCGCCGACGCCGTTCATTTTCGATTTCAACTGGATCAGGTCCGCTTGAGTCAGGCGATCCACGTTGAAGGTCTGGCCGTAGACCTCGTTCTTCACCAGCAAACCGCCCTCGGCCTTGAACGTGACCGACGTCGGTAGGTCTTTGCTGCCGTCGCCTTTCTTCGACAGGTAGGTGTAACTCAGGGTCTTGAATTTCGGTTGCAACAGCGGTGCGCCAAGCTGCTGGAGCACGTTGGCCGGCACCTCGACATCGCTGATATTCACCTCGGCTTGCGTGCGCGGGTAATCCACCGGCGCGATGTCTGGTCGCAACCGCGCCAGCAGCCCGGCGTTGACGCCACCCTGTATCGAACAACTCACCCGCGACTGCGTGCCTTGCTTGCCCTCCGGTTCGACGATCAGCACACGTTCCACCTGGCGTATGCCGGGCGCCTTGCCCGGTTGGGGTTTGATGAGCTGCCAGCCGTCGCCCACCTTGAGCTCGCTGCGGGTGTATTCGCCGTCGCCTTTTTGCAGCGCCCCCGGTTGTTCCAGCAGCGGCGCGAGGCGCTTGGCCACCTCGTCCACGCCGCCGTCGACAATAAAACCCCAGTAATAAAACAGCCCCAGCGGCCCGAGGTCGGTGACTTCGTCGCTGTAAGACAACAGCTTCAAACCGGCGATAGGCGGCGCGCTGACCGGCACCAGATTGGCGTTGTGGTCGGTACGATTTTTAACCGCGATCCAGGTGAAGTTTTTTTCCTGCTTGAGCGGCGCATAGGCCTGCCAGGCGTCACGGTGAGTGTTCAGGCTGCTGAAGAAACTCGCATCGCAGCGGGTGAAGGCCTTGAGCGTGTCGGTCAGCGCGGCATCGGCGGCGTGGGCGAGGGTGGGCAGCAGCAGGGCGGTGGTTAGAGCAGCGGCGGAAAACGGCAACTTCATGGGGCGGGATTTCCGTATCAAAAAGGCGAGAGACAGGGCAGGGCATTATCCAGCAGTTGGGCGGCGGGCTCTAGTTGGCTGCGCGGGTCAGGCGCAAGCGCCAGTTGCCGCCGTGCTGGGTTTGGCACGCTTCTTCACTGTCAAGGTGCACACAACGCTTCAACGGCACGGGCGGGATATCCGCGGCGTGCAGGGCGATGGCGGTGAGTTCGTGGATGCGTGCGTCCAAACCTGTGGCCAGGACGTGATCCTTGTTGGCCCGCGTGTCGAACACCCAGGTGATGACAAGGCTCTGGGGGAAGTCGGCGTAGTTGACGGTGTGGGTCAGCCAATCGAAGCCCGGGATTTCCGCCTTGGCGGTTTCGCAGGCCTCAGTGAGCGCGGCGACCAAGCCGCGTTCGATACGGGCGCTGTCGCGTTTTGATAGGGCCACGGGAGGCTCCAGTTGAAAGCAAGGGCCGCAGGTTATCAGGGTGCGGGCGCAGTTTCAGCCGTGGCGAAAATCCAGTGTGGGGCTTGCGGCCTGATTTTCACCGCGTCGCGCTGAACACGGTGAACGGGCAGTCGCCCACCGAGCTTGCCCGGCAGAAGTCTTCCGGGGTCCAGTTCGAACCCTGTGCTTTAGGGCGCACAGGAAACTGCTGAGACATTCTCAAAAAAGCAAATTGCTCCGGCCCCTCATAATCACAGGCCACGAAGTAATACTCGCGCTCACCTGGGCCTGCCTGACCTGTTCGGATTGCGGTTGACTCGAACTTCATCCCCTTGAGGTAGTGTTTCTCTGCAAGTGGATTTTCACCTTTCCACCCGCTGCCCGGTGCAATGGCGAAATAGCTATAACCTTGTGCCTCCTCTCTCTGCTCAATACTCCCAATGGCTGGGCACATGTTGGCGGCAGTTGGAGCAATAACGCTTGGCGTGCAGGCTGCAAGGCTGGTCAGCACGGTCATGAGGGCTGTGCAAAGCAGCGTATGTGATCGGGAGTTGGGCATGATGAGGTCCTTGGTTGGCGTGTATTCACTCTGAGCGCCAATGACCAAGGCGGGCACTGTCATGTCTGACAGTTCTATAGATGGATTTGGAATAGCCGTCGAGGAGTTGACTCATTTGCCTGCACATCACCCCTGATGCCTCAGCGCACTGATGATAAACGCGTGCAGGCTGTTGACCGCCTTGGACCCCCGCGAGGCTCGGCTTCGTAGAATCGACACTTCCATGGGCTCGATACTTCCCAAGCCGTGCTCACTGCCCAAGACTTGCAGCGATGGCTGCACAGTGCACTGCGTGATTGCGGCGATCGCCAGTCCGCCTTCAACGGCCGCCACTTGGCCGGCCAGGCTGGAACTGTTGTACACCACCTTGAACTGGCGGCCCTGCTGGGCCAAAGAGTTCACTGCATAGCGCCGCGCCAGGCTGGCGCTTTCGTACACGGCAATCGGCACCGGGTCGCGCCGCCACAGTTCGAACTGCGGCGAACCCACCCAGACCATCGGCTCGTGGAATAGAAACGTGCCACTTTGCGGCGAGTCCCTGGACACCAGCGCCAGATCAAGCTCGCCGCTGCGCAACCGTGGGATGAGTGCGGTCGATTGTTCGCAGGTCAGTTCGATGTCCACCCCCGCGTGTCGCGGTGCAAAGCGTTTGAGCAGCGGCGTGAGGTACTTGGCGGCGTAGTCCTCGGCGACGCCCAGGCGGATGCGCCCCGTCAACGCTTCCCCGTGAAACGCCGCCTGGGTCTCGGCATGTAGAGCCAGCATGCGTCGCGCATAGCCCAGCAGCGTCTGGCCGTCATCGGTCAGTTGCAGGTGGCGCGGGCCACGGTTCAACAAGGGCCGCCCCAGCGCCGTTTCGAGTTTTTTCATCTGCATGCTCACGGCCGACTGCGATCGGTTGACCTCATGGGCCGCGCCCGACAGCGAACCGGCGTCCACCACCGCGACAAAACACTTGAGCCAATCAATCTGCAAATCGCTGGAAGGCATCGCGTTGACCTCTTTTCGTTAATCGAATGACTATGGTGTGAATTATGCGCTTTTCAGGACAGTTGTTCCCTCGCAAGATGCGGGCATCTATCAACCTCTGCCGGACCTGATCATGCCTTTCGAAACCTGGTTGCTGTACCTGATTACCTGCTGCGGCATCGCGGTCGTGCCGGGGCCCAATGCCTTGTTGGCGCTGACCCACGGCGCGATTCATGGGCGGCGCCGGACGCTATTCACCATCAGCGGCGGCGTGCTGGGCTTTGCCTTGGTGCTGTCGCTGTGTGCGTTGGGTCTTGGCGCGTTGATCCAGGCGTCGGCCGGCTGGTTCACGGCCTTGAAGATTGGGGGCGGTCTGTATCTGGTGTGGTTGGGCTTCGGGCTGTGGCGGTCTGCGCCCGTCAGCCTGGAGATGGCCGGCATGCCAAGCCTGCGGCGCTGGTCGCTGTTCCGCCAGGGGTTGGTGTCGGCCCTTTCGAATCCCAAGGCGTTGCTGTTATTTACGGCGTTTATTCCGCCGTTTCTCGACCCCCACAGGAACCTTATTGCGCAGACGGCGGCGATTGCGCTGACCTACGCCGTGGTGGAGTTTTGCGTTGAATACATGGTGGCCAGCGCTGCCCATCGCGTGCGGCCTTGGTTGGCGCGGACTGGGCGACGGTTCAATAAGGTGTGTGGTGGGTTTTTTGTGGTGTTTGGGTTGGCGTTGCCGATTCATAGTTGAGGTGGGTTAAAAGAAAGCTTTCACCGCCGAACGTCTCCCTGTTTCGTGTGGTCACAGCTTTGCTGATACGCTGCTAATAGCTCAATGCCAGCTCCCCGGAGCCCCCATGAAAACCCTACGCACCGCCTTTCCGGCCGCCTTCCCCCGTGGATCTTCCCGCGACTCGGAAACCGCGCTGTCGGACATCGAGTTCCTGCACCGCATCAGCCTGGACCTGATCGGCGAGCAAGACCTCGAAGCCCTCTACGGCAAGATTGTCGATGCCGCCGTGTCCATCACCGGCTCGCAATTCGGCACCATGCAGCTGCTCTGTCCCCAAGGCCATCCCTCCGGCCATGGCGGCGAACTGCAACTGCTGTGCTCACGGGGCTTGCCGCCCGACGCCGTAGGATTCTGGCAATGGGTGAGCCCAATGGCCTACAGCAGCTGCACCATGGCCCTGCAACTGGGCCAGCGCGCCATCATCCCCGACTTCGAAGAATGGGCCGACATCGCCGGCACCGAAGACCTGATCGCCTTCCGCCGCGCGGGCATCCGCTCGGCCCAGACCACCCCCTTGCGCTCCCGCGACGGGCGCCTGCTCGGCATGATCTCCACCCATTGGAGCGCGCCGCACCAACCGTCCGACCGCGACCTGCGCCTGCTCGACATCCTCGCCCGCCAAGCCGCCGACCTGCTCGAACGCACCATCGCCGACGAAGCCCTGCGCGACGCCGAAGCCCAGCTGCGCGCCCTCAACGAAACCCTCGAACAACGCGTGGCCGAACGCACCGCCATGCTGATGCAGGCCGAAGAAAAACTGCGCCAGTCACAAAAAATGGAAGCCGTCGGCCAACTCACCGGCGGCCTGGCCCACGACTTCAACAACCTGCTCGCTGGCATCTCCGGCGCCCTCGAACTGATGAACCGGCGCATCCACCAGGGCCGCCTCAGCGACGTCGACAAATACATGGTCGCCGCCCAAGGCTCGGCCAAACGCGCCGCCGTCCTCACCCAACGCCTGCTGGCCTTCTCCCGCCGGCAAACCCTGGAACCGCACGCCACCAACGTCAACACCCTGATGTATGGCATGGCCGAACTCATCCAACGCACCGCCGGCCCCGGCATCCAGATCGAAACCCTCGGTGCGGTCGACGCCTGGACCGCCTTCGTCGACGTCAGCCAACTGGAAAATGCCCTGCTCAACCTGTGCATCAACGCCCGCGACGCCATGCCCGAAGGCGGGCGCATCCAACTGCAAACCAGCAACCACTGGCTCGATGCCAACACCGCCCGCGCCCACGACCTCACCGAAGGCCCCTACCTGCGCCTGAGCGTCAGCGACACCGGCACCGGCATGTCGCCAGACGTCATGGCCCACGTGTTTGAACCCTTCTTCACCACCAAACCCATCGGCCAAGGCACCGGCTTGGGTCTGTCCATGATCTACGGGTTTGCCCAACAGTCGGGTGGGCAGGTGCACATCCAGTCCGCCGTAGGCGAGGGCACCTGCGTGTGCCTCTACCTCCCACGCCACCACGGCGCGGCGCCGGGGGATGAACTGACGCCAGGGCAGGCCCCGATTGAAGTCGCCCAACACGGCGAAACCGTGTTGCTGGTGGACGACGAATCCACCGTGCGCATGCTGCTGGCGGATGTGCTCGGGGAATTGGGCTACACCGTCATCGAAGCGGCGGACAGCGCGGCGGGGCTGAAACTGCTGCGTTCGGATGTGCATATTGATCTGCTGGTGACGGACGTGGGCTTGCCGGGCGGGATGAATGGGCGGCAGATGGCGGAGGCGGGGATGGAGCTGCGGCCGGGGTTGAAGACGTTGTTTATTACCGGGTATGCGGAGAATGCGGTGATGGGGTATGGGCAGTTGGGGGTAGGGATGGGGGTGTTGACGAAGCCGTTTGCGGTGGAGGTGTTGGGGGGGAGGGTTAGGGAGTTGTTGGGGAAGTAGAGTGAGTCGGGAGCGTCTACTCACGGCAGAGCTGAGAGTTTTGAACCGAGAGCCTAATCGCCGAGCCGATATATGCCATGTGACTCGGCGAACTATGGGGCTACTGAACTGAAGGGCTAGTCATCGGGCAGTGCAGGGCGCTTCGCGGTCGAGCAGTTTTGCTGTCATGAGCACGCCTAATTCACTTAGTTGGTGAATCGCCAGCGCAATGTCACGGTGTTTACCGCTTAGGTCTTCGGATAGGTCGAGCAAAAGGGTACTGACCGAAGCGAAGGTCTCGTAACTATTGGTAATGAGGGCTTCATTGCTTGCGTCTGGAGCAACGCAGAAGAGAGCAGTTGAATCCGGTGCGACATTAGACATAAAAGATATCCTGGCTTATGCCACCACCTCCCCGCTACTAAACGAGTGGGTGGCAGCTGTACGCAGGTTAGTAGACCGGTGGATATCTAAAGCCGGCGCGTCCGAGGACGCCCTGCGTACAGCCGCCATCAAGCACAGACTCAATGTCTGACTGATGAAGCTCGTGCACATATAGATAACCGATCCGGGCTACTAAACCCGATCACCGAGAAATTCAGCGACCGCGCAACCTTAGATTCGACCACCCCAGCACACAAGCCGGCGGATTCTGACGCAGGCGTAGGCAACGGAGCAAGGTGCCGGATGGCTTTGGGACTTATCCCGGCTTCAACTGCGCAAATGCGTGGCGCAGCGGCTGAGTTTTTGCGCCATTGCTGTAGGTATTGATCGGGCTTCTTGTAGCCCCTTTCTGAATTTCAACACCGTCTCCCAATCCCCGTCCAACCAGAAAACGCCGCTTTTATATTCCGACCTCTTCGTTATTTCGAGGTTGGAATTGCGCCATGTTAAAGACCCATATCAACCCGCGACTCAGCGACCACGCGAGCCTAAAGGCCAGGTACCTCAGCGGGGCATCGCCGATGGCCGTGCGCAAGTTCGATGCGCTGAACGCGCACTTGCCCCGGCTTTTTGTCGACGCGGGCCACATGATCATCGTGCCGAGCAACACGACCCTGGAAAGCACCGCCGAAGAGGCTTGGATGATGCGGGAGGCGCAAAGGATCAGCCGTTCGCTGGAGCTTGATCCGTACGTGGTGGAGATCACCGCAGGTGAATACGATTTGCTGCAAAGCGTATTGGGTTACACCTCGTTGGGCATCGGCAGTGCGGCGTCGGCCTGGAGTACGCACCTGAAGGATGTGCGCCAAACCATGGAGCAGATTCAGCAGGCTTATGCGCGGTACAAAAGTGGCGGGGTGGACAGGGAGACGTTTTTTCGGCAACGCGAAGTGTTGTTGAAACAGTTGAATAACCAGCTTCAGGGCGCGGCGCGGTTGGGCACGGGGTTGCGCGGTGGTAGTTCGTTGAAGTGGATTTTGGGGATCTCCACCAAGCGTTTTTTGGATAAAGGGGAGATCAGGGGTTACGCGGAGCGTCTTGAGCGTATGGCGGGCGTAGCGCGGCATTTGCGCAAGGGGACGTATATCGGGTTGGCGTTGGATATGACGGTGGCGGGGTTGGAGGTTAAGGAGGCGTGTACGTTGGGGCGGGAGGAGCAGTGTCGCAAGGCGCAGTTCGTGGAAAGCGGGAAATTGGTGGGCGGCGTCGCAGGGGCATACGGCGGGGGAATGGCCGGAGCGAAGATTGCGCCAGCGTTGTGTCGTTTGTTTCTGGGCATCGCGACAAAGGGGGCAGGGGGACTGTATTGCAGTGTCTTAGGCGGCGCTGCCGGCGGTTATTCGGCCGGGAAAGGTTTGGGTGTTGTTGGCGCAGAGCTAGGTGAAGAACTGTATTTAGGTGTTGATCTATGGATATAGCCGGCTACAGGTTCATCACCTGGCTCGTGGGCCTTGAGTCGCTCATTGGTGTGGCGTTGCTGCTGTACACGCACTATTTCAAGCTTGAAATGCTGGAGAAGTATTTTGAGAGCAATGAAATTGTTCAACTGAACAAGCAACGATGGCCGGGCAATCGGCCGATGGATAAAGCACTGCGCATGGGGCAGATTTCCTGCTTTTTGACGTTTCCAAAAAGTTATATCCGGTTAGGCGATGTGAGCGAAAAGGAGGTTGCGTCAGTTCCGCTCTCTCTCAAGCGCTGGGTGATATGGCCGGAACTTTTTTGGCTTCAAATATTTATGTGGATGGGTATTCGTTACGTTCTATATGCGTTGTAAAAACAACCGTGCCACTCGCAATGGCACGGTTGCTCATCCCGCTAACCTAAACCGTCACCACAATCTTGCCGATCTGCTGATTCGCCTCCAAAAACCGATGCGCCTCCTGCACCTCATCCAACCCAAACGTCTTGGCAATCACCGGCGCCAACGCCCCCGAAGCCAGCCCATCCACAATAAACGCCTTGGCCCGCGCCAACGCAGCCGGGTCAGCCACGATCTCCGCGTACAAGTACCCCTTCAGCGTCAAACATTTGCCCAACACCGTAAACAACGGAAACGGCGTCGGCTCCGAACTCAACGCGCCGTACTCCAGCAAAATCCCGCCCTGGGCCATGCTCTGGGTGAGCGCTTCAAAGCCCGGCCCGCCAATCGGGTCGAACACCACGCGGGCGCCTTGGCCGTTGGTGAGTGCCATCACGCGTTCCACCAGGTCTTCTTCATCGCTGACGATCACATGCGCGGCGCCGGCTTCCAGCAATGCCTGTTTTTTCGCGCGGGTGCGGGTCACGGCGATGGCGGTGGCGCCGACGCTGCGGGCGATCTGGAAGGCGGCCAGGCCGACGCTGCTGGAGGCGGCGGTGACCAGCACGAAGTCGCCTTGGGTCAGTTTGGCCTGTTCCACCAGGGCGCCCCAGGCGGTGACGTATTGCATCCACGACGCGGCGGCTTGGACGAAGCTGAGGTTTTGCGGGTGTTTGACGGTGAGGTAGGCGGGCACGTTGGCCACTTCGCCGTAGGTGCCCCAGCGGGCGATGTCGAGCGGCGGGATAACGCTGACGGCATCGCCCACCTGGATGTCGCGGACGTCGGCACCGATTGCGCTCACCACGCCAGCCGCTTCATAGCCCAGACGACTGGGGAATTCGACTTCTTGCAGGTAGGCGTGGTTGCGGAACATCACTTCGGCGCGGTTGAGGCCAAAAGCCTTGACCTGGATTTGCACTTCATCGGCCGCCGGTGCCGGGACGTCGATGTTTTCCAGTTGCAAGACGCTTGCGTCGCCGTAGGCGTGAATCCTGACAATGCGGGCCATGGGGTTGATCCTCGATGTTTACCAATGTGGCGTTCAATTTAGGCGTGGGACGGCGCGGAATAAAGGCCTAGGATGGCGCAACACTAGAAACAATGGGTTTCCAATGGATCGTCTTACCTTGATGGCCACGTTCGTCAAAGCCGTGGAGCTGGGCTCGTTCAGTGCGGTGGCGGATGAGCTGAACCTGTCGCCGCAACTGATCGGCAAGCAGGTGAAGATGCTGGAGCAGCACTTGGGGGTGTCGCTGCTGCACCGCACCACGCGCAAGCAGAGCCTGACCGACTTTGGCCGCACGTTCTACCAGCGCGCCAAGCTGATCCTGGCAGACATGGACGCCGCCGAAGAAATGGCCGCCGTCACCCGTGGCGTGCCCAGCGGGCGCTTGCGCATCAACGCGCCGGTGACATTTGGCGTGAGTTCGTTGGCCCCGCGTTTGCTGGAGTATATGGTCAAGTTCCCCCAAGTGGCGGTGGACCTGACCTTGTCCAATGAGCTGGTCGACCTGGTGGAGGATGGCTATGACGTGGTGTTCCGCATCGGCGAATTGGCTGACAGCGGCTTGAAGGCCTTGCCCCTCAAGCCCTATCAGATGGTGCTCTGCGCGGCGCCGGCCTACCTGGCCCGTCGCCCAGTGATCAGCAGCCCTTGGGATTTGCAGGAGCATGAATGCCTGGCGTTTGCCTATTCGGACGGGCGCTCGCACCTGCACTTCGAAGGCCCGCAGGGGCGGGTGGAGGTGCCGATTACAAGCCGTTTGACGATTAATCAGGGTGACCCGCTGCTGTCGGCGGCGGTGGCCGGGTTGGGTGTGGTGTTGTTGCCCCAGGAACTGGTGCATGACGCGCTGCGCAAAGGCACGCTGCTGGCGTTGTTGCCGGAGTACACCGTGCCGGCCTCACCGATGAACCTGCTGTATGCGGCGGATCGGCGGCTGACGCCGAAGGTGCGCAGTTTTGTCGATTTTGTGAAAGGCGCGTTTGGCCGGGATCTCATGAAAACAGCCCCTTGAGGCCTATATCGGTCTACCATGCCACCCCGGCAGTGGTTCCACGCGCTACCGATTCTTCTTTTACAGGTACTGCCCATGTCCATCGAGCAAATCAGTCTTCCCAAAGGTGTTGGCCCGCACGCCAGCAAGCTGCTGGACGCCATTACCGGCGCTTCCACCCATGAAGAACTCAACCGCGCGGGCGGCAAGGCCGAAGGGTTTGTGCTCGGCCTGGAATCGACCAAGGCCATCAAAAGCCAGATCGCCGAGGCGTTGTACGTGGCGTATGACGATGCAGCGGCGCATCGGGCCAGTGAGTTGAAGGGCTGATACACCAACACCTGTGGCGAGGGAGCTTGCTCCCGCTGGGCTGCGCAGCAGCCCCAAAACCTGCCAGCGCGCAGAATCAGGTAAAACTCAGTGGCCGATGGGGGCGCTTCGCACCCCAGCGGGAGCAAGCTCCCTCGCCACAGGGGAAGCTGCGGCGTTCTACCGTAACGAAAACCACCACACGGTGGTGTAGCGTCGCAGGCTCCAACACATAAAGTGTCCAAGGAGTACACATGACATTGACCGTCAAAACCCTGCTCGACCTGGCCATGGCCAACCCGATCAACGCCGAGATCACTGCGCGTCTGCCGGCCCTCGGCCTGGACCAGTGTTTTCTCACCGCAGGCTGCCTGTTCCAGGCGGTGTGGAATCATCAGTCGAACCTGCCTGCTGCCCAGGGCGTAAAGGACTACGACGTTTTCTACTTCGACACAGACCTGTCCTACGAAGCCGAGGATGCCGTGATTCGCGCGGCTGAGAGGTTGTTCGAGGATTTGGGCGTCAACGTTGAAGTGAAGAACCAAGCGCGGGTGCATCTTTGGTATGGCCAGCGGTTCGGCCGGCCGTATCCGCAATTGCTCACGGCCCGGCAGGGGATTGATCGCTACCTGGTGGCGGGCACCTGTATTGGCCTGGAAGTGGCGACGGGCGAGGTGTATGCGCCGTATGGCTTGGCGGATGTGGAGCAGGGTGTGCTGCGCATCAACCCGTTGCACGCGGAGCCGGAATTGTTTGCGCGTAAGGCCAGGAGTTATCAGGAGCGGTGGCCTTGGCTCAGGATTGTGGGGGCTACTTGA
This sequence comes from Pseudomonas sp. B611, assembly GCF_055407965.1. Classification (NCBI taxonomy): domain Bacteria; kingdom Pseudomonadati; phylum Pseudomonadota; class Gammaproteobacteria; order Pseudomonadales; family Pseudomonadaceae; genus Pseudomonas; species Pseudomonas sp. B611. Next base: position 123,108 of record NZ_JBUZST010000007.1, read on the forward strand.
CACGGGGGCGATGCGGGTAGGGTGTTCGGCAGGGAGTGCGCGGTGATCCCTTCGTAGCCTCGCTAAAGCTCGACAACTCCCACATTTTGATTTGTGAACACCGTTAAATGTGGGAGCTGGCTTGCCTGCGATGGCGCCAGCCCAGGCAACATCAAAACCCGCCTCCAGACCCAATCGGCAATGAACTTTTACCCGCCCACCCCCCGTCCAAGTTGAAACGCCCAGCCAAGGACCCGCCATGACCTTCTTCATCTTCCTGCTCGCCTGCGCCGCCGCCGCCAGCACCGGCATGCTCTTCAAGCCCGGCGCCTGGTATGAATCCCTTGTCAAGCCAAGCTTCACCCCACCCAATTGGCTGTTCCCGGTGGCATGGACGCTGATCTACCTGCTGCTGGCCTGGGCCGGTTACCGCCTCAGCCTGATCCCGGACAGCCAAGTGGTACTGGCGCTGTGGGCGGCGCAGATTGCCTTGAACACGTTGTGGACGCCGGTGTTCTTCGGCGCCCATCGCATCCTCGCGGGGATGGTGATTCTGGTGGTGTTGTGGCTGACCGTGGCGGCGATGGTGGTGTTGGCGGTGCGCCTGGACTTGATCACCGGGTTGATCCTGTTCCCGTACCTGGCGTGGCTGTGTGTGGCGGCGGCGTTGAATTTCTCCATTTTGAGAAATAACCGCTGATGACTCACAACCTCTGGCCCGCCAGCGAAACCGAACTGGCCGAGATGCGCCGCTTCAACAGGAAGCTCGCCTGGTTGCCGCGTTTCAAGATCCGCAATCGCGTCACGCCGCGTGTGATCCAGGCGTTGCTGCGTGCCGGTCAACGGTTGAAACGCGCCCCTGCGGCTGAAACCCGGTACGCCGGTTCGGTGCCCGTGCGCATCCTGCGTCCCAGCGGCAAACTCAAGGGCGTGGTGCTGGATATCCACGGTGGCGGCTGGGTGATCGGCAATGCGCAGATGGATGACGCGCTCAACCTGGACATCGTCAAGGCCTGCGACGTGGCGGTGGTGTCGGTGGATTATCGGCTGGCGGTCGATACGCCGGTGCAAGGCCTGATGGACGATTGCCTCACGGCTGCGCGTTGGTTGCTGACCGCCGATGAGTTTGCGGGCCTGCCGGTGATCATCGTTGGCGAATCGGCCGGTGGGCACCTGGCGGCGGCGACGTTGCTGGCGTTGAAGGATTGGCCGGAACTGCTCGCGCGGGTCAGCGGCGCGCTGCTGTATTACGGCGTCTATGACCTCGCTGGCACGCCCAGCGTACGCGCCGCAGGCCCAGACACGTTATTGCTGGACGGGCCCGGCATGGTCCAGGCGCTAAGCATGCTCACGCCGGGGCTGAGTGACGACGAGCGTCGGCAGCCGCCGTTGTCACCGCTGTATGGCGACTTCACCGGCTTGCCGCCGGCGTTGATGTTTGTAGGGGAACTGGACCCGCTCAAGGACGACACGCTGTTGATCGCAGAGCGATGGCCGGATGCGCAAGTGCAACTGGTGCCGGAGGCGGCCCATGGGTTTATTCATTTTCCGGTGGGGATGGCGGGTAAGGTGTTGGCCTATGGCCGCCAGTGGATAGTAGGCAAGACGGCCCTTGAAGACCCTTTCAGTATCCGCCTGGTTGCTGCGGATGATGTTTCACAGGTGCTGGCGTTTGTACAACAGGCCCGCGCCGAGATGTTTCCCAAGCTCAGCGACGCCGGTATGCCGAATGATCTGGCGCAATTTGAGGCGACCTACCTTCAAGGTGACGGGCGCTTTCTGATCGCCTGCAATGCCGGTCAAATCGTCGCTGCCATTGGCTACCTGCCGTATGACAACCGGTTCCCCCAGCTGAATTATCAGGGCCGCAAGACGGTGGAAGTGGTGCGCTTGTTTGTGCTGCCGGCGTTTCGGCGCTTTGGTTTGGCGGGGGCGTTGTATCGCGCGCTGGAGGCAACGGCGCAGGCGGATGGGGTGGAGGTGATGTACCTGCATACCCATCCGTTTTTGCCGGGGGCGATTGATTTTTGGCTTCGGCAGGGGTTTGAAGTGATTGATGTCGAGGCGGACCCGGTGTGGCAGACAACGCATATGCAGCGAACACCGCAGATCTAATGTGGAAATGATCATGTGGGAGCAGGCTTGCCTGCGATGGCGGCGGGTCAGCTTGCATCTCTTCAACTGACAGACCGCTATCGCAGGCAAGCCAGCTCCCACAGTTGAATTGTGTTGTTTGGGGGTCCGCGTTCAAGCCTCTAGTTCGAGCGCAGTCGCAAGATCTTCGCCCCATCAAACGGGTCCGTCAGGTAATGCGCCTGCACCCCGAACGTCTCCTGCAACCGCTGCGGCGTCAGTACGTCCAGCGGCTTGCCCAGCGCCACCAACCGCCCGCGATCCAGCACGGCCAAGCGATCGCAAGTCAGCGCCTGGTTAAGATCATGCAGCGCAATCAACGTTGTCACCGGCAGTGCTTGCACGCCCTTCAAAATGCCAAGCTGATGCTGGATATCCAGGTGGTTGGTTGGTTCATCCAGCAACAAGATCTGCGGCCGCTGCGCCAAGGCACGGGCGATGTGTACGCGTTGGCGTTCGCCGCCGGAGAGGCTGCGCCACGCGCGATGGCTCAGGTGGGTGGCGTCCACGTCGTGCAGGGCCTGGCGCACGATGCTGTCGTCGTCGACGGACCACGGGCTCAGCGCCGACAGCCACGGCGTGCGGCCCAGGGCCACGGCGTCGAACACGCGGATGGCGTCGTCGGTGTCGGCTTGTTGTTCCACCACTGCCAGTTGCTGCGCAATCACGCGGCGGGATAACTGCCCCAGGCGCTGGCCGCCCAGCCACACCTCACCGGACGCCGGTGTACGCAACCCGGCCAGCAGTTTGAGCAAGGTGGATTTGCCGGAGCCGTTCGGCCCGACAATGCCGAGGGTTTCCCCCTGCGCGACGTCCAGATGAATATCGCGCAGCAACTCGGCGTCACGCACCTTGAAGCCCAGGCCGCGGCAACTGAGCACGCTCATCGTGCGTTCCTCCGCCCGATCAGAATCAGCGCAAACACCGGCGCGCCGACCAATGCGGTGACCACACCGACCGGAATCACCTGGCCCTTGATCAAGCTGCGCGACAGCACATCCGCCGCAATCAAAAACAGCGCACCGCCCAGCGCACTGGCCGGCAGCAAGCGCGAATGCCCGGTGCCCAGCAACAGGCGCACGGCGTGGGGAATCACCAGCCCGACAAAACCGATAGAGCCGACAATCGACACCATCACCGCCGTCACCAGCGCCGCGCAGCCCACCAGCACAAACTGCACGCGCCGCACCGGGATGCCGAGGGATGCCGCCGAGTCGCTGCCAAAGGTGAACGCATCCAGCGCCCGACGGTGCCACAGGCACACCGCCAAGCCCACGAGCGCCACCGGCACGGCCAGCCACACCGAGGGCCAGCGCACGCCGCTGAGGTTGCCCAGTAACCAGAACATGATGCCGCGCGCCTGTTCAGAGCTGGCGGATTTGGTGATGAGGAAGGCGGTCAGCGCATTGAACAGCTGTGAACCGGCAATGCCGGCGAGGATGATCTGCCCGGTGCCGCTGGACGAACCGCTGGCCCGCGCGAGCAAAATCACCAGGGCGAACGCGGCCATGGCGCCGACAAATGCGCCTGCCGACAACGAAATCAAGCCACCGCCCACGCCGATCAACGCCACCAATACCGCACCGGTCGAGGCACCGGCGCTGATGCCCAGCAGGTACGGGTCGGCCAATGGGTTGCGCAGCAGCGACTGCAAGATCACCCCGCAGGTCGCCAACCCCGCACCGCATGCGGCGGCGACCAGGGCGCGGGTCAGGCGGTAGTTCCACACCACGCCTTCGTCGATGGGGTCCAGCACGTAGCCGGCGCCCCACAGTTTATTGGCCAGCACCTGAAGCACGACCTGCGGCGAGATGGCGGTTTCACCGATGGCCACGCCGGCGAGCACGGCGGCCAGGAGCAGGGCCAGGGCGAGGAGGGCACGAATCATTGCGGCAGGTCGTAGCCGTCGATGGCCGTGGCCAGTTGTTCAAGGCCATCGAACATGCGGATGCTGGCCTGCAACGCCAGGGCGTCGAGGACGATGATGCGGTTGTTTTTTACGGCGTCCATATTGCGCGTGACCGGGTCGCTGCGCAGGAAGGCGAGTTTCTTTTCGTGGTCGTCGGCGGGGTAGCGGCGGCGGTCCATGCGGGCGATAACGAGGAAGGTCGGGTTGGCCTTGGCGATGGTTTCCCAGCCAACGGCGGGCCATTCCTCATCGGACTGCACCACGTTATGCAAGCCAAGGGTTTGCAGCATGAATTCGGGGATGCCCTTGTGGCCGGCCACGTACGGGTCGCTGGCCATCTCGGCGCTGGAGAACCACACCAGCGCGCTGGCCTGCTTGAGGCCTTTGCTCTGCACGGTGGCGACGGACTTGGCCAGGCGTGCCTTGAGCTCGTCGTTCAGCTGTTGGCCGCGATCCTGTACATCGAAAATCGCCGCCAACTGGCTGATGCTTTTATAGATGGTGTCGATGCGGAACGGCTCCAGCCGCGTGCCGTCGGCGCCCACCAGGTTGTCTTTGCCTTCGCAGTCGGAGGGCAGCAGGTAGGTGGGGATTTTCAGCTCGTGAAACTGCTCGCGGGTGCCCACCACGCCTTGCGCACCGACCACCCATTCCAGTTCGGCGGCCACCAGTTGCGGGCGCTTGGCGATCACTGCTTCGAAGCTCGGCTCGTTATTGGCCAGGCGCTCGATGCCGTCGTTCAGTGTCTTGAACTGCGGCAGTACGTTGTTGAACCACAGCGACGTGCCGACCACTTTATCGCCCACGCCCAAGGCGTAGAGCATCTCGGTGGCGACCTGGCCGATGGTCACGCTGCGCGCGGGGGCTTGTTGGAAGGTGAGGGTGCTGCCGCAGTTTTCCAGCGTCAGCGGGTAGTGGGTCGGCGCGGCGTGGGCCAGGGCACAGAAACCCAGGCCGGTGAGCAGGGCGGTAACGCGTGGCAGCATGGGGCAATCTCCGTTTGGACCGTACAGTGGACTGGGGAGGTACGGTAGTGGAAATACACCCACGAATACGGCCGCCGGGGCCGCGCAAGGATGTCCTTCCCGGACACCCCGCCGGTTGGTGATAACACTGGGCCGGCAGGTCTCCTGACTGGTGCGTCGTCGCCACGCTCCGGCCTTCCCGGACAGTGTCCAGTGGCAGTGGGGAGCAGGCTCGGCACCTACAGTTGCGGGGGCAGTTCCGATTGGCGCGACGGGGCGCGCTTGGGATTCCCTATTAGTCCCCTTCGGGAACCGGCGCGCCATGGTAGTCGATCGGGCCCATGAAAACACCGGAAATCAACTGTGGAAGGGGGCTAGTCAGCCAGGAATTGGCAAGCGTAAAAAGCAACCTGTGGCGAGGGAGCTTGCTCCCGTTGGGCCGCGAAGCGGCCCCAGCTTTTAAGGGCTGGGACTGCTGCGCAGTCCAACGGGAGCAAGCTCCCTCGCCACAGGTGCAGCGTTCGTCCTGTCAGTGGGTTATTTGCGATCCAGCCACACGGTCTGCGCATTGCAGAACTCGCGCACGCCGAAGTGCGACAGCTCACGGCCAAAGCCACTTTTCTTGATCCCGCCAAACGCCACCCGAGGGTCGGAGACGCTGAACGAGTTGACGAAGATCCCGCCAGTTTCCAGCCTGTTGGCGATATCGCGGGCTTTCGCCGCATCGGTGGTGAAGATGCTGGCCGTGAGGCCGAACTCGCTGTCATTCGCCAACTCCACCGCGTGGTCGGCGTCGCGGGCGGTGATGATCGAGGCGACGGGGCCGAACAGTTCCTGTTTGAACGAGGTCATCTGGTCGGTGACGTTGGCCAGTACGGTCGGCTCATAGTAGTTGCCTGCACCTGCGACTTTATGGCCGCCCAGCAGCAGGGTTGCGCCTTCTTCCAGGGTGGCGTGGACCTGGCCGTGCAGCTCGTCGCGCAGGTCGAAGCGGGCCATCGGGCCGATGTAGGTAGCGGTCGAAGTCGGGTCGCCCATCACCAAGGCACGGCTGGCCTCGAGGAACTTGGCGGTGAACGCCTCTACCACGCCGGCTTCGATGATCAGGCGCTTGGCGGCGGCACAGACTTGGCCGCTGTTCTGGAAACGGCCGATCAACGCGGCTTGCACTGCGGCGTCGAGATCGGCGTCGTTGAGCACGATGAACGGGTCGGAGCCGCCCAGTTCCAGCACGCATTTTTTCAGCGCGGCCCCGGCCTGGGAGCCGATGGCGATACCGGCGCGTACGCTGCCGGTGAGGGTGACGGCGGCGATGCGTGGGTCGGCGATGGCTTTGGACACGCCGTCCGGGGTCACGTTGAGCACTTCGAACAGGCCGTCAGCGAAGCCGGCCTTTTTGAACGCTTGCTGGATCAGGTAGGCGCTGCCCATCACGTTCGGTGCGTGTTTGAGCACGTAGGTGTTGCCGGCGAGCATCGTCGGCACGGCGCCGCGCAGCACTTGCCAGACCGGGAAGTTCCACGGCATCACGGCGAGGATCGGGCCCAGCGGGCGGTATTCGATGTGGGCGCTGCCGTTGTCCACCAGGGTCGGTTCCGGTGCAAGCATGACCGGGCCTTGGGCCGCATACCATTCGCTGAGCAGGGCGCATTTTTCGATTTCGGCACGGGCCTGGGCGATGGGTTTGCCCATTTCCAGGGTGATCATCTGTGCCATGTCTTCGGCTTGCTCACGCAGGGCGGCGGCCAGGGCCAGCAACAGCTCGGCGCGCTGGCTGACCGGCTGGCGGCGCCAAGTGCGGAAGGCAGCGGTGGCACGGTCGAGGGCGGCGTCCAGTTGCGCTTTGGATTCGTACGGGTAGCTGCCGACTGTTTCGCCGTTGGCCGGGTTGATCGAGAGGGCGTGAGTGGTCGCGTTCATGGCACCGTCCTGCTGAATGAGTAAGTGGGGTTCAGCCTACGGGGCTAGCTCTTTTCTGGAAACTGAATAATATTAAGCAATACGCTCTCAAATGGAGAATGATGACTATGCGATCGTTCCCACGCTCCGCGTGGAAACGCCTCCTGTGACGCTCCGCGTCACGCTGTGGGACGCAGAGCGCCCCGGGCTGCATTCCCACGCAGAGCGTGGGAACGATCAGCGTGGGAACGATCATGGAGAATGACTTGGACCTGGTGCAGCTGGAAATCTTCAAGGCCGTTGCCGAGCAAGGCAGCATCAGCGCCGCCGCGCAGTTGATTCATCGGGTGCCGTCGAACCTGACTACCCGCATCAAGCAACTGGAGCAGGACCTGGGCGTGGAGTTGTTTATCCGCGAGAAGAGCCGCCTGCGCCTGTCGCCGGCGGGCTGGAACTTCCTCGGCTATGCGCGGCGCATCCTCGACCTGGTGCAGGAAGCCCGCGCGACGGTGGCGGGGGAGGAGCCCCAGGGCGCGTTTGCCCTCGGGTCACTGGAAAGCACGGCGGCGGTGCGCATCCCGGCCTTGCTCGCGGCCTACAACCAGAAACACACCAAGGTCGAACTGGACCTGAGCACCGGGCCGTCCGGCACGATGATCGAAGGCGTGCTGTCGGGGCGCCTGGCGGCGGCGTTTGTCGATGGGCCGGTGTTGCATGCAACGCTGGAAGGTGTGGCGGTGTTTGAAGAAGAGATGGTGGTGATCGCGCCGTTGCATCACGCGCCGATCACTCGGGGCCAGGATGTGAATGGCGAGAACATCTACACCTTTCGCTCGAACTGCTCCTACCGGCACCATTTTGAACGCTGGTTCTCCCAGGATGGCGCGGTGCCGGGCAAGATCTTCGAGATCGAGTCGTACCACGGCATGCTCGCCTGCGTCAGCGCCGGCGCGGGCTTGGCCCTGATGCCGCGCAGCATGCTGGAAAGCATGCCGGGGTTTGCGGCGGTGAGCGTGTGGCCGCTGATGGACAGCTTTCGGGTGTTGCACACCTGGCTGATCTGGCGGCGGGGCACGGTCTCGCAGAGTCTCAACAGCTTTGTAAAGCTGCTAGAGGAACGCAACCTAGTAGCGACGTAGATCCAATGTGGGAGCGGGCTTGCTCGCGAATGCGGTGGTTCAGTTACACATGTATCGCCTGACACACTGCATTCGCGAGCAAGCCCGCTCCCACATTTTTGAACTTCATCAGCCACCGAATTGGAGGGTGCCCATCGCCAGCTTGGTCATCAGTGCTGTCGCACCCAATTGCACCAGCCACAACGCCAGGCCACCGAGGAACACACCCAGGGCCACCTGTAACACCAGGCTCTTCTGCCGCTTGGCTTGCGGCGCACGCGGCGTGTAGTCATCCAGTTCGTCACGGTCGGCACGCAGGTCCAGGTCGTCGTTTCTCATAGGGTTCTCACAGCAAAGGGGCGGGCAAGGTTCAGTCTAGGGGCTGGCGACAAAAAAGGGGAAGCCATTGGCTTCCCCTTCTGTGCAACGGTGACCGGCTTACAGCACCTGAACGATTGCCTTTGTGACCGCGTCGATGTTCGACTGGTTCAACGCCGCCACACAGATGCGGCCAGTGTCGAGGGCGTAGATGCCGAACTCGTTGCGCAGGCGGGTGACCTGTTCAACGCTCAGGCCGGAGTAGGAGAACATCCCACGCTGGCGACCGACGAAGCTGAAGTCGTGGCCCGGAGCGGCCTTGGCCAGCTCACTCACCATCTGCTCGCGCATGCCACGGATACGCAGGCGCATTTCAGCCAGCTCGGCTTCCCACTGGGCGCGTAGCTCAGGGCTGTTGAGCACCGCAGCCACAATCGCTGCACCGTGGGTCGGTGGGTTGGAGTAGTTGGTGCGGATCACGCGTTTGACCTGGGACAGGATGCGCGCGCTTTCTTCCTTGGACTCGCCGACGATGGACAGCGCGCCGACGCGTTCGCCGTACAGCGAGAACGACTTGGAGAACGAGCTGGACACAAAGAAGGTCAGGCCCGACTCAGCGAACAGGCGCACAGCGGCGGCGTCTTCGTGGATGCCGTCGCCAAAGCCCTGGTAGGCCATGTCGAGGAACGGCACGAGGTTCTTGGCCTTGACCACGTCCAGCACGTTCTGCCAGTCGGCCGGGCTCAGGTCGACGCCGGTCGGGTTGTGGCAGCAGGCGTGCAGCACCACGATGGACTGTGGCGGCAGGGCGTTGAGGTCTTCGAGCAGGCCGGCACGGTTGACGTCGTGGGTGGCGGCGTCGTAGTAGCGGTAGTTCTGCACTGGGAAGCCGGCGGTTTCGAACAGCGCGCGGTGGTTTTCCCAGCTCGGGTCGCTGATGGCGACAACGGCGTCTGGCAGCAATTGCTTGAGGAAGTCAGCGCCGATTTTCAGCGCGCCGGTGCCGCCAACCGCTTGCACGGTGGTGACGCGGCTAGCGCTCAGCAGCGGCGATTCAGCGCCAAACAGCAGGGTTTGCACGGCCTTGTCGTAGGCCGCGATGCCGTCGATTGGCAAGTAGCCACGGGCGGCGTGTTGCGCCACGCGAATGGCTTCCGCTTCGGCAACGGCACGCAAGAGTGGAATCTTCCCCTCCTCGTTGCAGTAAACGCCTACGCCAAGGTTGACCTTGGTGGTTCGTGTATCGGCGTTGAATGCTTCGTTGAGGCCCAGGATAGGATCGCGTGGTGCCATTTCGACAGCGGAGAACAGGCTCATTTTTGCGGCAGCTCTATGGGGGAATGGAGGGACGTGTCGCGCTCCAGCCGAATGCACTAGAGCGGTGCACAAACGGGGAGCTAGTATAGAGGCCATCACCGCCTGAGGCGACAACGGAAACGGCTTTTCGGCCAAGTTTTTCGGTTTATTTGCTGACCGTTAGTCTTATTGCAACATTGGCCGGGCAAGGCATGTAAGACGATTGCCTTGAAACCCGTCACATTCGCCACCACTTCTACGGCTATCATGGTTTTTTCCTGCTGCCCGCTCTGATTTTTCGCGGGTGACGGTCTTTTTCGTTCCTGACGGGTTTACAGTCTGGGGTGACTTCAAGAGGTACGTTATGTCGGATTTCCAACTCGTCACCCGCTTTGAACCCGCCGGCGACCAACCCGAGGCGATTCGCCTGATGGTCGAAGGCATCGAGGCCGGCCTGGCCCACCAGACGCTGCTCGGGGTGACCGGTTCGGGCAAGACCTTCAGCATTGCCAACGTGATCGCCCAGGTCAACCGGCCCACCCTGGTGTTGGCGCCGAACAAGACCCTGGCCGCGCAGTTGTACGGCGAGTTCAAGTCGTTCTTCCCGAACAACGCCGTCGAGTACTTCGTTTCCTACTACGACTACTACCAGCCCGAAGCCTATGTGCCGTCCTCCGATACCTTTATCGAGAAGGATGCGTCGATCAACGACCACATCGAGCAGATGCGGCTGTCGGCGACCAAGGCGCTGCTGGAGCGCAAGGACGCGATCATCGTCACCACGGTGTCGTGCATCTACGGCCTGGGCAGCCCGGAAAGCTATCTGAAAATGGTCCTGCACGTGGATCGCGGCGACAAACTCGACCAGCGCGAAGTGCTGCGCCGCCTGGCGGATTTGCAGTACACCCGCAATGACATGGATTTTGCCCGTGCGACTTTCCGCGTGCGCGGCGATGTGATCGATGTGTACCCGGCCGAATCCGACCTGGAAGCGATCCGCATCGAACTGTTCGACGATGAAGTCGAGAGCCTGTCGGCCTTCGACCCGTTGACCGGCGAGGTGATCCGCAAGCTGCCGCGCTTCACCTTCTATCCGAAAAGCCACTACGTCACCCCGCGTGAAACCCTGTTGGACGCCATCGAGCACATCAAGGTCGAGCTGGCCGAGCGTCTCGACTACCTGCGCGCCAACAACAAGCTGGTGGAAGCCCAGCGCCTGGAGCAGCGCACCCGCTTCGACCTGGAGATGATCCTGGAGCTGGGCTACTGCAACGGCATCGAAAACTACTCGCGCTACCTCTCGGGCCGCGAATCCGGCGCGCCGCCGCCGACCTTGTATGACTACCTGCCCGCCGACGCGTTGCTGGTGATCGACGAATCCCACGTCAGCGTGCCGCAGGTCGGCGCGATGTATAAGGGCGACCGTTCGCGTAAGGAAACCCTGGTGGAATACGGTTTCCGCCTGCCATCGGCGCTGGATAACCGGCCGATGCGTTTCGACGAATGGGAAAGCATCAGCCCGCAGACCATCTTTGTCTCCGCCACGCCGGGCAACTACGAGGCCGAGCATGCCGGCCGGGTGATCGAGCAGTTGGTGCGCCCGACCGGCCTGGTGGACCCGCAGATCGAAATCCGCCCGGCGCTGACCCAGGTCGACGATTTGCTCTCCGAAATCAACAAGCGCGTGGCCCTGGAAGAGCGGGTGCTGGTCACTACGCTGACCAAGCGCATGTCCGAAGACTTGACCGACTACCTGGCCGACCACGGCGTGCGCGTGCGCTACCTGCACTCGGACATCGACACCGTGGAGCGTGTGGAAATCATCCGTGACCTGCGCCTGGGCACTTTTGATGTGCTGGTGGGGATCAACCTGCTGCGTGAAGGTTTGGACATGCCGGAAGTGTCGCTGGTGGCGATCCTCGATGCCGACAAGGAAGGCTTCCTGCGCTCCGAGCGCTCGCTGATCCAGACCATCGGCCGCGCGGCGCGTAACCTCAATGGCCGGGCGATTCTCTACGCCGACCGCATCACCGGCTCCATGGAGCGCGCGATTGGCGAGACCGAGCGCCGTCGCGACAAGCAGATTGCCTTTAACCTGGCCAACGGCATTACGCCCAAGGGCGTGTTCAAGGATGTCGCCGACATCATGGAAGGCGCCGTCGTGCCGGGCTCGCGTAGCAAGAAGCGCAAGGGCATGGCCAAGGCCGCCGAGGAAAGCGCCAAGTACGAGAACGAACTGCGCTCGCCGAGTGAGATCACCAAGCGGATTCGCCAGTTGGAAGAGAAGATGTACCAGTTGGCGCGGGACCTGGAGTTTGAGGCGGCGGCGCAGACGCGGGATGAGATTGGCAAGTTGCGGGAGCGATTGCTGGCTGTTTGATTTGTAGTGACTGGGCGGGCCTCATCGCGGGCAAGCCCGCTCCCACATTTGACTGCATTTCAACGTTGGAACTCGGTCAAGTGTGGGAGCTGGCTTGCCTGCGATGGCGGCACCACGGTCTCAATGACTCTCCCCAGCCTTCAATCCCGCCGGCAAGGCCTTGGTCAGCAACACCGCAACCATGCTGATCCCCAGCGCCAACCCGACAAAGTGAAACGCATCGTTGTAGGCCATGATCTGCGCCTGCTGGTGCGCTATCTCACTGAGCTTGCCCAGCGCTGCCGTGTCGCTGCCGAACGTCTGCGCCAGCGTCGCCAGGCGTTCCGCCACCTGCGGGTTGGTCGGTACCAGCGCCTCACGCAAGTAATCAAAGTAGGTCTTGGTGCGCGCATCGAGCAAGGTCGCCAGTAGCGCAATGCCGATGGCGCCGCCGAGGTTGCGCAGGATATTGAACAGGCTCGACGCCGAACCCGCATCTTGCGGCAGGATGTAGGCGGTGGCGATCAACGAGATGGTGACCATGATCAGCGGCTGACCAAGGGCGCGGATGATCTGGATCTGGTTGAACTGGCTGCCGGCGAAGTCCGGGTTGAGCACCCCCGAGGAAAAACTCGCCAGGCCGAACAGGCCGAATCCCACGGTGCATAGCCATTTGGGCGACACGTACTTCATCAGCTTGGGCACCAGCGGGATCAGAAACAGCTGGGGCACGCCCATCCACATGATCACTTCGCCGATCTGCAGCGCGTTGTAGTTCTGGATCTGCGCCAGGTACAGCGGCAACAGGTAGATCGAGCCGTACAGGCCCACGCCCATGCCCAGGCTGGCGATGCTCGACAGGCCGAAATTGCGGTTGGCCAGGATGCCCAGGTTGATCAGCGGGTTGGGCTTGGAGAGCTGCACGATGACAAAGGTGATCAGGCTGAGCAGGGCGATGCTGCCGAGGCTGACGATCAGGCTGGATTCGAGCCAGTCCTTGCGGTGGCCTTCTTCGAGGAACACCTGCAAGCAGCCAAGGCCCACCGCCAAGGTGACGATGCCCAGGTAGTCGGTGCTTTTCAGCAGGTCCCAGTTCGACGCCTTTTTCTCCAGGCCGTAGAGCAGCCCGGCGATCATCAGCAGGCCCGGCGGCACGTTGATGTAGAAGATGTACTCCCAGCCCCAGTTCTCGGTGAGCCAACCGCCGATGGTCGGGCCGATGGACGGGGCGAAGGTGGCGGTCATGGCGAACATCGCCATGCCTTTGGCGCGGTGGTGTTCGGGCAGCTTGATCAGGGTGAGGGTGAACGCCAGCGGGATCAGCGCGCCGCCGGTAAAGCCTTGCAGGGCGCGGAACACGATCATGCTTTCCAGGCTCCAGGCCATGGAGCACATCAGCGAGGCGATCAGGAACCCCACCGACACCCACACCGCCAGCCGCCGCGCCGAGAGCAGCTGCACCAGCCAGGCGGTGAGGGGGATCATGATGATTTCGGCGACAAGGTAGGAGGTGGAAATCCACGAGCCTTCTTCCAGGGTGGCTGACAGCGCGCCTTGGATGTCCTTGAGCGACGAGTTGGTGATCTGGATGTCGAGTACCGCCATGAACGCGCCGAGCATCACGCTCATCACCGCGATCCAGTCGCGCCGGGTCGGTTCGCCGACCGGGCGCAGCAGTTGATCACCGGCCATCAGGCTGGTCTTGGATGTTCACTTTGACGGTCACGGACATGCCGGGACGGATCTTGCCGTGCAGCGGGTTATCCGCCGCGAAAGTCAGTTTTACCGGAATCCGTTGTACGACTTTGGTGAAGTTGCCCGTGGCATTGTCTGGTGGCAGTAGGCTGAACTGCGCGCCGGAGGCGGCGAACAGGCTGTCTACCCGGGCGTCGATGGGCGTGTCGGCGTAGGCGTCGAAGGTCAGTTGGGCCTTTTGCCCGGGTTGCATGTGGCCGATCTGGGTTTCCTTGAAGTTGGCCTGGATCCAGATGTCCTGGTCGGGAACGATCGACAGCAGGTAGGCGCCGGCCTGCACGTATTGGCCGTTGCGCGCGGCGCGCTGGCCGACGAGGCCGCTGATGGGCGCGTGGATCTCGCTGCGGGTGAGGTTGAGTTCGGCCTGGGCCAGGTCGGTCTTGGCGTTGGCGATCAGCGCGTCGAGGCGCTTGATTTCGGCGTTGAGGGCGTTGACCTGCTGGCGCTGGCCCTGCAAATCCGCTTCGGCCATGGTCACCTGGGAGCGGGCGATGTGGTTGTCGGCGGACAGGGTGGTCACGCGTTCTTCCGAGACATAGCCGGGCTTGCGCAGGGTTTGCGCGCGGGACAAGTCGATCTGCGAGCGGCCCAGGCTGGCCTGGCTCGACGCCACCTTGGCCGCGCCGGCGGCGATCAGGCTGGCTTGTTGGGTGAGCTTGCTCTGGGCCTGGGTGCGTTCGGCTTCGCGCATGGCGAGGGCGGCGTTGGCGCGGTCGACGGCGAGGTGGAAGTCGTCGCCTTCGAGCTGCACCAGGAGCTGGCCCTTTTCCACGTGTTCGTTGTCGCCTACCTTTACGTCGACGATGCGTGCGCCGAGCTGGCTGGAGACGCGGGTGATTTCGCCCTGTACGTAGGCATTGTCAGTGCTTTCATAGAAGCGGCCCTTGAAGAACCAATGGGCGAAGAAGCCCAGGCCGATCAGGATCACGATAAACACGAAGATAAACAGGCGGCGCTTCAAAGGGGCTGGCATGGGGACAGTGTCTGTAACAAGAGGTAATGGAATATAGCCACCCAAGCATCTGTCCAATAGCCATGACTGGCGTTGAGACCGAAGCTTGGCCTAAATGCCATGCTCGATAGGGTGGGTGCTGGAGCCCAAGTACCGAGGGCTGTTACCATTCGCCCCTTGTTTCAATTCTAGTTTTATCGCCCATTCGAGACCCGCCATGACCACCGTCCGCACGCGCATCGCGCCATCGCCTACTGGGGATCCCCACGTCGGCACTGCCTACATCGCCTTGTTCAACTACTGCTTTGCCAAGCAGCACGGTGGTGAATTCATCTTGCGGATCGAAGACACCGACCAGGTGCGCTCGACCCGTGAGTCGGAGCAGCAGATTTTCGATGCCCTGCGCTGGTTGGGCATTACCTGGGCCGAAGGCCCGGACGTCGGCGGCCCGCACGGCCCATATCGCCAGAGCGAGCGCAGCGACATCTACAAGCAATACACCCAGCAACTGGTCGACATGGGCCATGCGTTCCCATGCTTCTGCACCGCAGAAGAACTCGACCAGATGCGCGCCGAGCAACAGGCCCGGGGCGAAACCCCGCGTTACGATGGCCGCGCGCTGCTGCTGTCCAAGGAAGAAGTGGCGCAGCGCCTGGCGGCGGGCGAGCCTCACGTGATCCGCATGAAAGTGCCGAGCGAAGGCGTGTGCGTGGTGCCGGACATGCTGCGCGGTGACGTCGAGATCCCGTGGGATCGCATGGACATGCAAGTGCTGATGAAGACCGACGGCCTGCCGACGTACTTCCTGGCCAACGTGGTCGACGACCACCTGATGGGCATCACCCACGTGCTGCGCGGCGAAGAATGGCTGCCATCGGCGCCGAAGCTGATCCTGCTCTACGAATACTTCGGCTGGGAACAACCGCAGCTGTGCTACATGCCGCTGTTGCGTAACCCGGACAAGAGCAAGCTGTCCAAGCGCAAGAACCCGACCTCGGTGACGTTCTACGAGCGCATGGGCTTTATGCCGGAAGCGATGCTCAACTACCTGGGCCGCATGGGCTGGTCGATGCCGGACGAGCGCGAGAAATTCTCGTTGCAGGAAATGGTCGACAACTTTGACCTGTCCCGCGTTTCCCTGGGCGGGCCTATCTTCGATATCGAGAAACTGTCGTGGCTCAACGGCCAATGGCTGCGTGACCTGCCGGTGGAAGAGTTCGCCAGCCGTGTGCAGCAGTGGGCACTGAACCCTGAATACATGATGAAGATCGCGCCGCTGGTGCAGGGCAGGGTGGAGACATTCAGCCAGGTCGCGCCGTTGGCCAGCTTCTTCTTTGCCGGGGGCGTGAACCCGGATGCCAAGCTGTTCGAGTCCAAGAAACTCTCGGGCGACCAGGTGCGCCAGTTGATGCAGTTGATCCTGTGGAAACTGGAAAGCCTGCGTCAGTGGGAGAAGGATGCGATCACCGCAACGATCCAGGCCGTGGTTGAATCCCTGGAATTGAAGCTGCGCGATGCCATGCCGCTGATGTTTGCCGCGATCACCGGGCAGGCCAGTTCGGTGTCGGTGCTGGACGCGATGGAAATTCTCGGCCCGGACCTCACCCGTTTCCGTCTGCGCCAAGCCCTTGATTTGCTTGGTGGTGTCTCGAAGAAAGAAAACAAAGAGTGGGAAAAGCTGTTGGGCGCTATCGCTTAATCAGCCTGCTGCAACGGCGAAACCCCGGTTTTCCGGGGTTTCGCCGGTAAGTGATTGTTATCCCGGCAAAAAACTTTGGAAAATGTTGAAAATAAATTTGACACACTTCCAAAGCGCCATTAAGATTCGCCCCGTCCTCACCGATGAGGGGCTATAGCTCAGCTGGGAGAGCGCTTGCATGGCATGCAAGAGGTCAACGGTTCGATCCCGTTTAGCTCCACCAATTTACAGGTTCAAGGTCTGGCCACACCGTCCTTGAATCGATCAGTTCTCAGCGCTGATCAGTTGTACAGAAGGTTTTGTCCCCTTCGTCTAGTGGCCTAGGACACCGCCCTTTCACGGCGGTAACAGGGGTTCGAGTCCCCTAGGGGACGCCAGTTTCAACAAGCAGCTCGAAAGGTCTGCTGCGCCGCGAGGCGAAAAATCCGGGGCTATAGCTCAGCTGGGAGAGCGCTTGCATGGCATGCAAGAGGTCAACGGTTCGATCCCGTTTAGCTCCACCAATTTACAGGTTCAAGGTTCCGGCCACACCGTCCTTGAATCAGATCAGTTCTCAGCACTGATCGGTTGTACAGAAGGTTTGTGTCCCCTTCGTCTAGTGGCCTAGGACACCGCCCTTTCACGGCGGTAACAGGGGTTCGAGTCCCCTAGGGGACGCCACGATTACCCGCTCTGCGGGATTTTTAAGGGTCATTCAATTATTGAATGGCCCTTTTGTTTGTCTGGCGTTTGGCCAATTCTTTTCTTCCCTTCCTGTTTTCTCTTCAGACCAATGGTCGTGTTAGTCGCTTGCCAAATATTATTATGGTAATAATATTCAACCCATGAGAACCGGAGGCTTTGATGAGCGATAAAAAAGCGCAAACCCGCGAACGCATTTTGCAGGCTGCCAGCGCGGCGTTGATCCAGCGTGGCCCGGCAGAGCCGAGTGTCGGTGAAGTCATGGGCGCGGCGGGGCTGACCGTCGGTGGTTTCTACGCGCATTTTGAAAGCAAGGACGCGCTGATGCTGGAGGCGTTCACCGAACTGCTGGGCAAGCGTCGTGCGGCCATTGACGATATGGATGCACTGTTGACGGGTGAAGAGCGCCGAGGCCTTGTGGCAGCGTTCTACCTGTCGCGCAAACATCGCGACTCTACCGTTCAGGCCTGCCCGATCCCGGCGACCGTCGGCGAGATGAGCCGCTTGCCCGATGAGTTCCGCCAAGCGCTGAACGAACACTGCGAGCTGATGGCCGCCCAACTGGCCGCCAGCCCCGAAGACACCGACAAGGCCCTGGCCGACATGGCGCTGATGATCGGTGGCCTGGCCCTGGCGCGTGCGCTGGGCCCAGGTGAATTGTCTGACCGCGTGTTGCGCGCCGCCAAGTCGGCCGTGCGCTAGAAGAGGGCTCTAAGGATGGGCACGTTAACCTGGATTCGTCGCTTCAACGGCGCCCTGGGGCATCTGGCGCCGCACACCGTGGCCAACAAGATGCGGCGTGCCTTCATGACCCCGCGAGATCTTCCACCGCGCGACTGGGAGTTGCCGCTGCTGGCGCAGTCCGAGCGCATCACCTTGCGTTTCGGCCTGTCGGCCCTGCGCTGGGGCCAAGGGCCGGCGGTGTTGCTGATGCACGGCTGGGAAGGGCGGCCAACCCAGTTCGCCAGCCTGATCACTGCCCTGGTCAATGACGGTTATTCGGTGATCGCCCTGGATGGTCCGGCCCATGGCCGTTCGCCGGGGCGTGAGGCGCATGTGCTGCTGTTCGCGCGGGCGATGCTGGAAGCGGCCGCCGAATTGCCGCCGCTGCATGCGGTGGTCGGGCACTCCATGGGCGGTGCCAGTGCGATGCTGGCCGTGCAACTGGGGCTGCGCACCGAAGCGCTGGTGAGTATCGCCGCGCCGTCGCGTTTCCTCGATGTGCTGCGTGGGTTCACCAAAATGGTCGGGTTGCCAGCACGAGCCCGTTCGGCGTTTATCCACGAGGTTGAACAGACCTTCGGCATGCCGCTGAAGCATCTGGACGTTGCCCACTATCAGATGAATATGCCCGGCCTGATCGTGCACGCCGAAGACGACACCTTCGTCCCCGTCAAAGCCGCCCAAGCCATCCACGAAGCCTGGTTCGACAGCCGCCTGCTGCGCCTGGAGCAGGGCGGTCACCAGAAAGTGCTGGCCGATCCCCGGGTGAT
Organism: Pseudomonas sp. B611; assembly: GCF_055407965.1. Classification (NCBI taxonomy): domain Bacteria; kingdom Pseudomonadati; phylum Pseudomonadota; class Gammaproteobacteria; order Pseudomonadales; family Pseudomonadaceae; genus Pseudomonas; species Pseudomonas sp. B611. Next base: position 141,664 of record NZ_JBUZST010000007.1, read on the forward strand.
CGAGGGCGTGCTGGCGCTGCTGGCTGGCCGTCGTCTACAGGCGCGACAAAGCGCCTGATACACTGCCCGGCCGAGATCAATCGACTGGAGCAAGGCATGGGCTGGGATTTGGCAACGCCGTTTATCATCGACCTGCAGGTCGGCGCCGAGGACATCGACGGCCTGGGCCACGCCAATAACGCCGTCTACGTGTCCTGGCTGGAGCGTTGCGCCTGGCGCCATTCCCAGCGCCTGGGCCTGGACCTCACCGAGTACCGCCGCCTGGACCGCGCCATGGCGGTGGTGCGTCACGAGATCGACTACCTCGCCGCCGGCTACGAAGGTGACGAGCTGCAACTGGCCACCTGGATCGTCGACTGGGACCAGCGCCTGAAAATGACCCGGCGCTTCCAGCTGGTCCGCCCCCGCGACGGCGCGACCTTGCTGCGGGCGCAAACCACCTTTGTCTGTATCGAACTGTCCAGCGGCAAGCCCAAGCGCATGCCCGCCGAGTTTCTTGACGGTTACGGCCCCGCCCTGACAGGGGGTTAACGGTTGCCGCAGGAAACCCAGTAAACTGCGCGACGATTTTTGTTGAGTGTTTCCCATGCAAATTGCTTTGGCGCCCATGGAGGGGTTGGTCGACAACATCCTGCGGGACGTGTTGACCCGCGTGGGCGGGATCGATTGGTGCGTGACCGAGTTCATCCGCGTCAACGACCGCCTGCTCACCCCGGCGTATTTCCACAAGCTCGCTCCTGAATTGCTGCACGGTGCCCACACCGCTGCGGGCGTGCCGTTGCGCGTGCAGTTGCTGGGCTCCGATCCGGTGTGCCTGGCGGAAAACGCCGCGCTCGCCGCTGAGCTGGGCTCCGAGGTGATCGATCTGAACTTCGGCTGCCCGGCGAAGACGGTGAACAAATCCCGGGGCGGCGCGGTGCTGCTCAAGGAGCCGGAGTTGCTCAACCAGATCGTCGAGCATGTGCGGCGTGCGGTGCCTGCACATATCCCGGTCACCGCCAAGATGCGCCTGGGTTTCGACAGCCCGGACGGCGCGCTGGTCTGCGCCACGGCGCTGGCCGAAGGCGGTGCGGCGCATATCGTGGTGCATGCGCGGACCAAGACCGACGGCTACAAGCCGCCGGCCCATTGGGAGTGGATTCCGCGGGTGCAGGACGTGGTCAAGGTGCCCGTGTTTGCCAATGGCGATATCTGGAGTGTTGAAGACTGGAAGCGCTGCCGCGAAGTCAGCGGTGCCGAAGACATCATGCTCGGTCGCGGCCTGGTGGCGCGTCCTGACTTGGCGCGGCAAATTGCAGCCGCGCGTGCAGGCGAAGAAGTGGTGGAGATGACTTGGGCGCAGATGCAGCCCATGCTCCAGGAGTTCTGGACCCAGTCAGTCGCCCAGCTCACTGAGCGCCAGGCGCCAGGCCGCTTGAAGCAGTGGCTGGCCATGTTGACGCGCAATTACCCTGAGGCGGTCGAGCTGTTTACTGCTATGCGCCGGGAAACAGATTTGCAACAGGTCAGCCGCCTGTTGGGTATGGCCCATCCGGGACAATACAGCGTGCCGTAAGATCTGTCCTGAGGTTCACAAAATGCCCCGTATCGAAAGATTCGGGGCATTTTGCGTTTTTGCGCTTGAACTAGGGGCTGCACACGGTGGTGGTATTTATATGCGCGTGGGATATCACACTAGGTCGGTGAGTTGGCTCTTGAAGTGTGTCGGTGAGTTGCTTTCTCGGCGGTTTATTAGTGAGTGTGTCTGTGAAAGTATCGTCAGCGCAGCCTGAATTAAGGCTTTCCAAAAAAAGCCATGGGGAAAAATCCGAAAAGCTGGTTTGGTTTCCTTATATGAGTTGCGATTATCGGAACTCAATCACGGCGCCCTCCACGAAAGTGGGGACTGCGAAGCAATGAGTGTTGTTTCCGTCAACTTGAAACTATCAAAACTTCGACCGCTTTTTTGAAGCAGGCACGTTGAATAAAGGACCATGCTAATGTCTCTATCGGTTAACAATCAGCCTTCTGTAAACGTTGATACATCTGCCTTGAATCAACCCGCTGTGCCCCCCCATCAAGGTGCATTTTCATCCACTGCCCATTTGGGGCGCCCGTCATTTCGTCATGACAGTTCTCAGGTGCCGCAGGGCGATGTGATGCTGAATGCCAATGCATTCGCCAAGTTGTTTGACATGTTCGAAGCTGTTTTCAAGGCAATGCGCGATATGTTCGCGGGGAAAAATATAGCCGCCGACATGACGCATTTGCCGAAGGTTGCACCCGACACGAGTACTGCACCCAAGTTGAAGCCTGAAGCGCAGAGCATGCCGCAAGCCGGTACCTTGCCGAAGGTGACGCCGGATGCAGGGACACTGCCAAAAGTGGCGCCCTTATCTGTGGATGTGCCCAAGGTTACACCCGACACGAGTACTGCACCCAAGTTGACGCCTGAAGCGCAGAGCATGCCGCAAGCCGGTACCTTGCCGAAGGTGATGCCGGATGCAGGGACACTGCCAAAAGTGGCGCCCTTATCTGCTGATGTGCCCAAGGTTGCGCCCGACACGAGTACTGCACCCAAGTTGACGCCTGAAGCGCAAAGCATGCCGCAAGCCGGTACCTTGCCGAAGGTGATGCCAGAGGCGGGCAAATTGCCTTCTATTTCCATTACGCCTGCCTCTGTCGTTCCGGTTGCGTCGAACGTGCACAAGCCAGAAGTCAACGTGACCAATGACGCCGCTTCGCAAGTCAAGGTCGAGGTCAATATCAACAATTGTCATTGCCCAGACACTCACGTTCGCCGTGGCAGCGATCTCAAGCCATGGCCAACACCAGGCTTGACTGTTTTACCGCCCATACCTGGTAAGGACCCAAAAGCCGAGGTCGTGCCGCAAACCGACACCACGCCTGGTGTCGTGCCCAAACCTGACGTGACCCCGACGCCTGCTGTGGTTCCACAGCCGCAGGTCAGCGTGGTGCCGCAGCCCGAAACCACGCCTGGTGTCTTGCCCAAGCCTGACGTGACCCCGACGCCTGCTGTGGTTCCACAGCCGCAGGTCAGGGTGGTGCCGCAGCCCGACACCACGCCTGGTGTCTTGCCCAAGCGTGACGTGACCCCGACGCCTGCTGTGGTCCCACAGCCGCAGGTCAGGGTGGTGCCGCAGCCCGACACCACGCCTGGTGTCGTGCCCAAGCCTGACGTGACCCCGACACCTGCTGTGGTCCCACAGCCGCAGGTCAGGGTGGTGCCGCAGCCCGACACGACGCCTGGTGTCGTGCCCAAGCCCGAAGTGGTTTCGCCGCCTGTGGCTACAGTTGTACCGAAAGCCGATCCCCAACCCGCGTTGGTACCCAAGTCTGACAAGCCGACTCTACCTGCAGTGACACCGGTGCCAACCCCGGGGGTCAAACCGGAAACGGAGACCCTTCCCAAAGTTACCCCGCCTACCCCGTTGCCCAAGCCTGAGCCTGACTTGACGAGCCCGGGACCGGCGCAGGACAGATTTGATCGCAGGGATTGGTATTCAGGTGCACGTAAGAGGAACCCGCTCTAAATAACATCGTGTCTTCTAGTTAGCTAAATATTAAACGGGTACTTCTCCAGTTGGTTTGGATTGGGGCGGTATCTGTTTGTAGGGGGGGTTATGTCTATTGGTTCAATTAAGAATATTGCAGCAGTGGTGGACGTGCGTCGGGTAGTACCGGTTGAATCGTTAGTTGCAAGTAATTATGTTCTCGAGCCGCGCAATGAGTCTCGGCCTGCCGCGATCAGAATGGATGCAGCCGTTGTTGATAGTAATACCGATATGCTCAATAAACTGGTGACGCTGTTTACTGCTTTCTTTAATCAGCTGACGGGTTTGATGGGCGAAAAGAAAGACTCACGCACCGTTGATATTGCGCCCAAGCCTGAGCCTGAGGTTGCCCCTCAGGTCACTCCAGTACCAGTACCAGTACCAGTGCCTGTGCCAGTGCCACCACGGCCCAAGCCAGAGGCGAATATTCCAGGCCTGTCGAGCGCGCGCAATGGAACAAAACCCAGGGATATCTGGGGCGGCTTCCGCCAGGGGCCCGACGGCAACTGTGTGACGGTGTCTGCCATCAAGGCGGCCATGCACCGGTTTGGGCAAAGCCCTACGGACATTTACAAGGAGGTCACAAAAATTGCCGAGGGGTACCGGGTGGTCATGCGGGACAACTACTCAGTCACCCTGACTGAGCTCGAATTGAAGCAAGGGGCACGGGGTGCACAATTTGTCGGGCCCGATAAAGAGATGCTCAAGGATGCGCAGTTTTTATTCGCCGTCAGTGCCAAGCGGGCCCAGATGGAGAACAACGACCGCACGGCAGGCCGCAACTACAACGCCGCGATTAGCAGCCTCAACAATGGTGAGGATGAGACGGGGCCGGGCGAGGGGTTCAAGCGTCTTGGGCTGACCAAGCATATGAAGCGGGTATCGGTAGGCGAGCTCGCCAGAGGCCAAGTGGGTATGTGCAACCGGACGGGGCACTCGGTGGCGGTGATTGATGGTCGTGAAGAGTTGTGGGGGCGCAAGGGCGGGGCACCGAGGCGAGGGGATGCCGTCGCCTTGATCTGACCGTCGTTTGGCTGTGTGGAACGTATCAAGCAGCCAGTGTTAGTCCTGGCTGCACGTTTTACGGGAGCCGTTTTTGTTTGTGCTAGGAACCCAGTGTATGAATACCTCTATGTATAACCCTTCTGTTTACGCGCCACCGCTAAATCCTGAGACCATGCCTGTGGTTGATCAAGCGGGTGCGGGGAAAAAAAACGCTGACATCCTCCGCGCGTTCAACGCAAGCGAACGGCGGTTCGGCGAGAACTTTGACTGCAGCACCCATGCCGCTGTGATCAAAATGATGATGATGACCTTTGGTAAAACGCCGCAGGATCTGTTTGACCAGGTCAGGCCTGTTGCCGGTGGGTATGCCGTTACCATGAAGGATGAGTTCAAGGTGCAATTCTCCCATGACGAGTTGCGGCAAGCATCCCTGGCGTCGCGCTTCAACGGTGAAGATCCAGAGGCTGTCAGTAATGCCAATTTCGTGTTTGCGGCGTTTGTAAAGCGCAAGCAAGTGGCCGGGGGATATCCCAGTTTCGAGGCGGCCCTGGCAAAAACCCTGGAGGGTGAGACAAGCCTCAGATGTCTGCAGGGGATGGGGGTGTACGGGCTGTCGCAATATGTATCTGCACAAGAGATGGTGGGCGAGGCTGTTGCGGGTGTGTTGGAGACCCATAACCGGGGGAGTGGGTTTGTGCTCAATGGTGTAATGCACAGCTACGGTGACCAGCGTCGTGTCGACCAGGGGTACGGGTATCGGCTGTTTAATCCTAACGCTGTGCCTGAGGCGACTTGGCAACGCAGAGACAATGCAGCCGAGTCCAGCCAGCGAACAGGCGCAAAACCCAAGGATATCTGGTCGGGTTTCTATCAAGGCACCCAGGGTAATTGCGTCACGGTATCGGCGATCAAGGCCGCCATGATGCGGTTCGGGCAGAGTCCCGCAGACATCTACAAAGAGGTTGGCGCCACGCCCACAGGTTATGACGTGATCATGCGTGATGGTGTCAGGGTGTCAGTGAGTCACGACGAACTGAGCAAGGCCAGGCGCGGGTCCCTGTTTCACGGCAGTGATCAGGCGCTTCTGGACGACGCCAACTTCCTGTATGCCGTGAGCGCCAAGCGTGCGCAACTAGAGAACAACGATTTCCGAGGCAGCCAGGGATTCGACGTGGCCATGGACACGCTCAACGACGGTGAATGGCCAGGTGAGGCGTTACGCCGGCTGGGGGTGTTCGGGTATGTGCGCGAAAGTGATGCCCGCGAACTGGCTGCCGGCGCGATTGGCACCCTGGCCGATAGCTGGCACTCGGTCGTGGTGGTTAATGGGGGGCTCGACCTCTATGGGGTAAAGCATGACCTGGGATCCTCACGCTGGATGAGCAGCGGGTTGCGCGCTTTGAAGTTAGTGTGACAGCTAGCTGAGCAGTTGCCTGAATTGCTCGATCGGCAACGGCCGGCTGTGCAAATAGCCCTGGAACACATGGCACCCCAGCATTTGCAGGAACGCCAGTTGCTCCGGGGTCTCTACGCCTTCGGCAATCACTTCCAGGTTCAAGCTGCGGGCCATGGCCACAATGGCGCGGATGATTTCCGCGTCGTTGGGGTCGTGGGTCGCATCGCGCACAAACGACTGGTCGATCTTCAGCGCATCCACCGGCAGGCGTTTGAGGTAGGTCAGCGACGAATAGCCGGTACCAAAATCGTCCATCGCAAAGCTGACGCCGAGTTTCTTCAGGCGGCGCATCTTGGCCACGGTGTCGTCCAGGTTCTGGATCACGATGCCTTCGGTAATTTCCAGTTTCAGCAGGCTGTAGGGCAGGTCGTGGTGATTGAGGCTGCGCTCCACCCGCTCGACGAAGTCGTTCTGGCGGAACTGTCGGGGGCTGATGTTGACGCACAGGCTGAACTTGAGCGGGTCGATCAGGCCGTCCGCAATCAATTGCTGGAACGCCGCGCAGGCCTCGTCGAGGATCCAGGTGCCCACCTCCAGGATCAGTCCGCTGTCCTCCAATACCTTGATAAATTCCGTGGGCGATTGCGCCCCCAACTGCGGATGCTGCCAGCGCACCAAGGCTTCGGCGCCGATGATCTGGTTGCCGCGTGCATCCACTTGAGGTTGGTAATGCACGCTGAATTCACCGCGGGACAAGGCCAGGCGCAGGTCGGTCTCCATGCGCAGGCGTTCGCTGGCGGTTTTCTGCATGCTGTTGTGAAACATCTGCGTGGTGTTGCGCCCGGAGTCCTTGGCGCGGTACAGGGCGATGTCGGCACGCTTGAGCAGGTCGGCCGGGGTAGAGCCGTGGTCGGGTATCAGTGCCACGCCGATGCTCGGCGTGACCTGCAAGCGATGACCGTCGAGGAACATCGGCTCCGAGAGCAATTCACGCAGGGTGTCGGCCAGTTCCTGCACCTGGTTGCTGACTTCGTTGCGGGTGCCATCCAGCCCGCTGAGCAGCACCACAAACTCATCGCCGCCCAGGCGCGCCACGGTGTCTTCCATGCGCACGCTGGCTTCCAGGCGGGCGGTGACGATTTTCAGCACGGTATCGCCCACCGGGTGGCCGAGGGAATCGTTGATGTGCTTGAAGTGGTCGAGGTCGAGGAACAGCAGCGCACCGCGCAGGTTGTGGCGCTTGAGCAGGGCGATCTGCTGGCTCAGGCGGTCCATCAGCAAGGCGCGGTTGGGCAGGTTGGTCAGTGGGTCGTGATACGCCAGGTGGCGGATCTGCGCCTGGGCGTTTTTCAGCAGGCTGACATCACGGGCCGTCAGCAGCAGGCAGGGCATTTCATTGAGGGTAATCGGTTCGACCGAGACTTCCACCGCCAGCACGTCCCCGCGTTTGTTGTGCCAGAGCATTTCCAGGTGATGGATGCGGCCCTTGATCTGCAACTCGGCGAGCAGTGCGGCACGCTGGTTCTCGTCGGCCCAGATGCCGATCTGGTACAGCGTGAGCCCGATGGCCTCTTCGGCGCGATAGCCGGTCAAGCGGCAGAAACCGTCGTTGACCTCCACATAACGGCCAGTGTCGCGCTCGGTAATGGAGATCGCATCAGGGCTGGAATGGAACGCCTTGGCGAATTTTTCTTCGCTGGCCTTGAGCGCCGCTTCCGAGCGTTGCTGCTGGGTAATATCGCGCAGGGTGGTGACGATGCACGGCTGGTCGCTGACCTTGATCAATCGGCTGGAGATCACGCAGGTCAGGCTCTGGCCGTCCTTGTGGTGGACCACGATGGCCACATTGCTCAATGACTGTTCGCGAATCACGCGCTCGATACGTTGCAGGCGCTTGCTGGAATCGTCCCACAGGCCGATCTGCTCGGCGCTCTTGTCGATGACTTCGGCGGCAGTCCAGCCAAAGGTCTGGGTAAAGGCCGGGTTGATCTCGATAAACATACCGCTGTCCAGGGCGGTGACACAGATGGGGTCGGGGCTGGCCTGGAACAGGCTGGCGAATTTCTCTTCGGAGGCGCTCAGGCGTTGTTCGCGTTCGACCTGATCAGTGATGTCCAGCAAGGTGCCGGCCATGCGCAGCGGCTTGCCGGCCTCATCGCGATAGAGGCGTGCACGGCTTTCCAGGTAGCGCGGGCTGCCGTCTTCGCCCAGCACGCGGTAGGTCAGCTGGTAGTTGCCGTCCGGGCCTTCGCGCAGGCTGCGGTAGGCGTTGCGCATGCCTTCGCGGTCTTCATCGGACATGCCCTCGAAAAACGCATCGAAGGATTCGTGGAACGGCTCGGGCGGCAGGCCGTGCAGTTGCGCGGCGCGAGCCGAGCCGTAGAGCATGCCGGTGGGGATGTGCCAGTCCCAAGTGCCCAATTGCGCGGAGTCCAGGGCCAGGTCCAGGCGTTCCTGGCTGTCCTTGAGGGCTTGTTCGGCGTTCTTGCGCTCGGTGGTGTCGAGAAAGGTGCTGATCAGGTACGCCTCGCCGTCCAGCTCGACCTTCTGCGCACTGAGGGTACCATCGTGGATCTGGCCGTTGCTGGCGCAGAACTGCACGTCCATGGTGATGGGTTCGCCCTTGCGCTGGGTGGCCTTGACCAGTTGCGCGCGTTGTTCGGGGTGGCGCCACAGGCCGAGGTCCAGGGTGGTACGGCCGATGATATCGGCGACTGGCCAGCCGAAGTGGATCTCGAAATACTGGTTGGCTTCGCTGATCAGGCCGTCGGCCTGGCGGGTCAGCAGCACCATGTTCGGGCACAGGTGAAACAGCGTGGCGAAGCGCTTTTCGGAATGGCCGAGGGCGTTTTCCCGCTCACGCTGGTGGGTGATCTCACGGATCACCCCGATCATTCGGCGGCGCCCGCTCTTGTCCGGCGCCAGGCTGCCGTTGATTTCCAGCCAATGGAAGGTGCCGTCGGGCCACTGGATGCGGTGGCGCATCGCCTGTTCAAACGGCTCGCCCGCCAGCACCGCATGGAAGGCACGCACGACTTTGGCGCGGTCAGCCGGGGCGAGCAGGTCGAGGTAATCCAGGTCCTTGGGTAGGGGCGCGCGGGGATCGAAGCCGAACAGCGCCTGGGTGCCCCGTGACCAGCTGATTTTTCCCGTGTCGATTTCCCAGCACCATGCGCCCAGCCGAGCCGCATTCAGGGCGGCCAGCAATTGCGGCGCACTGTCCCAACTTTGTTCCGCCTCTTGGGGGTCAAGGGCGTAGATGCGGGGCAACGGTGGCACGGAATCGACAGGGTTGCGCATTATCAAAGGGCCTTGGCTCGATGGGCGTAAGGCGCGGTTTTACGTAAACCTTGAGGCCGCACAGCTTCATGCCGGTATCCCTGGCAGATCGACCTGTGCATCCAATAGGCTCATGAAAGCCCGCGCAGCGTTCGACAGCGTCCTTTCGGTGTGCACGATATAGCCTAGCTGGCGACTGAGTTGTATGCCTGGCAAAGCGATACTTGCCACCTGATCATCGAGCATAGTGCGCGGCAAAACGCTCCAGGCCAGGCCGATGGACACCATCATCTTGATAGTTTCCAGGTAGTTAGTGCTCATCGCGATATTCGGCGTGAGGCCCTGGGCTTCGAACAATCGGCTGACAATATGATGTGTAAAGGTGTTGCCGCCGGGGAAAACCGCCGGGTGGCCGGCAATATCGGCCAGGCTGACGTGGCCGTTGCTGATCAGGCTGTGCTCGGGGGCCACGACAAAATCCAGCGGGTCATCCCATACCGGGGTGGCGCGTACCAGGTGGTGGGGCTCGGGCGCCAAGGTGATCACCGCCACTTCGGCGCGGCCGTGGAGGATTTCTTCGTAGGCCACTTCCGAGTCCAGGAACTGAATATCCAGCGCCACGTTCGGGTATTCCCGGGTGAAGGTACGCAATATGGGCGGCAGGCGGTGCAGGCCGATGTGGTGACTGGTGGCCAGGGTCAGGCGCCCGCTGACTTCGCCGGTGAGGTTGGTCAGGGCGCGGCGGGTGTCGTCCAGCACGTTGAGGATCTGATAAGCGCGTGGCAGCAGGGCCCGTCCGGCTTCGGTCAGGCCGACTTCGCGGCCCAGGCGGTCAAACAGGCGCACATTCAATTGTTGCTCCAGGCCGGCGATGCGTTTGCTGATGGCCGGTTGGGTCAGGTGCAGGCGCTCACCGGCGCCGGAGAAGCTGCCGGTCTCGGCGATGGCAATAAAGGCGTTGAGGTTGGCCAGGTCCATTGTGGTATTCCAGTTGGTAATCCAAAGCATAAAAAATATGAATTTGAGTTATTTAATGTAGCGCCATACCATCAGCCTCACAAGCCAAAGGGTTATTGAAATGCCCAGGGCATAGAAAGACCGATGATGAGGACCGACTGATGGCCGGCAAAACGCTTTACGACAAGCTTTGGGATTCCCATGAAGTGAAACGGCGCGACGATGGCTCGTCGCTGATCTATATCGACCGTCACATCATCCATGAAGTGACCTCGCCCCAAGCGTTCGAAGGCCTGCGACTGGCTGGGCGCAAGCCTTGGCGCGTCGATTCCATCATCGCCACCCCGGACCACAACGTACCAACGACTCCTGAGCGCAAAGGCGGCATCGACGCCATCGTCGACACCGTGTCGCGCTTGCAGGTGCAGACCCTCGACGACTACTGCGACGAATATGGCATCACCGAATTCAAGATGAATGACGTGCGTCAAGGGATCGTCCACGTGATCGGCCCGGAGCAGGGTGCAACCTTGCCGGGCATGACCGTGGTCTGCGGCGACTCCCACACCTCGACCCACGGTGCCTTCGGCGCCTTGGCCCACGGCATCGGCACCTCCGAGGTGGAGCATGTGTTCGCCACCCAGTGCCTGGTCGCCAAGAAAATGAAGAACATGTTGGTCAAGGTCGAAGGCCAATTGCCGTTCGGCGTGACCGCCAAGGACATCGTCCTTGCTGTGATCGGCAAGATCGGCACCGCCGGCGGTAACGGCCACGCCATCGAGTTCGCCGGCAGTGCGATTCGCGACCTGTCCATCGAAGGCCGCATGACCATCTGCAACATGTCCATCGAAGCCGGTGCCCGCGTGGGCATGGTGGCGGCGGACGAAAAGACCGTTGAATACGTCAAGGGTCGTCCTTTTGCACCGACCGGTGCCGATTGGGATGCCGCGGTCGAAGCCTGGAAAGACCTGGTCTCCGACGCCGACGCGGTGTTCGACACTGTGGTTGAGCTCGACGCTGCCCAGATCAAGCCGCAAGTCAGCTGGGGCACGTCGCCGGAAATGGTCCTGGCTGTTGACCAGAACGTACCGGACCCGGCCAAGGAAACCGACCTGGTCAAGCGCGGTTCCATCGAGCGCGCCTTGAAGTACATGGGCTTGCAGGCCAACCAGGCGATCACCGACATCCAGTTGGATCGCGTGTTCATCGGTTCCTGCACCAACTCGCGGATCGAAGATCTGCGCGCTGCGGCGGTGATCGCCAAGGGCCGCAAGGTGGCTTCGACCATCAAGCAGGCCATCGTGGTCCCGGGCTCGGGCCTGGTCAAAGCGCAAGCCGAGGCCGAAGGCCTGGACAAAATCTTCCTCGAGGCCGGTTTTGAATGGCGCGAGCCGGGCTGCTCGATGTGCCTGGCGATGAACCCGGACCGCCTGGAGTCGGGCGAGCATTGCGCGTCCACCTCCAACCGTAACTTCGAAGGGCGCCAGGGTGCCGGTGGGCGTACCCACCTGGTCAGCCCGGCCATGGCCGCTGCGGCTGCCGTCAACGGTCGTTTCATCGACGTTCGCGAATTGATCTGAGGAATACCCGATGCGTGCTTTTACACAACACACAGGTTTAGTCGCGCCGTTGGACCGTGCCAACGTGGACACCGACCAGATCATCCCCAAGCAGTTCTTGAAGTCGATCAAGCGCACCGGTTTCGGCCCGAACCTGTTCGACGAGTGGCGCTACCTGGACGTGGGCTACGCCTACCAGGACAACTCCAAGCGCCCGCTGAACAAGGACTTCGTGCTCAACGCCGACCGCTACCAAGGCGCCAGCGTATTGCTCGCCCGCGAGAACTTCGGTTGCGGCTCCAGCCGTGAACACGCGCCGTGGGCCCTGGAAGAATATGGCTTTCGCAGCATCATCGCGCCGAGCTATGCCGACATCTTCTTCAACAACAGCTTCAAGAACGGCTTGTTGCCGATCATCTTGACCGACGCAGAAGTCGACGAGTTGTTCAAGCAGGTGGAAGCCGATGTGGGCTACCAGTTGACCGTCGATCTGGCAGCGCAAACCGTGACGCGCCCGGATGGCAAGGTGTATCACTTTGAGGTGGATGCGTTCCGTAAGCATTGCCTGATCAACGGGCTGGACGATATCGGCCTGACCTTGCAGGACGGGGATGCGATTGCGGCGTTTGAGGCCAAGCACCGGGCGAGTCAGCCTTGGTTGTTTCGCGATGCCTGATTGGCGGTAACCGTGCGGGCCCTATCGCGGGCAAGCCCGCTCCCACATTGATCGGTGTTCTCCTGAACGACTCGGTCAACTGTGGGAGCTGGCTTGCCTGCGATAGCGCCCGTACAAGCACCCCAAAACCCAAGGAAAACCACCATGACCAGCACCGCCCACACCCAAGTCGTGCAAAAACAATTCGGCGAGCAAGCCTCGGCCTACCTGAGCAGTGCCGTGCACGCCCAAGGCACCGAATTCGCGCTGCTCCAGGCCGAGCTGGCCGGGCAGGGCAGTGCACGACTGCTGGACTTGGGTTGCGGCGCAGGTCATGTCAGTTTTCACGTCGCGCCACTGGTTAAAGAAGTGGTGGCCTACGACCTGTCCCAACAAATGCTCGATGTGGTCGCAACCGCTGCCAGCGACCGTGGCCTGGGCAACATCCGCACCGTCCACGGCGCCGCCGAACGCCTGCCGTTCGCCGATGGCGAGTTCGACTTCGTGTTCAGCCGCTACTCGGCCCACCACTGGAGCGACCTCGGCCTGGCCTTGCGTGAAGTGCGCCGCGTGCTCAAGCCGGGCGGCGTGGCGGCCTTTGTCGACGTCTTGTCACCGGGCAGCCCGTTGTTGGACACTTACCTGCAAACCGTCGAAGTGCTGCGCGACACCAGCCATGTGCGCGACTACTCCGCCGCCGAGTGGATGCAACAGCTCAGCGAGTCCGGTTTGCACGTACGCACCAGCAGCCGTCAGCGCCTGCGTCTGGAGTACAGCTCGTGGGTCGAGCGCATGCGCACACCCGAAGTGTTGCGCGCTGCGATCCTTGCGCTGCAACAGGCGATGGGCCAGGAAGTGCGCGACTACTACGAAATTCAAGCCGACGGCACCTTCAGCACCGACGTGCTGGTGGTCTTCGCCGAACGCTGATTGATTTTTCCCGACCTGCCCACGGGCGGGTCGCTTGATGAAATGAGGAACGCATGAGCAAGCAGATTCTGATTCTCCCTGGCGACGGTATTGGTCCGGAAATCATGGCCGAAGCGGTCAAGGTCCTGGAACTCGCCAACAGCAAGTACAGCCTGGGCTTCGAGCTGAGCCACGACGTGATCGGCGGCGCGGCCATCGATAAGCACGGCGTACCGCTGGCTGACGAAACCCTGGACCGCGCCCGCGCAGCCGACGCCGTACTGCTCGGCGCCGTGGGTGGCCCGAAGTGGGACAAGATCGAACGTGACATCCGCCCTGAGCGCGGCCTGCTGAAAATCCGCGCCCAACTGGGCCTGTTCGGCAACCTGCGCCCGGCGATCCTCTACCCGCAACTGGCCGACGCATCGAGCCTCAAGCCGGAAGTGGTCGCGGGCCTCGACATCCTCATCGTGCGTGAGCTGACCGGCGGTATCTACTTCGGCTCGCCACGGGGCGTGCGCGAGCTGGAAAACGGCGAGCGCCAGGCCTACGACACACTGCCGTACAGCGAGAGTGAAATCCGCCGTATTGCCCGTGTTGGTTTCGACATGGCCCGCGTGCGTGGCAAGAAGGTCTGCTCGGTGGATAAAGCCAACGTGCTGGCCTCCAGCCAACTGTGGCGCGAAATCGTCGAAGAAGTGGCCAAGGACTACCCGGACGTTGAACTGAGCCACATGTACGTCGATAACGCCGCCATGCAGTTGGTGCGTGCACCGAAGCAGTTCGACGTGATCGTCACCGACAACCTGTTCGGCGACATCCTGTCCGACCAGGCGTCGATGCTCACCGGCTCCATCGGCATGCTGCCGTCGGCGTCCCTGGACACCAACAACAAGGGCATGTACGAGCCTTGCCACGGTTCGGCGCCGGACATCGCGGGCCAAGGCATTGCCAACCCGCTGGCGACGATTCTGTCGGTGTCGATGATGCTGCGTTACAGCTTCAACCTGAGCGACGCGGCCGATGCCATCGAGCAAGCCGTGAGCCTGGTGCTGGACCAGGGCTTGCGCACCGGCGACATCTGGTCGCAGGGTTGCACCAAGGTAGGGACGCAAGAAATGGGCGACGCAGTAGTCGCCGCGCTGCGGAATCTGTAATCTCTCGGGCCCGCTTGCAGTTGTTGCTGCAAGGCGGCCCACTTTTTAACAAGGTGTAGTTGCGATGAAACGTGTAGGTCTGATCGGTTGGCGCGGTATGGTCGGTTCCGTGCTCATGCAGCGGATGCTGGAAGAGCAGGATTTCGATCTTATTGAGCCGGTGTTTTTCACCACTTCGAACGTTGGTGGCCAAGGGCCGTCCGTGGGCAAGGATATTGCCCCGCTCAAGGACGCCTACAGCATTGAAGAGTTGAAGACCCTCGACGTGATCGTGACCTGTCAGGGTGGCGACTACACCAGTGAAGTCTTCCCCAAGCTGCGTGAAGCGGGCTGGCAGGGTTACTGGATCGACGCTGCATCGAGCCTGCGCATGCAGGACGATGCCGTGATCATCCTCGACCCGGTGAACCGCAAGGTCATCGACCAGCAGCTGGATGCCGGCACCAAGAACTATGTCGGCGGCAACTGCACCGTCAGCCTGATGCTGATGGGCCTGGGTGGCTTGTTCGAAGCCGGCCTGGTGGAGTGGATGAGCGCCATGACGTATCAGGCGGCCTCCGGTGCTGGCGCGCAGAACATGCGTGAGCTGATCAAGCAGATGGGCGCGACCCACGCCGCCGTCGCCGATCAACTGGCCGACCCGGCCAGCGCGATCCTCGACATCGACCGTCGTGTGGCCGAAGCCATGCGCAGCGATGCGTACCCGACCGAGAACTTCGGCGTGCCATTGGCCGGTAGCCTGATCCCGTGGATCGACAAAGAGCTGCCGAACGGCCAGAGCCGCGAAGAGTGGAAGGCCCAGGCCGAGACCAACAAGATCCTCGGTCGCTTCAAGAGCCCCATCCCGGTGGACGGCATCTGCGTGCGCATCGGCGCCATGCGCTGCCACAGCCAGGCGCTGACCATCAAGCTGAACAAGGACGTGCCGATCGCCGATATCGAATCGTTGATCAGCTCGCACAACCCGTGGGTCAAGCTGGTGCCGAACAACCGCGACATCAGCATGCAGGAGCTGAGCCCGACGAAGGTCACCGGCACCCTGAATGTACCGGTGGGCCGTCTGCGCAAGCTGAACATGGGCAGCCAGTTCCTCGGTGCGTTCACGGTTGGCGACCAACTGTTGTGGGGCGCGGCTGAACCGCTGCGTCGCATGCTGCGGATCTTGCTGGAGCGTTGATCGCTTGAGGCAATACAGAGAACCCGCGACTGGTGACAGGCGCGGGTTTTTTGTTGTTCTTGAGAGGGTCATCGCAGGCAAGCCAGCTCCCACACTTGAATGTATTCACAAATCAAAATGTGGGAGCTGGCTTGCCCGCGATGAGGCCCTCAGCCCCACCACAAAAACTGGCCCAATTACCCCGCCACCCGGTAAAGTGCCGCTCCCCCCGCAATGCCCGAGGCAGCCCCCATGACCCAGACCTTTGAAATCGCCGTGATCGGCGCCACCGGCACCGTCGGTGAAACCCTGGTGCAGATCCTCGAAGAGCTGGATTTTCCAGTGGGCACCCTGTATCTGCTGGCCGGCAACAACTCGGCCGGTGCCTCGGTGCCGTTTCGCGGCAAGAACCTGCGGGTCAAGGAAGTTGACGAGTTCGACTTTAAAAAGGTGCAACTGGCATTTTTTGCCGCGGGGCCGGCAGTGACCTTGAGTTTCGCGCCCCGCGCTACGGCGGCCGGTTGTGCGGTGATCGACCTGTCGGGCGCCTTGCCGGCTGAGCAGGCGCCGCCGGTGGTGCCGGAAGCGAATGCGCACGTATTGAACGGCCTGAAAAAACCTTTCCAGCTCGCCAGCCCAAGCCCGTCTGCCACCAACCTGGCGGTGGTCCTGGCGCCTTTGCGCGGCTTGCTGGATATCCAGCGCGTGAGCGTTACCGCCAACCTGGCGGTATCTGCCCAGGGGCGCGAAGCCGTGAGCGAGCTGGCGCGACAAACTGCCGAGCTGTTGAATGTGCGCCCGCTGGAGCCGACATTTTTTGATCGGCAGATGGCCTTTAACTTGCTGGCACAAGTCGGTACGCCAGATGCCCAAGGTCATACAGCCTTGGAGAAACGTCTCGTACACGAACTGCGCGCTGTGCTGGAATCTCCTTTACTAAAGATTTCCGCAACTTGCGTTCAAGCCCCGGTGTTTTTTGGCGATAGCTTGACTGTGTCTTTGCAACTGGCCGCGCCGGTCGATCTTGCCGCCGTTAACCGAGTACTCGACGCAGCGCCGGGTGTAGAGCGGGTGGAGGAGGGGGATTACCCGACCGCCGTTGGCGATGCAGTAGGACAAGACGTTGTGTACGTAGGACGGGTTCGCGCCGGAGTGGACGATCCGGCGGAACTAAATCTGTGGTTGACGTCAGATAACGTACGCAAAGGCGCTGCACTGAATGCCGTACAGCTGGCGCAGTTGTTGATAAAAGACCTTGCGTAAAAGATACTTGGCGGCAATTTGTAGATTGATTCTAACCAGGCGCTATGCTTGGCCCCAAGCTGGAAAAGTTGCGCGTCGGTGACCTATCGGCTCGCCATGCCTAATGGCAGCGGTTACCAACCTTCTCGCAGGCCGGGGAGTGTTCAAACAAAGGATGAGGCTATGGTTCAAGTTCGCAAACTGGTGTTAGCAATAGCGGCCGCCTCGGCGCTGTCCTCCGGTATGGCGCAGGCGCTGCAACTGGGGGAAATGACCCTCAAGTCGCAGTTGAACCAGCCGTTGTCGGTGGAAATCGAATTGCTCGATGTCGGCGGCCTCACCGCTTCCGAGATCACGCCGAGCCTGGCTTCGTCCCAGGCGTTTGTGGATGCGGGCGTCGATCGCCAAGCGTTTTTGAATGACCTGGTGTTTACGCCGGTGATCAATCCAAGCGGTCGCAGTGTGGTGCGCGTCACCTCCAGCAAGCCGTTGCCTGATTCCTACGTACGTTTCCTGTTGCAGGTGCAGTGGCCCAACGGCCGCCTGATGCGCGACTACAGCGTGCTGCTGGACCCGGCCAAGTTTGACCAGCCGGTCGCAACAGCACCTGCGCCGCGTGTGTCGGCGCCGGCCAGTCCCGCGCCTGCCGCGAGCAAAGCGGCGCAGCACACCACCACTTCCCGCGACACCTTGTGGGAAATTGCCGCGAAGAATCGCAATGGCGGCTCGATCCAGCAGACCATGCTGGCGATCCAGGCACTTAACCCCGATGCCTTTATCGACGGCAACATCAACCGCCTGAAAACCGGCCAGGTCCTGCGCCTGCCGGACACCGTACAAAGCACCGCGCTACCGCAACCCGAGGCGATTGCCGAAGTGACGGCGCAAAATACCGCCTGGCGCCAGGGCCGTCGCGCGGCGACCAACCAGGTCGCAGGCAAGCAGCAACTGGATGCCACCAAGCGCACCCAAGCGGGCAATGCGCCGTCGAGCACCAACGCCAAGGACAACTTGAGCCTGGTCTCGGCTGAGTCTGCCAAGCAGGGCGCGAAGGGCAAGGCCGCTGATGGCCGGGCCCTGAGCGACAAGCTGGCGATGACCCAGGAAGAACTGGACACCACTCGCCGTGATAACGCTGAGCTGAAAAGCCGTGCAGCAGACCTGCAAAGCCAGTTGGACAAGCTGCAAAAACTGATTCAACTGAAGAACGATCAACTGGCGCGCCTGCAAGCTGAAAAAGGCGACCCGGCGGCAGTGCCTGCGGTGATTCCCGCGCAGTTGGCCGGTGATCCGGCGGCGGCAGCTCCCGCAGCTCCATCTGCGCCTGCAGCACCGGCAGCCACGCCTGCGCCGACGGCCCCGGAGCCGATCAAGCCTGAAGCGGCCCCGGCCAGTACCGATGGCAAATTCAATGAGCTGCTGACCAACCCGGTGGTCCTCGGCGTGGTGGGTGGCGCCGCTGCCCTGGTGGCGTTGTTGTTACTGCTGCTGGTGCTGCGTCATCGCAACGCCCGTCGTGAGGAAGAAAAACACCTGCGCATGGCCCGTGCCCTGGCCGAAGAGCCGGAGTTCACCTCTAACCTCGACCAGGACCTGCCACCGGATAGCTTCGAAGGCCTGGAAGTGCCGGCGCCGAGCGTCAAGCTGGCGGCAGCTCCAGCACCGGCTCCAGTGGTTGAGCCGGCCGTCGTGGTGCCGACTGTTGCCTCGGTGCTCGCACCGCTGGCGGTGGCCGTGGCTCCGGCCAGCGCCAATGATGCGTTGGCCCAGGCGCAATCCCTTCTCGATCGCGGCCACCTGAACCAGGCCGCCGATGTGTTGGAGCAAGCGATCAAGCAAGAGCCCAAGCGCGGCGACCTGCGCTTGAAGCTGATGGAAGTCTACGGCCTGCAAAACGACAAGGATGGCTTCGTCACCCAGGAGCGCCAACTGGTGGCCAATGGTGACAACCATGCCCAGGTCGAGCTGCTGAAGTCGCGTTTCCCGGCGATGGCCGTACTGGCGGCGGGCGTGAGCGCCGCAGTGGCCGCCGCTGCCTTGGATGCGCAATACGTCAAGGACCTGCTGGAAGACAAGCCAGCAGCGCCGGCGCCTGAGCCAGAGAGCTTCGACACTGATTTCGACCTGAGTCTGGATGATCTGGAGGCTGCATCGCCTGCCGAGGTCAATCCTGAAGATGTGCTGAGTTTCGAATCCGCGTTGCAGCAACAAGTTGAAGCGACAGCCAGCCCGGACGACCTGCCGGACTTCGACCTGGACCTGCAATTGGATGCCCCGGCGTCTGCGCAGCCCGATGACGATTTCCTGTCCGGTCTTGAAGCGCAGATGCAGGATGTACCTGCGGTCGAGCCGCCAACCCTGACGCCTGCTGCGCTGGATGACTTCGACCTGCCGGAAGACTTCGACCTGTCCCTGGCCGATGAGCCAGAGACAGCTGCCAAGCCTGACGCGTTCGCGTCCGAGCTGGACGACGTCAATGCCGAGCTGGACCGTCTGTCCCAGAGCCTGGAGCATCCGTCCATCGAACCGTCCTTTACCGCAGAAGACGCGGCGCTGGGGGGGGATGAGCCGGAATTCGACTTCCTGTCGGGCACCGATGAGGTGGCGACCAAGCTGGACTTGGCCCAGGCCTATATCGACATGGGCGATGCGGATGGTGCGCGGGATATCCTGTCTGAAGTGCTCACCGAAGGTGATGAGTCCCAGCGCGGCGAAGCCAAGGAAATGCTCGGCCGTATTTAAAAGGCGGCGATAGTCCACTGGTTGGGCTCGCCCGCCAGTTAACACAGATGCAGCTGAACCGCCGCCATTGCAGGCAAGCCAGCTCCCACAGTTTGATGGGGGCAAACCTGAACTGGCTTGCAAACCCAATCCCCTGTGGGAGCGGGCTTGCTGTGGCGAGGGAGCTTGCTCCCGCTGGGCTGCGTAGCGGCCCCAAAATCTTGGGAGCGCTTCGCACTCCAGCGGGAGCAAGCTCCCTCGCCACAGCAAGCCAGCTCCCACATTTGGGCGGCCACCTCTATAATGGCCGCCTTTGCGCAACTCATCAGGCTCTCAGTTCTTGGCAAATATAGATAACGCGGCCGCCGAAATGGCGGCCGCAGGCTTTTACCGCATCGCCCTGGGCGTGGAATACAAAGGTTCGCGCTATCGCGGCTGGCAGCGCCAGGCATCGGGCGTGCTGACGGTGCAGGAAACCCTGGAAAAGGCCCTGTCGAAAGTCGCTGATTCGCCGGTTTCGCTGATGTGCGCCGGGCGTACCGACGCCGGCGTGCATGCCTGTGGCCAGGTGGTGCACTTCGACACCCAGGCCGAGCGCACGATGAAGGCGTGGGTGATGGGCGCTAATATCAACTTGCCCCATGATGTCAGTGTCAGTTGGGCCAAGGTCATGCCGGCGCACTTTCATGCGCGCTTCAAGGCTATCGCCCGGCGTTATCGTTATGTGATCTACAACGATCAGATCCGCCCGGCGCACCTCAACGAAGAGATTACCTGGAACCACCGCCCACTCGACGCCGAGCGCATGGCCGAGGCCGCGCAGCATCTGGTTGGCGTGCATGACTTCAGCGCATTTCGCGCCGGCCAGTGCCAGGCCAAGTCGCCGATCAAGGAAGTCCACCACCTGCGGGTGACGCGCCACGGCAAGATGATCGTGCTGGATATTCGCGCCGGTGCGTTCCTGCATCATATGGTGCGCAATATTGCCGGCGTGCTGATGACCATAGGCACCGGCGAGCGCCCGGTGGAGTGGGCCAAGGAAGTGCTGGAAAGCCGTGTTCGCCGTACGGGCGGTGTCACAGCCCATCCCTTTGGCCTGTACCTGGTGGACGTGGAGTACCGCGACGAGTTCGAGCTGCCGGAACGTTTCATCGGGCCACACTTCCTCACAGGTTTCAGCGAACTTGGCGGCTGACGCCCGGAAAAGCTTTTGTTACCATCCGGGACTTTCTCGGCCCAACCCTGAGGTTTCCACGACATGCCAGCCGTTCGCAGCAAGATTTGCGGGATTACCCGCATAGAAGACGCGCTGGCGGCAGTCGAGGCGGGGGCGGATGCCATCGGTTTCGTGTTTTATGCCAAGAGCCCACGGGCGGTGAATGTGTTGCAGGCGCGGGCGATCATCGCTGCGCTGCCGCCGTTCGTCACCACCGTGGGCTTGTTCGTCAACGCCAGCCGCTGCGAACTCAACGAAACCCTGGATGCCGTACCGCTGGATATGCTGCAGTTCCATGGCGACGAAAGCCCTGACGAATGCGAAAGCTACCAGCGCCCGTATATCAAGGCGTTGCGGGTCAAGGCCGGGGACGATATCGCCGCCGCGTGCGCTGCCTATACGGGTGCTCGCGGGATCTTGCTGGACACTTACGTCGAAGGCGTCCCCGGTGGTACGGGCGAGGCGTTCGACTGGACGCTGATCCCCGAAGGGCTGAGCAAGCCGATCATCCTGGCGGGTGGGCTCAATCCCGTGAATGTCGCGGCAGCCATCGGGCAAGTGCGCCCGTATGCGGTGGACGTCAGCGGTGGGGTGGAGCAGGGCAAGGGCATCAAGGATCACAGCAAGATTCGCGCATTCATGCAGGCTGTGCGCGGGATGTGACGGCTGGCAGTCTGCCGCCGTCCATAACTACCACTGTGTAAAACAGCCCGGTGCCGCCTGCGGGTGGCCCGGAAATGAAGTGGCAACCCTGCACTGGCAGGTTGTCTGGAAGGCTGAGGATGCATGCGGGAAATGGCTGGTCGAACGTCTGACCCCGTCCAGCATGTGTCATCGCCACATATGAATTTAGCTCAAGGGCATACGCGGGGCTGTGTTCAAGCCACCGGTACTGGAGAAAGAAAGCATGAGCAACTGGTTAGTAGACAAACTGATCCCTTCGATCATGCGTTCCGAGGTGAAGAAAAGCTCGGTTCCTGAAGGTCTGTGGCACAAGTGCCCATCCTGCGACGCGGTGCTGTACCGCCCAGAGCTGGAAAAGACCCTGGACGTTTGCCCCAAGTGCAACCACCACATGCGTATCGGCGCCCGCGCCCGCATCGACATCTTCCTGGATGCCGACGGCCGTGCCGAACTGGGTGCTGACCTGGAGCCGGTTGACCGTCTCAAGTTCCGCGACAGCAAGAAGTACAAGGACCGCCTGACCGGCGCGCAAAAGCAGACAGGCGAAAAAGACGCGCTGATCTCCGTCAGCGGCAAGTTGCTGGGCATGCCCGTTGTGGTCTCGGCGTTCGAGTTCTCCTTCATGGGCGGCTCCATGGGTGCCATCGTCGGTGAGCGTTTTGTGCGCGCTGCCAACTACGCCCTGGAAAACCGTTGCCCGATGATCTGCTTCGCCGCCTCCGGTGGTGCGCGCATGCAGGAAGCGCTGATCTCCCTGATGCAAATGGCCAAGACCTCTGCGGTGCTGGCACGTCTGCGTGAAGAAGGCATCCCGTTTATCTCCGTGTTGACCGACCCTGTCTACGGCGGCGTTTCCGCCAGCCTGGCCATGTTGGGTGACGTGATTGTCGGCGAGCCAAAGGCCTTGATCGGCTTTGCCGGCCCGCGTGTGATCGAGCAGACCGTGCGTGAAAAACTGCCGGAAGGCTTCCAGCGCAGCGAGTTCCTGCTGGAGCACGGTGCAATCGACCTGATCATCCCGCGCGGTGAACTGCGTCCACGCCTGGGCAACCTGCTGGCACAAATGATGGGCCTGCCGACGCCTGTGTACGTCGCGCCTAAAGTAGAACCGATTGTCGTGCCGCCGGTGCCAGCAAACCTATGACCCAACGTACCCTGGGCGAATGGCTCGCCTACCTTGAGCAGTTGCATCCGTCCGCCATCGACATGGGCCTGGAGCGCTCGCAACAGGTAGCGGCCCGCCTCGGGTTGGGCCGGCCGGCACCGCGCGTGATCACGGTGACCGGCACCAACGGCAAAGGCTCTACTTGTGCCTTTGTCGCCGCGCTGCTGCAGGCTCAAGGCCTGAAAGTCGGCGTGTACAATTCTCCGCACCTGCTGCGCTACAACGAGCGGGTGCAGCTCAATGGCGTCGAAGCCACTGATGAGCAACTCTGCGAAGCCTTCGCGGCACTGGATGCCGGGCGTGGCGAGATTTCCCTGACTTACTTCGAGATGGGCACCCTGGCGGCGTTCTGGCTGTTCGAGCGTGCGCAGCTGGACGTGGTCGTGCTGGAAGTCGGCCTGGGTGGTCGCCTGGACACGGTCAACGTGGTGGATGCCGACCTGGCGCTGGTGACCAGCATTGGCGTGGACCATGCTGATTACCTGGGCGATACCCGTGAGTCCGTGGCCTATGAGAAGGCCGGGATCTTCCGTCAGGGCAGGCCTGCACTGTGTGGTGACATTGATCCGCCGCACACCTTGCTGGACAAGGTGCGCGAGCTGGATTGCCCGTTCTACTTGCGGGGCCGCGAATTCAATCTTGAAGTCGGCGAGCAACACTGGCAATGGCGCGGGCGTGATGCACGCGGCCAGGTGGTGGAGTTGCGCGACCTGCCGCTGCTGAACCTGCCGATGGAAAACGCCGCGTTAGCGTTGCAGGCCTACCTGTTGCTTGATCTGCCATGGGATGCCGGGCAGATTGCGGCGACCTTGCAGGCGACTCGGGTAGTAGGGCGCCTGGATCGCCGTGCGTTCGAGTGGGAAGGCAAGCGCCTGAACCTGCTGCTGGATGTGGGGCATAACCCGCATGCGGCGCAATACCTGGCGCGGCGCCTGTCGCGTACGCTGCCGGTCGGTCGTCGCCTTGCAGTATTCGGCTTGTTGGCTGATAAGGATCTGGAGGGCGTGGTTGCGCCTTTGCTGGGTGAAGTCCAGGCCTGGGCGGTAGCACCGCTGGATTCGCCGCGTAGCCGTCCGGCTGTTGAGCTGGCGGCGGCGTTGCAGAACCTTGGTGCGTCCGTGGCGTCGTATGCAAGCGTCACCGCCGCCCTTGAGGCGCAGTGCGCCGTTGCCACGCCTGACGACGAAATTCTGTTGTTCGGATCATTTTATTGTGTTGCCGAGGCGCTTGAGTGGTTGGCCCGGCGCTCCACGGAGGAAGCTGCACATGGCATTACTGGATAGCGCATACAAGCAGCGAATGGTCGGAGCCCTGGTGCTGGTGGCGTTGGCGGTGATTTTCCTGCCGATGCTGTTTTCCCGCGAGGATGAGCAGCGCCAAGTCGTCGTTGAGGCGCCCGCTGCGCCGCAGGTGCCTGTGGTGCCTCAAGTGCAGGTAGAGCCGGTGGTGGTGCCAGAGCCGCAGGCCTTGCCTGAGGAAGAACCGGTGCCGACCGATGCTGAGGTCGCCGCGCAAACAGCGCCGTCGATGCCCGTGCAGCCAAGCGTGCCGGTGGTCAAGCCGGCGCCGACGCCCGTTGTGGCGGCCAAACCTGCCGCTCCGGCACCTGCGCCCAAGCCTGTAGCGCCGCAACCTGCCGCGCCGGGCAAGCCGGATGTGGGGCAGAGCCGTATCGATCCGAATGGCCTGCCGATCAGTTGGTCGATCCAGCTGGCCAGCCTGGCCAACCGCGAGAGCGCCGAGGCCTTGCAGAAAAAACTGCGTGCCCAGGGCTACAACGCCTACATCCGCAGTGCCGACGGCAAGAACCGGGTGTTTATCGGGCCGCTGATCGAGCGTGCCGAGGCGGATCGCCTGCGCGATTTGTTGGGGCGTCAGCAGAACCTCAATGGTTTTGTGGTGCGTTTCCAGCCTGAGCGCGGCTGATTACCGCCAGTCTCTGAGTGAAATGCAGGCCAAGTGTGGGAGCTGGCTTGCCTGCGATGGCGCTGGGTCAGCCAATGAGATATTGACTGATAGACCGCCATCGCAGGCAAGCCAGCTCCCACATTGTTTTTGGGGTGGGGTTGAAATGGCATCAAACCATCACAAACTACTGATTTGCAAAGCGCGCACAATCACCGCTTACCGATAGCCCAGCGCTCTGCTAAAATGCGCCGCCTTATCTGTCTGTAGGCTGCACTGTGCCATTTACCTGGGTTGATTGGGCGATCGTTGCAATCGTCGCCATCTCCGCTTTGATCAGTCTAAGCCGCGGCTTCGTAAAAGAAGCTCTGTCGTTGCTGACCTGGATCATCGCAGGAGTCGTAGCCTGGATGTTCGGTGGTTCACTGTCGGTCTACCTGGCCGGATACATCGAGACACCTTCGGCTCGCGTCATTGCGGGCTGCGCCATCATGTTCATCGCCACGCTGCTGGTGGGGGCAATGGTCAATTATCTTATTGGCGAGTTGATACGTGTCACCGGCCTCTCCGGGACCGATCGATTTCTCGGCATGGCCTTTGGCGCCGCGCGTGGCGCGTTGCTGGTGGTTGTGGCGGTCGGGCTGTTGAGCCTGGGGCCAGTACAGCAGGATTCGTGGTGGCAGGAGTCGGTACTCGTGCCAAAATTTCTATTAGTTGCCGATTGGTCCAAAAACCTCATTCTGGGGTGGAGCAGTCAGTGGCTGGCCAGCGGAATCAGCGTACCCGCTGATCTTCCGTTCAAGGAACACCTCTTGCCGGCCAAAACGCCGCAGTAAGCTGTGTTCAGTCAAGATTCATTAAGTAGGGGTTGCGTCGCATGTGTGGCATCGTCGGTATCGTCGGTAAGTCGAACGTCAATCAGGCGCTGTATGACGCGCTAACCGTCCTCCAGCACCGCGGCCAGGACGCTGCCGGTATTGTGACCAGCCACGACGGCCGGTTATTCCTGCGCAAGGACAATGGCCTGGTACGTGACGTGTTCCATCAGCGTCACATGCAGCGCCTCGTCGGGCACATGGGCATTGGCCATGTGCGTTACCCGACTGCCGGTAGCTCGACTTCGGCCGAAGCTCAACCGTTCTACGTCAACTCGCCTTACGGCATTACCTTGGCGCATAACGGCAACCTGACCAACGTTGAACAGCTGGCCAAGGAGATTTACGAATCTGACCTGCGCCACGTCAACACCAGCTCCGACTCGGAAGTGCTGCTGAACGTGTTCGCTCACGAGCTGGCCCAGCGCGGCAAGCTGCAGCCTACCGAAGAGGACGTGTTCGCGGCCGTCACCGACGTGCACAATCGTTGTGTTGGTGGTTATGCGGTGGTGGCCATGGTCACCGGTTACGGCATCGTCGGTTTCCGTGACCCGCACGGCATCCGCCCGATCGTGTTCGGCCAGCGTCACACCGACGAAGGCGTCGAGTACATGATCGCTTCCGAAAGCGTGTCCCTGGACGTGCTGGGCTTCACCCTGATCCGCGACCTCGCGCCGGGCGAAGCGGTGTACATCACCGAAGATGGCAAGCTGCACACCCGTCAGTGTGCCGTGGCGCCGAAACTCACCCCGTGCATTTTCGAGCACGTCTACCTGGCGCGCCCGGATTCGATCATCGACGGCGTTTCGGTGTACAAGGCGCGCCTGCGCATGGGCGAGAAGCTGGCCGAGAAGATCCTGCGCGAGCGTCCTGAGCACGATATCGACGTGGTGATCCCGATCCCGGACACCAGCCGTACCGCTGCGCTGGAACTGGCCAACCACCTGGGTGTGAAGTTCCGCGAAGGCTTCGTGAAGAACCGCTATATCGGCCGTACCTTCATCATGCCGGGCCAGGCAGCACGCAAGAAGTCGGTGCGCCAGAAGCTCAACGCCATCGAGCTGGAATTCCGCGGCAAGAACGTGATGCTGGTGGATGACTCCATCGTGCGCGGCACCACCTGCAAGCAGATCATCCAGATGGCCCGCGAAGCCGGTGCGAAGAACGTGTACTTCTGTTCCGCAGCCCCAGCGGTGCGTTACCCGAACGTGTACGGTATCGACATGCCGAGCGCCCACGAGCTGATCGCCCACAATCGCACGACCCAGGACGTTGCCGACCTGATCGGCGCCGATTGGCTGATCTACCAGGATCTGCCGGACCTGATCGAAGCGGTTGGCGGTGGCAAGATCAAGATCGAGCAGTTCGACTGCGCCGTGTTCGACGGCAAGTACGTGACCGGTGATGTCGATGAGGCCTACCTGAACAAGATCGAGCAGGCGCGTAACGACTCGTCGAAGATCAAGACCCAGGCGGTCAGCGCGATCATCGATCTGTACAACAACTGAGTAGACACCGGCCCTGAGGGGCCGGTTTTGTATCTTAAATAAAGAATTGAGTAAGGAGTGGCAGCATGAGTCAGGAATGGGATGCCGGTCGGTTGGACAGCGACCTCGATGGCGTAGCTTTCGATACCCTGGCTGTGCGCGCCGGTCAGCACCGCACGCCGGAAGGTGAGCACGGTGACCCGATGTTCTTCACTTCCAGCTATGTATTCCGTACGGCTGGTGATGCGGCTGCGCGTTTTGCGGGCGAAGTGCCGGGCAACGTTTATTCGCGCTACACCAACCCGACCGTGCGCGCGTTTGAAGAGCGCATCGCGGCCCTGGAAGGCGCTGAGCAGGCGGTGGCCACGGCGACCGGCATGGCGGCGATCCTGGCGGTGGTAATGAGCCTGTGCAGCGCCGGCGACCACGTGTTGGTGTCGCGCAGTGTGTTCGGTTCGACCATCAGCCTGTTCGAGAAGTATTTCAAGCGCTTCGGTATCGAAGTGGACTACGTGCCGCTGGCGGACCTTTCCGGTTGGGATGCAGCGATCAAGGCCAATACCAAGCTGTTGTTCGTCGAGTCGCCGTCCAACCCGCTGGCGGAATTGGTGGATATCGCGGCGTTGTCCGAAGTGGCTCACGCCAAGGGCGCGATGCTGGTGGTCGATAACTGCTTCTGCACCCCGGCATTGCAGCAGCCGCTGAAACTGGGTGCGGACATTGTCGTGCACTCGGCCACCAAGTTCATTGACGGCCAGGGTCGTTGCATGGGTGGCGTGGTGGCGGGTCGCAGTGAGCAGATGAAGGAGATCGTCGGTTTCCTGCGCACCGCTGGCCCGACCCTGAGCCCGTTCAACGCCTGGATCTTCCTCAAGGGCCTGGAAACCCTCAGCCTGCGCATGAAGGCCCATTGCGCCAACGCGCAGGCACTGGCCGAGTGGCTGGAGCAGCAGGACGGTATTGAAAAGGTGCACTACGCCGGCCTCAAGAGCCACCCGCAACACGAGTTGGCCCAGCGCCAGCAGCGTGGTTTCGGTGCGGTGGTGAGCTTTGAAGTGAAGGGCGGCAAAGACGGCGCCTGGCGTTTTATCGATGCCACGCGCCTGATCTCCATCACTGCCAACCTGGGCGATAGCAAGACCACCATCACCCACCCGAGCACCACGTCTCACGGGCGCCTGGCGCCGCAAGAGCGTGAAGCGGCGGGCATTCGTGACAGCCTGATCCGCATCGCGGTGGGTCTGGAAGATGTGGCTGACTTGCAGGCTGACCTGGCTCGCGGGCTGGCGGCCTTGTGATCGAGTGGTCCATGGAGGCAGCGGCGGCGACTAACGGGCGCGTCGCATTGGTGACCGGTGCTGCCCGTGGTATCGGTCTTGGCATTGCTGCGTGGCTGATCAGCGAGGGCTGGCAGGTGGTGTTGACCGACCTGGACCGTGATCGGGGTTCCAAGGTGTCGAAGGTGCTGGGGGAAAACGCCTGGTTTATCACCATGGATGTGGCCGATGAGAAGCAGGTCGCCCAGGGTGTTGCCGAGGTGCTTGGGCAATTTGGGCGCCTGGATGCCTTGGTGTGCAATGCGGCGGTGGCCGACCCGCGCAATATCACCCTGGAAAGCCTCGACCTGGCCTACTGGAACCGCGTGCTCGCGGTGAATCTCAGTGGGCCGATGTTGTTGGCCAAACATTGTGCGCCGTACCTGCGTGCCCATGGTGGTGCCATCGTCAACCTGGCATCGACCCGCGCTCGTCAGTCCGAGCCGGATACCGAAGCCTATGCGGCGAGCAAGGGTGGCCTGCTGGCGCTCACTCACGCACTGGCCATGAGCCTTGGCCCGGAAGTGCGGGTCAACGCTGTAAGCCCTGGCTGGATCGATGCGCGTGATCCGGCCGCACGGCGTGCCGAGCCTTTGACCGACGTCGACCACGCCCAGCATCCTGCGGGCAGGGTCGGCACAGTGGAGGATGTGGCGGCAATGGTGGCGTGGTTGTTGTCGCGCCAGGCCGGGTTTGTCACCGGGCAAGAGTTTGTCGTGGACGGTGGCATGAGCAAGAAGATGATTTACAGCGAGTAGGGCAGGTAGCTGTCTTGAAGCATTTTTGTCTTTTTCAGAAAAACTTCAAGCAGGCTATTGACTTAGGTCCGTTACCTGCGTAAATTTCGCGGCCTCAACGAAGCAAAGGGTGATTAGCTCAGCTGGGAGAGCATCTGCCTTACAAGCAGAGGGTCGGCGGTTCGATCCCGTCATCACCCACCACTTCTTGAGAGTTTTGCCTTAGGGCAAGACGCAACGTTAAAGGTTGCACCGACGCGCAGCGGTAGTTCAGTCGGTTAGAATACCGGCCTGTCACGCCGGGGGTCGCGGGTTCGAGTCCCGTCCGCTGCGCCATATTTTCCAGGTCTGACTTGTCGGGCTTGAGATCGAACAGCCAAGGCTGGTTGGTCAGATGTTTAAAGACGGTTGGGAGTTTGCTCCGAGCCGGTCAAGCGATACGCAGCGGTAGTTCAGTCGGTTAGAATACCGGCCTGTCACGCCGGGGGTCGCGGGTTCGAGTCCCGTCCGCTGCGCCATATCTGCTTCAAGGCCCACTGAACGCCTTGAAGCACAAAGAAAGCCTCTGGCTACTTTGATCCGATAGCAAAGACCCTGGTCGAAAGACCGGGGTTTTTTGTGTCTGCGATTTGGTTTACTGACACGATCAGGTCAAAAGTGTGGGAGCGGGCTTGCCCGCGATAGCGGTGTATGAATGATCGTTCCCACGCTCTGCGTGGGAATGGCGCCGGTGACGCTCTGCGTCACGCCTTCAAGAACGGACGCAGAGCGTCCAGGGATGCATTCCCACGCAGAGCGAGGGAACGATCAACCACACAAGCCCGCTCCCACAGTTGGATTGGGTCAGAACCCCAACTTATCCCGCAGCCCGTAGTACCAAGCCCCCAGCGCCGCAAACGGCGTGCGCAACAATTGCCCGCCCGGGAACGGGTAGTGCGGCAGGTCGGCAAACGCATCAAAACGCTCTGCCTGGCCTCGCAGCGCTTCAGCCAGCACCTTGCCCGCCAAGTGCGTGTACGTCACGCCATGGCCGCTACAGCCCTGGGAGTAATAGATGTTGTCGCCCAGCCGACCTACCTGTGGCAAGCGCGACAGGGTCAGCAGGAAATTACCGGTCCAGGCGTAGTCGATCTTCACGTCCTTGAGCTGCGGGAATGCCTTGAGCATTTTCGGGCGGATGATTGCTTCGATGTTCGCCGGATCGCGCGCGCCATACACCACGCCGCCGCCGAAGATCAGGCGCTTGTCGCTGGTGAGGCGGTAGTAATCCAGCAGGTAGTTGCAGTCTTCGACGCAGTAATCCTGTGGCAGCAATGTCTTCGCCAGCTCATCGCCCAGTGGTGCCGTGGTGATGACCTGGGTGCCGCAGGGCATCGACTTGGCCGCCAGCTCCGGCACCAGGTTCCCCAGGTAAGCGTTGCCCGCGACAATGATGAACTTGGCCCTGACCTTGCCCTCGGCGGTGTTCACCACCGGATTGGCGCCACGCTCGATACGCAGCGCCGCCGATTGCTCGTAGATCGTGCCGCCCAGGGACTCCACTGCCGCCGCTTCACCCAGTGCCAGGTTGAGTGGGTGGATGTGCCCGCCGCTCATGTCCAGCAGGCCGCCCACATAGTTGTCACACGCCACGACTTCACGGATGCGGCGCTCGTCCAGCAGTTCCAGCTGTGTGTGGCCGTAGCGCTCCCACAGGCGTTTTTGCGACTCCAGGTGGCCCATGTGCTTGCTGTTGAGTGCGGCGAACACGCCGCCGTCCTTCAAATCGCACTGGATCTGATATTTGGCGACCCGCTCGCGAATGATCCGGCCACCTTCAAACGCCATCTGCCCGAGCAATTGCGCTTGCTGGGGGCCGACGCTGCGCTCGATGACATCAATATCTCGGCTATAGCTGTTGACGATCTGCCCGCCGTTACGGCCCGACGCGCCAAACCCTACCTTGGCGGCTTCCAGTACCGTCACGCGAAAACCGTTCTCCAGCAGGAACAGCGCGCTGGAGAGGCCGGTGTAGCCTGCGCCAATCACGCACACATCGGTTTCGACATCACCTTGCAGCACTGGGCGAGGCGGGACTGCATTCGCGGACGCGGCGTAATACGACTGGGGGTAGGGGGTGTTCGCCATCCTGGAACCTCTGTTTTATATTTTTTACGAGTGTCCCGATCCTACCTCAGTTGAAAATTGCCCGCCAGCTACCCGAAAACCACGGGTATCCCCGGCTCAAATAAATAATTCGCATATTCATAGGGTTAGCTGCAAAAAAGATGTTGACACCCCTCCGGAATTCCGTAGAATGCCGCCTCACAGCAGGCACGTAGCTCAGTTGGTTAGAGCACCACCTTGACATGGTGGGGGTCGTTGGTTCGAGTCCAATCGCGCCTACCAAACAAAATCCGCTCTGCTGGGCGGTCTAGAAAGGCTCACCGAAAGGTGGGCCTTTTTTTGTTGCCCGGGATTTGCAGATGGCTGCAGGTGCTTGGCCTGCAACCAGGCGCGAGGCATTGGGCGTTGGGAATATCCTGGGCAAACGGAGGCAGAGTCGCAACGACTCCTGCGGGGGAATATATAGCCTGGGTGTATTGATCAATCAGCAAAAAAGCTGAGCCACCGATAGCAGACAGATGATCTGTACAACCATCTGGCAGCGAATCTCACCATTTGTTGTCGCCATACCCATTTGTCCGGCGTACATAGTGGACTACCTCTTCGTCAGCGAAGCGATGCACAGAAATGCGCAATCGCACGAATGAGTATAGGTGCTGTGTGAGATTCTTCATTGTTTCGCCGATCAGGCGCGATTTGGCACGCTTTCTCCCACCCCCGCAGGCAGCCATACTGAGCGACGTTTTCGTCTTATACAGGAGGTCGAAATGGAATTGGCAATGGAAGTGTCGTTCAACGTATCCGAACAGGAGCGCGAGGCAATCTTCAAACCGCTACGTGCTTACAACCTCACTATTACCGGGAAAATGCCTTTCGAAACCGTCGGGATTTTACTGCGTGACCCAGACAGCCAAGAGGTTGTTGGTGGGCTTTACGGGAAAATTTCCTACGGCTGGCTGTTTGTTGAGTTGTTGAGCGTCCCGGATCAGATGCGTACCCAAGGTACGGGCACGCGGCTGATGCGTACCGCTGAGGACTTGGCGCGTCAACGAGGGTGCGTTGGGATCTGGCTGGATACGTTCAGCTTTCAGGCGCCCGGATTTTATCGAAAGCTGGGTTTCAGCGAGTTTGGTCACGTTGCCGACTACCCACCGGGTCATCAGCGCTTCTTTTTTCAGAAGCGTTTCGCGTAAAACCCTGGGCGCTGATGATCGCCAGCCGGCTTCAGCGCAGCCTCCAATCACTGACAAAATTTATTGGTTTGCAGCAACAATTTTTCTTGTTGGACACCTCCCGCCCCAGGCAGCAAAGTTGCCGCCACTGACGCTCGACCTTCCGGGTCAACAATAAAAAACCGAGCCGACTGCACGCCACTTCTTGCTGTGAACCCTTTGTTCACATCCTGCTGTAATGGCGCCGCAGCGCGCATTTAAGGACTTCACCGTCATGCAAACTGTTGTGAACCTATGGCCGTTGATCGGCGTACTTGTCATCGTGGTTGGCTTTGTCTTGCGCTTCAATCCGCTGTTGGTGGTCACCGCTGCCGCCATCGCCACCGGGCTTGCTGCCCATTTTCCCTTGGAAAAAATCCTCGCCACCATGGGGGATGGTTTCCTTCAGACCCGCGCCCTGCAATTGATCCTTCTGTTGCCCCTGGCCGTCATCGGCTTGCTGGAGCGTCATGGTTTGCGCCTGCATGCGCAGAACTGGATCGCACGGTTTGAGCGAGCGACGGTTGGGCGCCTGTTGATCATTTACCTGTTTGTGCGTGAATCCACGGCGGCCATGGGCTTGACCAGTCTGGGCGGGCATCCGCAGATGGTGCGCCCGTTACTGGCGCCGATGGCCGAAGGTGCGGCGGAAAAGCGCTACGGCAAGCTGCCAGACAAAGTACGACACAAGGTTCTGGCGATGTGTGCGGCGACTGACAACGTGGGTTTGTTTTTTGGTGAGGACATCTTTGTCGCCTTTGGCGCGATTGCACTGATGCACACCTTCCTGCTCGGCTCTGGTATTGATGTGGAACCGCTGCACATTGCGGTGTGGGGCATTCCCACGGCGATCTGCGCCTTTATCATCCACGCGATCCGTTTGCATCGGTTTGACCGCAAGCTCACCCGCGAGCTGACGCCGGCCGCTACGTCTGTGGAGGCCGTGCAATGATTATCTCCATTCAATATCTGTACTGGTTGGCCGGTGTGCTGCTGCTGATCACGGCAGGCATGATCGTGTTGGATCGCAGCCATCCCAAGCGCTGGTCAAGCGCGCTGTTCTGGCTGCTGTTTGCTATCCCCTTTCTGGTTGGTGAGCGCTTGCCGTCGGTAGTTATCGGTGCCGGGGTCGTCGTGATGGCATTGATCGCCGGGATGGGCGGTGTTGGCCGTGGCCAGCATGCCGAATTGCATGACAAGGCTTCTCGTGCCAGCGCTGGTCGCTTGGGGCACAAGCTGTTTATCCCTGCGCTGGCCATTCCCCTGACCACGGTGATTGGCTCGGTATTGCTCAAACACACCGAAATCGGTGGCGTGCCGCTGCTGGACCCGAAAAACACCACCTTTGTGTCCCTCGGCATCGGTTGTCTGATCGCCCTCGGTCTGGCCTGTTGGCTGACGCGCGATACGCCGGTGCAAGCCCTGCGCGAATCCCGGCGCCTGACAGAAGCCTTGGGCTGGGCCATGGTGCTGCCGCAAATGTTGGCGATGCTCGGGTTGTTGTTCAATGAGGCGGGGGTCGGTACGGCCGTCGCCCATGTCACCACCACCTATATCAACCTGGATTACAAGTTGGTGGCGGTAATGGTCTATGTGCTGGGCATGGCATTGTTCACGGTGATCATGGGTAACGGTTTTGCGGCCTTTCCGGTGATGACCGGCGGTGTCGGCGTGCCGGTACTGGTGGGGATCTACGGTGGCAACCCGGCGGTGATGGCGGCCATTGGCATGTTCTCCGGCTACTGCGGCACATTGATGACGCCTATGGCGGCGAACTTCAATATCGTGCCGGCAGCGCTGCTGGAACTGCCGGACAAGAACGCGGTGATCAAGGCTCAGTTACCTACGGCGCTGATGATGTTGGTGGTCAATATCGTCCTGCTTTACCTGCTGATGTGAGATCAAGATGCAAACTATACTGCTGACGGGGTTTGAACCTTTCGATCAAGACCTGGTGAATTCCTCCTGGGAGGCCGTGCGCCAACTGGACGGTATGCAACTGGACGACGATGTGCAGATTGTTGCGCGCCGCTTGCCTTGCGCGTTTGCCACGGCGGGCGAGTACCTGACCCAACTGATCGCTGAACTGTCCCCGGTGATGGTCATTGCCACTGGCCTCGGCCCGGGACGCAGCGATATTTCCATCGAGCGGGTGGCGATCAACGTTAACGATGCGCGGATTCCCGATAACTTGGGCGCGCAACCGATCGACACTGCGGTGGTTGTGGGTGGTCCCGCAGCGTACTTCACCACACTGCCGATCAAGGCGATGGTCAAGGCCATGCGCCAGGCAGGGGTCGCGGCTTCGGTTTCGCAGACCGCAGGTACGTTTGTATGCAATCAAGTGTTTTATCGGTTGCAGCACCTGCTGGCCGGGACAGCTGTGCGCAGTGGGTTTATTCATGTGCCCGCCTTGCCGGAGCAGGTCGTTGGATC
Organism: Pseudomonas sp. B611; assembly: GCF_055407965.1. NCBI lineage: Bacteria > Pseudomonadati > Pseudomonadota > Gammaproteobacteria > Pseudomonadales > Pseudomonadaceae > Pseudomonas > Pseudomonas sp. B611. The sequence continues at coordinate 176,392 of NZ_JBUZST010000007.1, forward strand.
GGGGCAGCCTTCGATGGCTTTGGCGATCTTGGTTGGTGGCTTGCAGGTTGCGGTACGGACGGCGTGGCTTACGCCCATGGATGTTGTGGAGGCCGGCGGACAGGTCAGTTGACCTGTCCGATTGGCCCTAGCTGGAATGCACTCGGATCAATCCGAAGGCGATAGCGCATGCAAGGCCGGCTATTGCGAGCGTGGTAGCGACGAAGCATTTGATGATGTTCATTTCCGTCGTCGCCAGGTCTGCCCGGGTGGCGAAGTGTTTTTCAATGGAATCAGCCTTGTTCGAGACGGTTAATAGCTTCTCTTTCATTTCTGTTAACCCCTTTTCCAGTAAGCCCACGCGTTTTTCCAGGCCGGAGCCTCCGTCGTTGCCTCCAGCGGTTCTGCCTTGAGCCGGAGTATTCAGAGTATTCGCGCCACCGACCTGATATTGTCTTTTTTCCACTGTGTGACATCCGTTTCAAACAATGTGAGTGAGTGCTTCGGAACCAAGAATAGTAGGAGTGCGAGCCAGTGAGGGCGGGCAAATTTTTGCAAAATAACACCGTGGCTCTGGCCCGTGGTTTTCAGTCCGCCCGCTCGGTGAGCAGCCAGCGTTTACAAGCATCGATGGCATCCGTAGATTGCTTCGGGCCGATTATTTGTTACCGCCCATGAGGAAGCCACGCAGTGTCCATCCCAGCAGCTCAACATTACCGCGCCTTTCTGTTCGATATGGACGGGACCCTACTCAACTCCATCGCCGCCGCCGAGCGGGTGTGGAGCATTTGGGCGCAACGCCATGGCCTGGACGTAGCGGCGTTCCTGGCCACCATTCACGGCGCACGTGCGATTGATACGATCACGCGCCAGGCATTGCCCGGCGTCGATCCAGAGGCCGAGGCGCAGTGGATTACCGAAGCCGAAATCAATGATGTCGAAGGTGTTGTCGCGATACCTGGCGCCATTGCATTCCTGAACGATTTGCCGGGCGATCAATGGGCGCTGGTCACGTCTGCCCCTCGGACGCTGGCGCTGCGTCGTCTTCAGGCCGCGGGAATTACGCCGCCTGCTGTGTTGGTGACAGCCGAAGATGTCGCCACCGGCAAGCCAGACCCCGCCTGCTACGTTTTGGGGGCGCAGCGGTTGGGCGTGGCGGTTCAGGAGTGCCTGGTGTTTGAGGATGCGACAGTGGGCATTCGTGCAGGCGAGGCTGCTGGTGCGGATGTGATGGTCGTGACCTCGACGCACCTCACTCCCATGGTGACGAAGCATCCTTCGATAAACGGATATGAAAAACTACAGGTCCGGCGCAGCACTGACGGCTTGTTGTGCGTGCAGGGCAGGGACGAATGATACGAAGGTCATCAACTTGCGGCTTTGCGTCGCAGCTGTTGAGTCGCGTTGCGGCACAACCTACGCCGGACGGCCGCCTGGATGGGCTTGAGGCAGAACGCAAACAGGTAGGCGCAGAGGAATAAGCCAAGGTCCAGCCACGAACGGGTTTCAGGGTTGGCGGCTTGTTGGGCTCCCAGGCTCAGGCCATATTCCAGCCCTGCGAAGGCAAGCCCAATCAACAGAGCGATTATCCAGGCACGAATGGCAAAGGGTTGTGTTGCTATGCGCCTCATCGACGTGCTCCTGACTGCACTCTGATGGCGGGAAAGGGTCAGGAGATTCGGCTGTGAGTTTGTCGACAAGTTCCAGGCGCCGACATAGTTTCATCTTTGTAGCGATGAACAGGCGAGGCATGCGAACTCACGGAAAAACCTAAGCAGGGCTTGGGGTTTTCGCCAGCCGTTACAGTGAACGAAAAGGCTGGCTACTGAGTGCGCGTCAAGGCGTCTGGTTTTTGTCTGGAGCGGTCAGGCCAGCCTGGATGCGTTGGTAAATCTCCTCGCGATGCACGGCAACGTCCTTTGGTGCGTTGATGCCGATTCGTACTTGCTGGCCGCTAACGCCCAGGATGGTGATCGTGATGTCATCACCGATGTTTATGCTTTCACCGACTTTGCGGGTGAGTATAAGCATGGACTTCTCCTTGATTACTTTTAAGGACACATGTTTCAGACAGGGCAGGTGTCGGATGTGTGTAGCTTACTGCTAAGCGCTTCCCTGTGACTGCCTCTTTTAGGACGCATAGAGGCGACATTAATTCCCATGGCGGCATCATACAGGTCTGCGATACATGATTCGCATTGTTTAAGCCAACGTTTATGACGGCCAGAATAGACAGTGAATGATAAAGTTGCCTCTTTATCCTTTAAAGGAGCAGGGCAGTGCGTAAAGTAGCGATGGCAATTGCGGTGTTGGCATTGGCCGGTTGCGGTGAAGGCAAGCGTGTCGATGCCCCCAAGGCCAAGCCTGCCGTGACCGAAAGCCAGCCACAAACCGGTACGATTGCCGCCCAGGAGTGGGATGTGCGCGTAGGCCCGCCGGACCACAAGTTGCAGGCTATTACCGACCTGACAGCGTGGTTGCTGGAACATGGTTTCAATTTTTATATCGTGAAGGTCGACGGCAAGGACGAAGTGTTCCTGGGGCCTTTCGCAAGCAAGGCTGAGGCTGAGGCCAAGCAGGCGTTGCTTAACGAGAAGATGGCCCGCGCCAAAAAAACCGATACCGAGTCACAGGTTGTCGAGCACAAGGCTGCGCAATAAGGGCTGGTTGGGCGGGAGTCCCGCCCACGTTCAACCGCAGGCCTTGAGGTTTACCGGGCCGACAAATTCATTGCCGCGCCCCATCACGCAGGCCACGGTCTGGTTACGCTGGCGCTCCCAGGTTTGCACCGGGTAGGTCTTGTTCCAGGCTTCGTACAACTGACGGTCCTGTTTCGACAGGCGCAAGCCGTATTGCTTGCTCATGTAAAAGTAAGTGCGCGCAATCATCCCGCGAACCGAGGGGCGCGGCATGACTTTCTTGGCCTTGAAGTCCACCTGGGTCAAGCATGATCCGTACTGCCCGCGTTGCACGGGCAGCCAGCCAAAACTGAAGTTGTTACGGTCCCCGTTGACCTCGCCGATGCTTGGCACCAGGTTGTGCAGGTCGGCTTCGGCGCGCTTGAATACATCGTCATGGCGCGTGCAGTTTTTGCGCCCGCCGTTTTGCCAGCATTGGCGCTGATGCCCGATCTGCCAGGCTGGGACAATATGCTCCCACTCGATACGCGCAGCGCGGCTGGCGTTTTTGCGTGGGATGTAGCCGCAGGCTTTCAGGTCCACGCGGTTGCCAGTGTATTTGCAGCCGCAATAAAACTCGGTGGATTGCGGTGCGTAGAGCTTCCAGGCGACTTTCTTGGCTTCGCTGAACGTGCGAGGCGCTTGTGCGTGGGCGGTGATGGAAAAAAACAGGCAGCACATAGCAATAAAGCGGGCACTCATTGAATCAATCTTCCTTCGGCACAACCCAGAAAATCTGCACGCCGCCATCATCCCGGTAGGCAAGGGTGACGTTGTCGTTCTCTGCGATTTCCTCCAGCAGGCGCTGCCACTCATCCTCAGGTTCATCCGGCAAGCGGAAGATCAAGGCTGCCTTGGCTTTCTGGGCGTTGGTCGAATTGATGATCTTTTGCACACGAATGGCCAGGCGTTCGTAAGCACCAGGTGGGGTTTGTGCTGCGGAAGAGGACTTTGCCACAGGGGGCTCCTTAGATAAGCTGTACGTGCATACAGTATTTAACTGCGAGCAATTTCGCAACTGCTTAAAATTCAGGAAGTTCTTCTGATACCGACTTGGGCGGTTTGGTGTAGGAAGGGGCGGTTCTAATGGTGGGCATTTGCGAAGGGAGGCAGGGGCGGGTAGGCCGCCCCTGCCGGGGTGTCACCAGGAATCAATATTCCCAGAACATCCGTTGCAGCTCTTTGCTGTCCTGGGTCTTGGTCAGGGCGACCATCGCGAGGATGCGGGCTTTTTGCGGGTTCAGGTCATGGGCGACCACCCAGTCGTACTTGTCGTCAGGTTGTTCGGCGTTGCGCAGAACGAAACCGCCAGCATTCACGTGGGAAGAGCGAATGATCTGCACGCCTTGTTTACGCAGTTCCTGCAGGGCAGGGACAACCTTGGAAGACACCGAGCCATTGCCGGTGCCGGCATGGATGATGGCTTTGGCGCCAGCCTGGGCCAGGGCCTTATAGGCCGTGTCGCTCACGTTGCCGTAGCCGTAGGCGATTTCAACGTCGGGCAGGCTCTTGATGTTCTTGATGTCGAATTCAGAATCCATGGTGTGGCGCTTGGCTGGCAGGCGGAACCAGTAGGATTTGCCCTCAACCACCATGCCCAGCGGGCCCCATGGGCTCTTGAACGCTTCGGTCTTGATGTTGACCATCTTGCTTACGTCGCGACCCGATTGGATTTCGTCGTTCATGGTCACCAGCACGCCTTTGCCGCGTGCATCTTTGCTGCCAGCCACGGCCACGGCGTTGTACAGGTTGAGCATGCCGTCTGCCGACATGGCGGTGCCTGGGCGCATGGAGCCGACCACAATGATTGGCTTGTCGGTTTTTTCTACCAGGTTCAGGAAGTAGGCGGTCTCTTCCAGGGTGTCGGTGCCGTGGGTGATCACGATGCCGTCCACGTCCTTGCTGTCGGCCAGTTCGGCGACGCGACGACCCAGTTGCAGCAGGTTGTCGTTGTTGATGCTCTCGGATGCAATTTGCATCACTTGCTCGCCGCGCACGTTGGCGATCTGGCTAAGCTCAGGAATACCGGCGATCAATTGTTCGATACCGACCTTGGCTGCCTGGTAGGTGGCACTGTTGGCCGAGCTGGCGCCGGCGCCGGCGATGGTGCCGCCGGTGGCGAGGATCACCACGTTGGAGAGTTTGGTCTTGGTTTCAACTTCCTTTGCCTGGGCGGCAACGGGGAACAACAGCAGGAGGGCCAGCGCGCCCGGAACAATGTTCTTCAATGCAGATTTCATTATTTTTCTCTCTGGTTTTTGATGAGTGCTGGTGCAGGTTCATCTAGAGCGCCCGGGCGGTTCTGAACGCCGCGAGGTGCAGGGAAAGAGCAGGATCTGTACCAGCCTCACCAGGTTTTCATTCATAAAATAAGATATTGATTTATATGGAATAAATTCGGTTTTTTGAATTTCTTCAGCGATACGTTGTCCGGCTTTCCGAACAATTGGGCAGTAGCGCGTTCGGTTGTCCGAAAAAATGATCGAATCTTCCCCGGGGGTGTGCGACACCAGCCTCGCAGCCTGTCGTTTTAGAGAACGACCAGGCACCGGCGATGTTTAAGAGTGCCTCTGCGCCGCGTGAAGGTTGAGGCTAGAGGGCTCGCATGAAAGCGTGCTGGAGACCGTTGACAAATCTCGACAAGGTTCTCATAGTTTCAATAACGCAAACGTTTGCGAGATGTTTCGTTGCAGGCGTTGCTTACAATAATCATAAGATCGGAGTGAACCCATGAAGCTGCCATTCGCTGGACGTCTTCTTGCTGTCGCTGTGCTTGCTGCCGCATCCGCTGCTCTACCTCTCTCCTCGGCATTTGCCGATGACGCCGCCAAGCCAAAGGTTGGCCTGGTGATGAAGTCCCTCGCCAACGAATTTTTTGTCACCATGCAAGACGGTGCAAAGGCCTATCAGAAGGACCACGCCGCCGATTTCGACATGATCACCAACGGTATCAAGAACGAAACCGATACCGCCGCGCAGATCGACATCGTCAATCAGATGATCCTCGCCAAAGTTAACGCCATCGTCATTGCGCCCGCCGACTCCAAGGCGCTGGTCACTGTGCTGAAGAAAGCCTCCGACGCCGGTATCAAGGTCGTGAACATCGACAACCGCCTCGACCCGGACGTGCTGAAAAGCAAAAACCTCGATATCCCCTTCGTCGGCCCCGACAATCGCAAAGGCTCCAAGCTGGTGGGTGACTACCTGGCCAAGCAACTGGCTGCGGGCGACAAGGTCGGCATCATTGAAGGTGTACCGACGACCACCAACGCCCAGCAGCGCACCGCTGGCTTCAAGGATGCGATGGATGCGGGCGGCATGAAGATCGTTTCCACTCAATCGGGTAACTGGGAAATCGACCAGGGCAACAAGATTGCGGCGGCGATGCTGAGCGAAACACCAGACATCAAGGCCCTGCTGGCCGGTAACGACAACATGGCCCTGGGCGCAGTCTCCGCTGTCCGCGCGGCGGGCAAGGCCGGCAAAGTGCTGGTTGTAGGTTATGACAATATCGAAGCCATCAAGCCGATGCTGCTAGATGGCCGTGTCCTGGCGACCGCCGACCAGGCTGCGGCCCAGCAAGCTGTGTTCGGTATCCAGAATGCACTCAAGCTGGTCAAGGGTGAGAAAGTCGATGCCAAAGATGGCGTGATCGAAACCCCGGTCGAACTCGTCCTCAAGAAGTAATCCTGGCAGCACCCAACAGCGCCCGCTCATGGTGAGCGGGCGCCTGGAGATTTTCCTATGTCATCTTCCGCCCCGAACGCTGTCCTCTCGGTCAGCGGTATCGGCAAGACCTATGCCCAACCGGTTCTGTCCGACATCACCCTGACGCTCAATCGCGGTGAAGTGCTGGCGCTGACCGGTGAGAACGGCGCAGGTAAAAGTACCTTGTCGAAGATCATCGGCGGGCTGGTCACGCCGACCACCGGGCACATGCAATTCAACGGGCAAGACTATCGCCCGGGCAGTCGCACCCAAGCTGAAGAGCTGGGGGTGCGCATGGTCATGCAGGAACTCAACCTGCTGCCGACGCTCACCGTGGCCGAAAACCTGTTCCTGGATAACCTGCCCAGCCACTGTGGCTGGATCAGCCGCAAGCAACTGCGCAAGGCGGCTATCGAAGCCATGGCTCAAGTCGGCCTCGACGCCATCGACCCGGACACGCTGGTTGGCAGCCTGGGCATTGGCCATCAGCAGATGGTCGAGATCGCGCGCAACCTGATCGGCGACTGCCATGTACTGATCCTCGACGAACCGACGGCGATGTTGACCGCCCGTGAAGTCGAGATGCTCTTTGAACAAATCACCCGCCTGCAGGCCCGGGGCGTGGCGATCATTTATATTTCGCACCGGCTGGAAGAACTCGCCCGGGTTGCCCAGCGCATTGCGGTACTGCGTGACGGCAAGCTGGTGTGCGTCGAGCCGATGGCCAACTACAACAGCGAGCAACTGGTCACCTTGATGGTCGGCCGCGAGCTGGGTGAACAGATCGACCTGGGCCCACGTACCCTTGGCGCGCCTGCGCTGACGGTAAAAGGCCTGACGCGCTCGGACAAGGTTCGCGATGTGTCCTTTGAAGTGCGTGCCGGTGAGATCTACGGCATTTCCGGCCTGATCGGCGCAGGCCGTACAGAGCTGCTGCGCCTGATCTTCGGCGCTGACCTCGCCGACAGTGGCACCGTGGCACTCGGCTCGCCGGCCCAGGTGGTAAGCATCCGCTCGCCGGTAGATGCAGTGGGCCATGGCATCGCCCTGATCACCGAAGACCGCAAGGGTGAGGGCCTGCTGCTGACGCAATCCATCAGCGCCAATATCGCCCTGGGCAACATGCCGGAAATTTCCGGCGGTGGCGTAGTCAACGGTCGTGATGAAACTGCGTTGGCCAAGCGTCAGATCGATGCCATGCGCATCCGCAGTTCCAGTCCGGCGCAGTTGGTGTCCGAATTGTCTGGCGGCAACCAGCAGAAAGTGGTGATTGGCCGCTGGCTGGAGCGCGACTGCTCGGTAATGCTGTTCGATGAGCCAACCCGCGGTATCGACGTGGGGGCCAAGTTCGACATCTACGCTTTGCTGGGCGATTTGACCCGCCAGGGCAAAGCGCTGGTTGTCGTGTCCAGCGACCTGCGTGAGCTCATGCTGATCTGCGACCGCATCGGTGTGTTGTCCGCCGGGCGCCTGATCGAGACCTTCGAGCGTGACAGCTGGACCCAAGACGAATTGCTTGCCGCCGCCTTTGCCGGCTATCAGAAACGTGACGCGCTGCTAAACGACGCAGTGCTTAGGGATACCCCATGAAAACCACCACTTCTCCCGGTAAAGCGGGCGGCAACTTCTACGGGCTTGGCACCTACCTGGGCCTGGCGGGTGCCTTGTTGGCGATGATCGCGCTGTTCTCGGTGCTCAGTGATCACTTTCTGTCCTACGACACCTTCAGCACCCTGGCCAACCAGATCCCGGACCTGATGGTGCTCGCGGTCGGCATGACCTTTATCCTGATCATCGGCGGCATCGACTTGTCGGTGGGCTCGGTGCTGGCATTGGCGGCGTCGGCGGTCAGCGTGGCGATCCTGGGGTGGGGCTGGAGCGTTGTGCCAGCCGCCATACTCGGCATGGCCTGCGCTGCACTCGCCGGTACTATCACCGGTTCGATCACGGTGGCGTGGCGCATTCCGTCGTTTATCGTGTCCCTTGGCGTGCTCGAAATGGCCCGTGGCGTGGCGTACCAGATGACGGGTTCGCGCACGGCCTACATCGGTGATTCTTTTGCCTGGCTGTCCAACCCGGTGGCCTTTGGTATTTCGCCGTCGTTCATCATTGCGTTGCTGGTCATCATCGCGGCGCAATTGGTGTTGACCCGCACGGTGTTTGGTCGCTACCTGATCGGTATTGGTACCAACGAAGAAGCGGTGCGTCTGGCAGGGATCAATCCAAAACCCTACAAGATCCTGGTGTTCAGCCTGATGGGGCTGCTGGCGGGTGTGGCGGCGCTGTTCCAGATTTCGCGGTTGGAAGCGGCAGACCCGAACGCGGGTTCCGGCCTGGAGCTGCAAGTGATCGCGGCGGTGGTTATCGGCGGGACTAGCCTGATGGGTGGGCGTGGTTCGGTGATCAGCACCTTTTTTGGTGTGTTGATTATTTCGGTATTGGCCGCTGGCTTGGCGCAGATCGGTGCTACGGAGCCGACCAAACGCATCATCACCGGTGCGGTGATTGTGATTGCGGTGGTTCTCGATACCTATCGCAGCCAGCGCGCCGGTCGGCGGGGCTGAGCCATGGCGACGATCAAGGATGTGGCAGCGCTTGCAGGTATTTCCTACACCACGGTGTCCCATGTGGTGAACAAGACGCGCCCGGTGAGTGAGCCAGTGCGCATCAAAGTCGAAGCGGCGATCAAGCAGCTCGACTACGTGCCCAGTGCTGTCGCGCGTTCGCTCAAGGCCAAGACCACGGCCACGATTGGCCTGTTGGTGCCCAATAGCCTCAACCCGTACTTTGCCGAACTGGCCAGGGGCATCGAGGATTATTGCGAGCGTAATGGTTACTGCGTGATCCTGTGCAACTCCGACGATAACGCAGAAAAGCAGCGTAACTATTTGCGGGTATTGCTGGAAAAGCGCATCGATGGCTTGATCGTGACTTCCGTAGGTGGCGATGACAGTGGCCTTGCCGCTGGCTTGAGCGCCGTGCGCACGCCGATGGTCATTGTCGACCGGGCGCTGCAAGGCATTGATGTCGATCTGGTGCGCATTGACCACGAGGAGGGCGGGTACCTGGCGACCCGGCACTTGCTAGAGTTGGGCCACCGCGACATCGCCTGCATCGGCGGGCCGGCTCACACCCGCGTCGCGCAGATGCGCCTGGCGGGTTATCACCGTGCGCTGTCCGAGGCGGGCGTAGAGGTGGTGGCCAATCGCACCCAGGAAAGCGATTTCACCAGTACGGGCGGTTATGCTGCCGCTGTGCAATTACTGGCACAAAATCCGCCCAGCGCCATTTTTGCCAGCAACGACATGATTGGTTTCGGCGTGTTGCGTGCGGCCGCCGAGCGCAATATTCGCGTGCCTGGCGAGCTGTCGGTGATTGGTTTCGATGACATTCAAATGGGCCGCTACGTGTACCCGGCGCTGACCACGGTCGGGCAGTCGATCGTGCAACTGGGCGAGACGGCGGCGGAGCTTTTATTGCGACGAATTGCGACACCCCAACTGCCGATCGATCAACGCATCGTGAAGCCGAGCATTGTGTTGCGCGAGTCCACGGCACCCGTCGCCGGTGTGTTTGCCCAATACCGCTGAACCGAATTGATGAGTATTGATGTATGTGCGCAAACGTAGTGGTAGTAGGCAGCTTGAATATGGACCTGGTCACCCGCGCCAGCCGGTTGCCGCGTGCCGGAGAGACCCTGATTGGCCAGACGTTCTCCACGGTGCCTGGTGGCAAGGGTGCCAACCAGGCAGTGGCGTCGGCGCGGCTGGGCGCCGAGGTGGCGATGGTTGGCTGCGTCGGCAGCGATGCCTATGGTGTCCAGCTGCGTGATGCGCTGCTGGTGGAGGGCATCGACTGTCAGGCCGTCAGCCGCGTGGACGGCTCCAGCGGCGTGGCGCTGATCGTGGTGGATGACACCAGCCAGAATGCGATTGTGATCGTCGCCGGCAGCAACGGTGAATTGACGCCCGCCTCGTTGCAGGCGGCTGACGCGGTGTTGCAGGCGGCCGATGTGATCATCTGCCAGCTCGAAGTGCCGATGGCGACCGTGGGCTATACGCTCAAGCGAGGTCGTGAGCTGGGCAAGACCGTGATCCTCAATCCAGCGCCGGCCAGCGGCCCATTGCCTGCGCAGTGGTATGCCTCGATCGATTACCTGATCCCCAATGAAAGCGAAGCCACGGCGCTGAGCGGTGTGACAGTCGATTCCCTGGAGAGCGCCAAGCTTGCCGCGACGCAACTGATCAAGGCGGGGGCCGGCAAAGTCATCATCACCTTGGGTTCCCAGGGCGCGCTGTTTGCCGACGGCCAGGCTTTTGAGCATCTTCTGGCGCCCAAGGTCAATGCGGTGGATACCACTGCGGCGGGCGACACCTTTGTTGGTGGTTTTGCCGCGGCGCTGGCCAACGGCAAAAGCGAGGCCGAGGCCATCCGTTTCGGCCAGGTCGCGGCCGCGCTGTCGGTGACCCGCGCCGGCGCGCAACCCTCTATTCCTACGCTGCACGACGTACAAGGTTTTGTACCCTCATGAAAAAGACCCCATTGCTTAATATCGCCCTGTCGCGCGTGATCGCCTCCCTGGGGCATGGCGACATCCTGGTCATCGGCGATGCCGGTTTGCCCGTGCCGCCGGGTGTCGAGTTGATCGACCTGGCGCTGACCCAGGGCATTCCTGATTTCATCAGCACCTTGCGCATTGTGCTCAGTGAAATGCAGGTGGAAAGCCACGTGTTGGCGCAAGAAATCCTGCACAAGCAACCGCCGGCGCTGGCCGACCTGAACACGCTTGCCGAGCAGGCGGCGCTCGGTGAGCGGCGTCTGCTCAGCCACGAAGAGTTCAAGCAACTCAGCCGCAAGGCGCGTGCCGTGGTGCGTACGGGTGAGTGCCAGCCTTATTGCAATATCGCGCTGGTGTCCGGCGTAACCTTCTAGAGTGTCCCCACAACAAGGAGTGTTTTATGCAACGTAGTCTTCCAACCCTGAGAAATCTGTTTCGGAGTGTTCTGCTCTTGTCCGCACTCACTGCAGCCAGCGCCCACGCGGCGGAAAAAATCGACCTGATCATTGATACGGATCCCGGTGCTGACGACGTGGTGGCGTTGCTGTTCGCCATGGCCTCGCCGGAAGAGCTGAGTATTCGTGCGCTGACTACCGTCGCCGGTAACGTGCGTCTGGACAAGACCTCACGCAACGCGCGGCTGGCCCGCGAGTGGGCGGGGCGCGAGGATATTCCGGTGTACGCCGGTGCGCCCAAGCCGCTGCTGCGCACACCGATCTATGCCGAGAACATCCATGGCAAGGAAGGCATCTCCGGCGTTACCGTGCACGAGCCGAAAAAAGGCCTGGCCGCCGGCAATGCCGTTGACTATCTGATCAAGACCTTGAGTACCGCCAAACCCCACAGCATCACCATTGCCATGCTGGGCCCGCAGACCAACCTGGCGTTGGCATTGACCCAGGCCCCGGAAATTACCCAGGGCATCAAGGAAGTGGTGGTCATGGGCGGTGCGCACTTCAACGGCGGCAATATCACGCCGGTGGCGGAGTTCAACCTGTTTGCGGACCCGGCGGCGGCAGAGATCGTGCTCAAGAGCGGCGTGAAGTTGACGTACCTGCCACTGGACGTGACCCACAAAGTGCTGACCAGTGACGCACGGCTGAAGAAGATTGCCGACCTGAACAGCAACGCCAGCAAGGTCGTGAGCAACATTCTCAACGAATACGTCAAGGGCGACATGGAGCACTATGGCATCCCGGGTGGCCCGGTGCATGACGCCACCGTCATTGCCTACCTGCTCAAACCGTCACTGTTCAGCGGTCGCCAGGCCAATATGGTGGTGGACAGTCGCGAGGGCCCGACTTTCGGCCAGACCATTGTCGATTGGTATGATGGTCTCAAGCAGGAAAAGAACGTGTTCTGGGTTGAAAACGGCGACGCTCAAGGCTTCTTCGACCTGCTGACCGAGCGCCTCGCGCGTCTCAAGTAATACCCTTGCCGGTCGGCGCTCGCCGGCCGGTTCTTATTCGCGCTCGGGGTCGTGCGCGCCCATGTGGTCGGCCGGGTATTTTGCAAATACCTGGGCGATGAACGCCTGCGCCGCCTGGGTGCCCAGTTCCTTTACCAGCAGGTCGATGCCGATGATCGCCAACTCCTCTGTGCTTCCTGGGCTATAGGAGCTCTGCCCTTGGGGCCACTTGGCTTTGATGTCGGCTTGCAGCGTTACGGTGGTCATGAAGGTCTCACGGGGCTGAAATACTGGGCAGTGCGCTGGAGCGCAGCTCTTACGCCGGCAGTTAACCATTTTGTATCGTCTTTGGCACTGATACTTAGGCATAAGGCGCTTCGGGATGAGTGAAGTGCTGTGCGACACTGTCCGCCTGTTTAATTGCCGGGGAACACCGCGTGCAGATCGATTTGAACAACCCCGCGAACTTGACCTTGGCCGCCGTGCGCCAACTGATCGCCAGCGCCAGCGACGATGAACACACCCAATTGCGGGTCACCAAGGCCGGTATTGCCTATATCTCTTCCGGTAAAGCAGTGGGGGGCGTGGACATCGACGGCTTGTTGTTTCGCCTTGAGACCTGGGCCAAGGGGGCGGGCTATGTCGGTAATGTGGCTGCCAGCGACGAAGTCTGGGTCATGCAGATTTTCAATGCACTGAAGCAGAACTGGCCGAAGCCGCCGTTTGACTACATTGACGTCTACTGAGTACGTTCATATCTGGTGACGATTGATCGGGCGTATGCCGATCGAGAGTCAGGCAGACTTGCCGTCCGGCGGTTTACGTCTTGAAACCAATCCGCCTCACAGCTGTCGCACGATCTCTGTCCATTTTTATCATAGGAGGCTTCATGCCTTGGAAGCTCGCATCATTCGGCACTTTGTTGGCAGCACTCGCGTTGGCGGGTTGCAGCACCCCGGGTGCCTCTGAGCCAGGCAAAGACGCCGCCGTGGCCGATGCTGGTCATAGCCGCTGTGAATCGAAAGCCGCTGAGTTCACGATCGGCCAGAAAGCCTCGCCTCAGTTGCTGGAGCAGGCCCGTACCCGGGCCGGTGCTCAGAACGCGCGGATTCTCAAGCCTAACGACATGATCACCCTGGAATACCGCTCCGACCGCCTGAACCTGAACACCGATGACAACCTGGTGATTACGCGCGTCAACTGCGGCTGATCGTTTCCAGCTTTTGCAGCGCCCATAAAAAACCCCGTCACATGGACGGGGTTTTTTTTAGCTCAGCGGAGAATTACTCGCCGCGAACCTGTGCAGCTTGCATACCCTTTTGGCCTTTCTCAGCCACGAAGGAAACGGTTTGGCCTTCTTTCAGGCTTTTGAAACCGTCGCTTTCGATAGCTTTGAAGTGTACGAACAGGTCGTCACCGCCACCTTGAGGAGTGATGAAGCCGAAGCCTTTTTCATCGTTGAACCATTTAACGGTGCCGGTTTGGCGATTAGACATGGTGTATCTCCAAGAAACATATATTTTCAGTAGTGCTGTGCTGCTCAGGCCAACTGGGCACACCGGGCTATCATAGTCGAAATGTTCGGCTTGGGAGCCCCCCCAAGGCATTGTTTGCTAATCAATAGCGTTGCGTTTAATGCCTGGTTTCGCTGAAAGCCCCGATCTACGGGGCTTTGGTGCGAAATATCAGCTGGTAAAAAAAGCCGTAAAAGCTGCGTAATTTGTGTGAAATAGCAGTTTTTGCGCTGTTTTTTCAGCGAAACGTCGGTCTGATCATTGGTCTTTCTTACTTTTTCTTCACAACTTTGCACGACGAAATAGCCGCGACCGCTTTGTTTTTAAGCTCGGGCTTGGCGTTCGGGTTTTTCATCAGTTCGGTGATTTCTGCCGTGGTCAATTCGGCATTGATCTTGTCAGCGCCGCATTCGCAGTGGTCTTTGGCGGTTTTGGCATCCACGTTCTGGCTGGCTGCGGCGCTGCAGTCGTTGACGAAACTGTCGCGGGCGCCGGCCGGCCAGTTCGACGGGGCCGCTGCCTGTGCGCCGAGGGACAGGAGGGTCAGGGAGGCAGCGAGAGCGAGGGTCGAGGTGAAACGCATCATGGGATGCTCCTTTGGGTCGGGGACGAACGGCGATTCTCAGTGGGTTTGAGGCGCTGCGTACAGCTCAAGTTCCGTTTTGCAGCGACAAAGCCTGGAATTTGTCATTACCTGGCATGGCGTCGGCGCGATGACCGTTCATCTGTGCTAGCATCGGTGCCCTGGCTATTTCCAGGCGCGCCATTTGCCGCCTTGCCATGTTCTTTTTAGCTCACTCCAGTCACTCTGGTTCGATTATCGGTTGGCCGAAAGGCTCCTGCCGCTGTAAGGCAGGCGTTCATCTCTGAACGGCCTGGTGTTGGATCTTGTACTGGCTCATCCCAACCCACGTGACCTTTGGTAGGGGTCACCACTAGGAGAGGAGGCGCCATGCCAACTATTACTCTTCCCGACGGCAGTCAACGTTCATTCGATCATCCGGTTTCCGTAGCCGAGGTCGCCGCATCCATTGGTGCTGGCCTGGCCAAGGCCACCGTGGCCGGCAAGGTCGACGGCAAACTGGTTGATGCCAGTGATCTGATCACCTCCGATGCCAGCCTGCAAATCATCACCCCCAAGGATCAAGAAGGGCTGGAGATCATTCGCCACTCTTGCGCTCACCTGATTGGCCACGCGGTCAAGCAGCTGTACCCGACGGCGAAAATGGTGATCGGCCCGGTCATCGATGAAGGCTTCTATTACGACATCGCCTACGAGCGTCCTTTCACTCCGGACGACCTGGCCGCCATCGAACAGCGCATGCACGCCCTGATCGAAAAAGATTATGACGTGATCAAGAAGGTCACGCCGCGCGCCGAAGTGATCGACGTGTTCACCGCCCGTGGCGAAGACTACAAGCTGCGCCTGGTGGAAGACATGCCGGACGAGCAGGCCATGGGCCTGTACTACCACGAAGAATATGTCGACATGTGCCGTGGCCCGCACGTGCCGAACACACGCTTCCTGAAGTCGTTCAAGCTGACCAAGCTGTCCGGTGCCTACTGGCGCGGCGACGCAAAGAACGAGCAACTGCAGCGGATCTACGGTACTGCCTGGGCTGACAAGAAGCAGCTGGCTGCCTACATCCAGCGCATCGAAGAAGCCGAAAAACGCGACCACCGCAAGATCGGCAAGCGCCTGAACCTCTTCCACCTCCAGGAAGAAGCGCCGGGCATGGTGTTCTGGCACCCGAACGGCTGGACCCTGTACCAGGTGCTTGAGCAGTACATGCGCAAGGTGCAGCGCGACAACGGCTACCTGGAGATCAAGACTCCCCAGGTCGTTGACCGCAGTCTCTGGGAGAAATCCGGGCACTGGGCCAACTACGCCGACAACATGTTCACCACCCAGTCCGAAAACCGCGACTACGCCATCAAGCCAATGAACTGCCCTTGCCACGTGCAGGTGTTCAACCAGGGCCTGAAGAGCTACCGCGAGTTGCCGATGCGCCTGGCCGAGTTTGGTGCTTGCCACCGTAACGAGCCATCGGGTGCGTTGCACGGCATCATGCGTGTGCGCGGCTTCACCCAGGACGACGCCCACATCTTCTGCACCGAAGAGCAGATGCAGGCTGAATCCGCTGCGTTCATCAAACTGACCATGGACGTTTATCGCGATTTCGGTTTCACCGACGTCGAAATGAAGCTGTCCACTCGTCCGGAAAAACGCGTCGGTTCCGACGAGCTGTGGGATCGCGCCGAAGCAGCATTGGCCGCAGCGCTGGACAGTGCGGGCCTTGCGTACGATCTGCAGCCGGGCGAGGGCGCTTTCTACGGTCCGAAGATCGAGTTCTCGCTGAAAGATTGCCTTGGCCGCGTCTGGCAGTGTGGTACCCTGCAGCTCGATTTTAACCTGCCGATCCGTCTGGGAGCCGAATACGTCTCCGAAGACAACAGCCGTAAACACCCGGTTATGTTGCACCGGGCGATCCTCGGCTCGTTCGAGCGGTTCGTCGGGATCCTGATCGAGCACTACGAGGGTGCATTCCCTGCGTGGCTGGCGCCGACCCAGGCAGTGATCATGAATATCACTGATAAACAGGCAGATTTTGCCGCTGAAGTTGAAAAAACTCTCAACGAAAGCGGGTTTCGTGCCAAGTCCGACTTGAGAAATGAAAAGATCGGCTTTAAAATCCGCGAGCATACTTTGCTCAAGGTTCCCTATCTTTTGGTTATCGGAGATCGGGAAGTCGAGATGCAGACTGTCGCTGTGCGTACTCGTGAAGGTGCTGACCTGGGCTCGATGCCCGTCGCCCAGTTCGCTGAGTTCCTCGCGCAAGCGGTTTCCCGGCGTGGTCGCCCAGATTCGGAGTAATTATTATTAAGCGTGAAATGAGACAAGATAAACGAGCTGCACCGAAAGCCCCGATCAACGAGAATATCTCGGCACGCGAGGTTCGGTTAATTGGCGCTGACGGCGAGCAGATTGGCATCGTCTCGATTGATGAAGCGCTTCGTATCGCTGAAGAGTCCAAATTGGACCTGGTGGAAATCTCCGCCGACGCAGTCCCGCCTGTTTGCCGGGTGATGGACTACGGCAAATCGATCTTCGAAAAGAAGAAGCAGATTGCTGCGGCGAAGAAGAACCAAAAGCAGATTCAAGTAAAAGAAATCAAGTTTCGTCCAGGGACGGAGGAAGGGGATTACCAGGTAAAACTGCGCAACCTGGTACGTTTCCTGAGTGATGGGGACAGGGCCAAGGTATCCTTGCGATTCCGCGGCCGTGAGATGGCCCACCAGGAGCTGGGGATGGAACTCCTCAAGCGGGTTGAAGCTGACCTGCTCGAGTACGGTTCGGTCGAACAGCATCCTAAGATGGAAGGACGCCAACTGATCATGGTCATCGCCCCGAAAAAGAAGAAGTAATCAACAGGGCACGGCAGGCCTTCTGATTATGTTTATCAACTGAATGCGGAGTATCCGAACATGCCAAAGATGAAGACTAAAAGTGGTGCTGCTAAGCGGTTTCTGAAAACTGCTAACGGTATCAAGCACAAGCACGCTTTCAAGAGCCACATCCTGACCAAAATGTCGACCAAGCGTAAGCGTCAACTGCGCGGTAGCAGCTTGCTGCATCCGTCTGACGTGGCAAAAGTCGAGCGCATGCTGCGCCTTCGTTAATTTTTGGATCAAGACTAGAGGAAGAAACTCATGGCTCGTGTAAAGCGTGGCGTCATTGCCCGTAAACGTCACAAAAAAATTCTGAAACTTGCTAAAGGCTACTACGGCGCGCGTTCACGCGTATTCCGTGTTGCCAAGCAAGCGGTAATCAAAGCAGGCCAATACGCCTACCGCGACCGTCGTCAGAAAAAACGTCAGTTCCGCGCTCTGTGGATCGCTCGTATCAACGCTGGTGCACGTGTTAACGGTCTGTCCTACAGCCGTTTCATCGCTGGCCTGAAAAAAGCTTCCATCGAGATCGACCGTAAGGTTCTGGCCGAACTGGCAGTGAACGAAAAAGCGGTGTTTGCTGCGATTGTCGAGAAAGCTAAAGCCACTCTGGCTTAAGTA
The DNA here is from genome assembly GCF_055407965.1 of Pseudomonas sp. B611. Classification (NCBI taxonomy): domain Bacteria; kingdom Pseudomonadati; phylum Pseudomonadota; class Gammaproteobacteria; order Pseudomonadales; family Pseudomonadaceae; genus Pseudomonas; species Pseudomonas sp. B611. Next base: position 194,308 of record NZ_JBUZST010000007.1, read on the forward strand.
CCCCCGACAATCACCCTGGGCTACTCCTGTAGCCCAAGGTGGTAAACGTCTTAAATAGGGGAAGAGCCTTCAAGCTCTTCCCCTATTTTGTATCTGGAGTCTGTACATGGAAAACCTGGACGCGCTCGTCGCTCAAGCTCTTGAGGCTGTGCAAAGCGCTGAAGATATCAATGCCCTGGAGCAAATCCGGGTTCACTACCTTGGCAAAAAGGGTGAATTGACTCAGGTGATGAAGACCCTGGGGAATTTGCCGGCTGAAGAGCGTCCGCAAGTCGGTGCGCTGATCAACGTCGCCAAGGAGCGTGTTACAGAGGTGCTCAATGCGCGCAAGGCGACGATGGAGGAGGCCGATCTTGCGGCCAAACTCGCCGCCGAGTCCATTGACGTGACCTTGCCTGGCCGCGGCCAGGCCTCGGGCGGCCTGCATCCGATCACCCGGACTCTGGAACGTATCGAGCAGTTCTTCACCCATATCGGCTACGGCATTGCCGAAGGCCCTGAGGTCGAAGACGACTATCACAACTTCGAGGCGCTCAACATCCCAGGCCACCACCCGGCCCGGTCGATGCACGACACCTTCTATTTCAACGCGAACATGCTGTTGCGCACCCATACCTCGCCGGTACAGGTCCGCACCATGGAAGCGAACAAGCCGCCGATCCGCATTGTCTGCCCAGGCCGTGTGTACCGTAGCGACTCCGATATCACCCACTCGCCGATGTTCCACCAGGTCGAAGGCCTGCTGGTTGATCGCGATATCAACTTCGCTGACCTCAAGGGCACCATCGAAGAGTTCCTTCGCGTGTTCTTCGAGAAAGAGCTGGCGGTACGTTTCCGTCCATCGTTCTTCCCGTTCACCGAGCCGTCCGCTGAAGTCGACATGGAATGCGTGATGTGCAGCGGTAAAGGCTGCCGCGTGTGCAAGCAGACCGGCTGGCTGGAAGTGATGGGCTGCGGCATGGTTCACCCCAACGTGCTGCGCATGTCCGGGATCGACCCGGAAGAGTTCTCGGGCTTTGCCTTCGGCATGGGCGTTGAGCGTCTGGCCATGCTGCGTTACGGCGTGAATGACTTGCGTCTGTTCTTCGACAACGACTTGCGGTTCCTCGCGCAATTTCGCTAGTCGTAACGAATCTTTAGGAGAGCAGGATGAAATTCAGTGAACAATGGCTGCGTGGCTGGGTAAGCCCGCAGGTAGGTCGCGACGAGCTGGTTGCCCGTCTGTCGATGGCCGGTCTTGAGGTCGATAGCGTTACGCCGGCCGCCGGTGTTTTCAGCGGTGTGGTCGTGGGCGAGGTGCTGAGCACCGAGCAGCACCCGGATGCCGACAAATTGCGTGTGTGCCAAGTCAGCAGCGGTGCGGAAACCTTCCAGGTCGTGTGCGGAGCGCCCAATGTGCGCCCGGGCCTGAAGATCCCATTCGCGATGATCGGCGCCGAGTTGCCGGGCGACTTCAAGATCAAGAAGGCCAAGCTGCGTGGCGTCGAGTCCAACGGCATGCTGTGCTCCCAAGCCGAACTGCAAGTAGGCGAGGGCAATGATGGCCTGATGGAACTGCCGGCTGATGCACCAGTAGGCCAGGACATCCGTGTTTACCTGGAGCTGGAAGACGCGAGCATCGAGGTCGACCTGACCCCGAACCGCGGCGACTGCCTGTCCCTGGCCGGCCTGGCCCGTGAAGTGGGTGCGCTGTACAACGCGCCGGTCACCCGTCCAGTGGTTGCCAGCGTGCCGGCTGTACACGACGAAGTCCGTCCGATTGAAGTACTGGCGCCACACGCCTGCCCGCGTTACCTGGGTCGTGTGATCCGTAACGTTGACCTGTCCAAGCCAACGCCGCTGTGGATGGTTGAGCGTCTGCGTCGCGCCGACGTACGCAGCATCGACGCTGCCGTCGATATCACCAACTACGTGATGCTGGAGCTGGGTCAGCCGCTGCACGCCTTCGATCTCGCCGAGATCAATGGTGGCATCCGCGTCCGCATGGCTGAAGAAGGCGAGAAGCTAGTGCTGCTCGACGGCCAGGAAGTCAGCCTGCGTGCCGACACCCTGGTCATCGCCGACCACTCCCGCGCCCTGGCAATCGCCGGCGTGATGGGTGGCGAGCATAGCGGTGTGTCCGCTACCACGCGCGACGTTTTCCTTGAAAGCGCGTTCTTCGACCAGATCGCCATCGCTGGCAAGGCCCGTTCCTATGGCCTGCACACCGATGCTTCGCACCGCTACGAGCGTGGCGTGGACTGGCAGCTGGCCCGTGAAGCCATGGAGCGCGCCACCGGCCTGCTGCTGGAGATCACCGGCGGCGAAGCCGGCCCGATCACCGAAACCGTCAACGAACAGTACTTGCCGTCCGTTGCGCCAATCACCCTGCGTGCCAAAAGCGTCGAGCAGATGCTGGGCCTGGTGATCGAGCCGGCTGAAATCGAGCAACTGTTGTCGGCCCTGGGCCTGGCTATCTCCGTGAGCGGGGAAGGGCAGTGGCACGTTGAAGTGCCAAGTCATCGTTTCGACATCAGCCTCGAAGTTGACCTGATCGAAGAACTGGCGCGCCTGTACGGCTACAACCGCCTGCCGGTTCGTTACCCGCAAGCGCGTCTGGCGCCACAACCCAAGGCCGAGGCGCGTGCGCACCTGCCTGAGCTGCGTCGCCTGCTGGTTGCCCGTGGTTACCAGGAAGCGGTGACCTACAGCTTCATCGACCCGAAGCAGTTCGAACTGTTCAACCCGGGCGTCGAGCCGCTGTTGCTGGCCAACCCGATTTCCAACGACATGGCGGCCATGCGTTCGTCCCTGTGGCCAGGCCTGGTGAAAGCACTTTCCCACAACCTGAACCGTCAGCAAGACCGCGTGCGCATGTTCGAAAGCGGCCTGCGTTTTGTCGGCCAACTCGATGGCCTGAAACAAGAGCCGATGCTGGCTGGCGTGGTGTGCGGTAGCCGTCTGCCGGAAGGCTGGGCGCAGGGCCGCGATGCCGTGGACTTCTTCGACGTCAAGGCTGACGTGGAAGCGGTACTGGGCTTCGCCGGTGCACTGGATGCCTTCACCTTCCTGCCAGGCAGCCACCCGGCGTTGCACCCGGGCCAGACTGCGCGTATCGAGCGTGAAGGGCGTTTGGTTGGTTTCGTTGGTGCCATCCACCCGGAACTGTCGAAAACCCTCGGTCTTGACCGTCCGGTGTTCGTGTTCGAGCTGGTCCTGGCTGAAGTGGCTTCTGGCAAGATGCCTAAATTCAGCGAGCTGTCGCGCTTCCCTGAAGTGCGCCGCGACCTGGCCTTGATCGCCGACCGTGAAGTGGCCGCCACTGCCGTTCTGGATGTAATCCGTGAAAATGCAGGGGAATGGCTGACAGACCTCAGGCTATTTGACGTCTATCAGGGTAAAGGTATTGATCCGCATAGAAAAAGCCTTGCAGTTGGCTTGACCTGGCAGCATCCATCGCGCACTCTTAATGACGATGAGGTGAATACCACGACACAAAATATCCTCACCTCGCTCGAACAAAGGTTGAACGCCACGTTAAGGAAGTGACGTATGGGGGCTTTGACGAAAGCTGAGATGGCGGAACGTCTGTACGAAGAGCTGGGTCTGAACAAGCGCGAGGCCAAGGAATTGGTCGAGCTGTTTTTTGAAGAAATCAGACACGCTCTGGAAGACAACGAGCAGGTCAAATTGTCCGGTTTCGGCAATTTTGACCTGCGGGACAAACGCCAGCGGCCTGGCCGCAATCCAAAAACGGGAGAAGAAATCCCGATCACGGCTCGCCGTGTGGTCACCTTTCGTCCAGGGCAGAAGTTGAAGGCCCGAGTTGAGGCTTATGCTGGAACCAAGTCATAACGACGAGCTACCCGTCATCCCAGGCAAACGCTACTTCACCATTGGTGAAGTCAGCGAGCTCTGTGCGGTCAAACCGCACGTGCTGCGCTATTGGGAGCAGGAGTTTCCTCAACTCAACCCCGTCAAACGCACCGGGAACCGTCGGTATTATCAGCGCCAGGACGTGCTGATGATCCGACAGATCCGCGCGTTGCTGTACGACCAGGGGTTCACCATCAGCGGTGCGCGCCAGCGTATGTCCGGTGATGAAGCCAAAGACGACACCACCCAATACAAGCAAATGATCCGCCAGATGATCGCCGAACTGGAAGATGTGCTGGTGGTTTTGAAGAAGTGATTCAAGCTTTTAAAATACTTCCACATTTCAAAAGCTTGCGGTATATTTCGGGTCGCTTCGTTAAGAAGCAAACCCAGTAACACGCCTAGTCGGGGCGTAGCGCAGTCCGGTAGCGCACTAGCATGGGGTGCTAGGGGTCGAGTGTTCGAATCACTCCGTCCCGACCATATTTTTCAGTGATTTAGGCCAATGCTCACAGCATTGGCCTTTTTCATGTGCGTGATTTTTGCGGGACTTCACGCCTGCCCCATGCACTCGGCGGCCGGACGCGAGCCCACGCCAAAGAAGCTGAACCAAATCCAGAAGAAAGCGGTTCACTCACAGCCCCGCCCAACGCGGGGTTCGTCGTATCTGGGGCGTCTGTCCCCATTACAGTGACTGCATAGCCGCCTCCATCACGGCATACCTTGTTACAACCATTCGCCCCTGGGCATAGTCGGTATAGAACTTCGGCCTTTTGTTCTAATCCTAATGCTAGGCGTGCTTGAAACCGTGAGCGCCTGCTGACAACCCATAGAGGTTCACAAAATGAAAATGACACTACCCGCCCTGGTTTTGGGCGCCCTCATTTCGCAAGGAGCGATGGCCGCCGGAGATGGCACAGCCGCTCTTGGAGGCGGCGTTGGTGGTGCACTTGGCAATATCGTAGGTCAACAACTCGGTGGCTCAACCGGCGCAGCGGTAGGCGCAGGTGTTGGTGGTGCAGCCGGTAGTGCTGTCGGCGCTCAACGAGGCAACAGAGCGGAAGCCGCAATAGGTGGCGGTATCGGCTCAGCCGGCGGCTCGCTCATTGGTAATCGTCTCGGAGGCACAACGGGATCGACTATCGGCGCTGGTGTAGGGGGTGCAGCCGGCGGCGCGCTGGGGAATAACCTGGCAGATGATGAGAGTAGTCATAGATCGGATGGTAAGAAGCACAAAGGCAACAACAAGCATAAACACAAGAACAAGCATCGTTAGTGCCTGACGTTGTTACATTGAAGCCCGGCCCAGCGCCGGGCTTCTCGTTTCTGGCTTCGCTGTCTTACGCGAGCATTTCCTCGACATCTGCCAGGGTGGCATGCGGGACAACACTGTCAGGAATTCTCGAGATGTCAGACAGGTTGTAAACCCTGAAGTCATCACCGATAACCTTATCGGACATCAATTCGAACGACGGCAATATGCGCGTGAAGTAGTGTTGATCGAGCCCGCAGGGTGAGTGAGTGGATTCTGCGTTCTCGTAAAACCTGCCTGAGCGCTCGTCCAGATCAACGCCCACCAGAAAGACTTGGGTGAACCCCACATGGAACGCCAGCTGTATGGCCAGATAGGCCACGGTTCGCGCATCAAAAAAGCCCTCGCTCATGTCTTTGCTGAACCCCAGCGGTCTTTCGCGGCTGGGCAGCAAGGGATGATTGACGACCAATGCGTTGTGTTTGCCCAGCACAGATTCCAGCCAGGAAGGCCGCTTGGCTTTGGACAACGGGTAAAGCCGCCCCGTGGGGCGAACATGCGCAGATCGCGCGTGGTCTTCCCACAGCGCAACCCTCTGGCTGATTGCCATGGCGTGTTTGAATAAATCGGGCTGCTGTTCGGAGAAACTTCTGTCCGTGCAGGCGTAAAAGTACGGCTTGATGTCAGTGTCCAGAAACATCGAGATGGCGCCATTCATCGTGATCATTGGCACGTGCGCAAATTGCCCGAGGGGAAACGACTTGGCTGATGGTCCGGAGGCAATGATGAAGACTGCGCCCGACTCGGTGTTCCGGCAGGCTTCAAAATCGCTCAGGTCCAGAGCGTATTGGGTCGAGAGCCAGCTGGCGGTGAAGGGGGCGTGTAAAGCTTGCTGAGTGCTACCGGCATGCTCCATGGCGACGAAGGATGTCTGTTTCATCAGGCCCAACCTTGAAGTTAGAAGAAAGTTCTTACATCACCCGACCTTAGGAGGCATCGTTGAGTTCCTTCTTAAAACAAAGTTAATCAGCCTAAGCGCCGATTTTTGAGTGGGATATTTCCCAGAGTTGGCAGCATTCATGCGCACTCACCGTTACTTCAGCCCACAGACGGTGCGCTTTCTGAGCCATTTGGTAGCAATTTCCTACACAAGCGCTTGGCTTGACGATCGATATTTTCCCGGTACTCCATCCAAATCAATCACTTGGTTCATCCCCAGATTAGTTGGCACGCATCCTGCCTTTTTGTATTCGTGGATAATTGGATACAAAAATTCAAAAGGTGCTGCCGATGCAATTTGCCCCCGCTTACGTTGACCGCCAGCCCCTCACCGCCGAGGAGGAGGCCTACAACTTCCTGCTCGACGCCATTTGCAACGGCCGTTACCGCAAGGGCGACCGGCTGATTGCCGAAGACATCGCCAGCGAAATCGGCATGAGCCGCATGCCGGTGCGCGAAGCGTTTCGTCGCCTGGATGCCCAGGGCCTGGTGACGCTGCGGCCCAATCGCGGCGCCATCGTCAGCGGCCTGGATATCGACGAGTTGCACGAGGTGTTCGAGATGCGTAGCGCTCTCGAAGGCCTGGCGGTGCGTGTCGCAGTGGGGCGGATCGGCGAGCGCCAATTGGCTGCCCTGGAACGCATGCTCGACGAAATGGATGACTACCGCGACGAAAGCGCCGCGTGGGTCAGCCGTCACCGCGCGTTTCACGAATACCTGTGCAGCCTCAGTGGCCGCCCGCGTTTGATGAAGCAGATTTCGGCCCTGTACTCGCTGGTGGAAGCGCCTATGCGCCTGTGGTTGCAGCACGGCGACAAACCCCTCAGCGCCCGCCAGGAACACGCGGTGATCCTCGATGCCATCCGTGTCGGCGACGCTGCCCGCGCCGAAGCCGTGGTGCGTGAGCACATCGAAGGCACCGTGCCGGCGCTGATCCAGTTTTTGCAATCGGAAAAATAATCAGAGGTGGGCCCAAGCCCGCCCGTGTTTTGACTTTGAGTCCTGCCCCGTTAACCAACGAACTGGAGTGTCTGGTCATGCATAAACGCCGCGCCTTGCTGGTGGCTGTCTCCCTCGGGCTCTGCGCACAAGGGGCCGTTGCGGCACTCCAAGTGCCGGAGCGCTTGCAGAAAGTCGACAAACTCACCTACTGCTCGGGGATGGACTCGCCGCCCCTGGTGTCCTTCGATGAAGCACAGAAACCGCGCGGGCTGACCGTCGACCTGGGCCTCGAAATCGCCAAGCGCCTGGGCGACAAACAGGTGCAGTGGCGGGTGATCCCGTTCTCTGGCCTGGTGCCGGCCTTGCTCGCGCAGCAGTGCGACATGATTGTCGACCAACTGTTCGACAAGCCCGAACGGCGCCAGGTGATCGACATCGTCAACTACATGTATTCCAGCCAGTCGGTGGTGGTGCCCAAGGGCAACCCCAAGGGCATCAAGACCCTGGATGACTTGTCCGCGCACAAGGTCGCGGTGCTGAATGGCTCCACCATCAAGACCCTGCTCGACGCCCAGAACGAAAGCCTGGTCAAAGCCGGCAAGCCACCGATGAAACTGGTGGTGTACAACACCGACACCGACGCCTTCCAGGCCCTGCGCATCAGTCAGGTGGACGCCTACGGCACCACCGTGGAAACCGCCGGTTATTACGCAGCAATGGCCCCGGATCTGTTCGAGGAAGGCGTGCCGGCGTTCAGTCGCATCCTCACCGGCCTGGGCATGCGCAAGGACGATCCACAACTGACCGCCGCCGTGCAGCAGGTGATCAGCGATATGCGCAGCGACGGCAGCTACGTGCAGCTGTTGAACAAATGGCATGTCAGCAGCGACACACTCGACTGAGGCTGGGCGGCGATGAATTTCAATTGGGATGTGTTCTGGCAGTACCTGTTACAGCCCAGCGGGGTGTACCTCAACGGGCTCTGGCTGACGTGCCTGATCAGCGTGCTGGCCATGCTGTTGGGGTGCGCGCTGGGGCTGGCGGCGGCGCTGTTGCGTCTGTCGAAGAACCCGCTGTTGCACCTGCCGGTGCGGTTTTATGTGTGGTTGATGCGCGGCACGCCGCTGCTGGTGCAGATCGTGTTTCTGTACACGGCGCTGGCGGCGGGCGGGCTGTTTCGTTTCGAGGACATCGAGCTGTTCGGCCTGATTGTGCCCGGCAATATCCAGGCGGCCATCATCGCCCTGGGCCTCAACGAAGGCGCGTATATGGCCGAGATCATCCGCGCCGGCATCGGTGCGGTGGACAAGGGCCAATACGAAGCGGGGCGTTCCTTGGGCATGGGCTTCGCCAAGCTGATGCGGCGCATTGTGCTGCCCCAGGCGTTCCGCGTAATCGTGCCGCCGTTGGGCAATGAGTTCAACGTGATGCTCAAGAACACCACCCTGGTCAGCGTGATCGGTGTGCAGGAGTTGTTGCTCAGCACGCAGATGGTCACCTCGGCGACGTTCCGTGTGTTCGAGTTGTACCTGGTGGTGGCGATCTACTTCCTGATGCTCACCACCCTGTGGGGCTTTTTTCAGCGTTGGCTGGAAGCGCGTTTCGGCCAGTCCGACCGGCCTTCGGCGCCGCCACCGGCCTCCAGCCGCATGTTCGGGCGCAGCACCTTGAAACTGCTGAGGGGACGCTAACCATGGCGCATAAAAGTGACGAACTGATCATCGACGCCCAGGACCTGCACAAGTCGTTCGGCGACTTGCAGATCCTCAAGGGCATCTCCCTGCAAGTGCGACGCGGCGAAGTGGTGGTGCTGATCGGCGCCTCGGGCTCGGGCAAGACCACCTTCATCCGTTGCATCAACCTGCTGGAAGACATCCAGGGCGGGCGCATCCGCGTCAACGGCCGTGCCATGGGCTACCGCGAACGCAGCGACGGCAGCCTGGTGCGTGATTCGGAGCGCAACATCGCCCGCCAGCGCCGCGACATCGGCATGGTGTTCCAGCGCTTCAACCTGTTCCCGCACATGACCGCCCTGGAAAACATTATCGAAGCGCCCATCCACGTGCTCGGCACTCCGCGTGCCGAAGCCCTGGAGCAGGCGCGTGGCTTGCTCGCGCGGGTCGGCCTGGCGGACAAGGCCAACCATTACCCGTCGATGCTTTCCGGCGGCCAGCAACAGCGGGTGGCGATTGCCCGCGCCCTGGCGATGAAACCCCAGGCCATGCTGTTCGACGAACCCACCAGCGCCCTCGACCCGGAGACCGTCGGCGAAGTGCTGCAAGTGATGAAGGAGTTGGCCGAGGAGGGCATGACCATGGTGGTGGTCACCCACGAAATGGGCTTTGCCCGTGAAGTGGCCGACCGTGTGGTGGTGCTCGACCAGGGCGAACTGATCGAACAGGGGCCGCCGGAACAGATTTTCAGCCACCCCAGCCACCCACGTACCCGTGCGTTTCTCAGCCGCGTGTTATGACCTGAAACCTAGTGTGGAAGACCCTTTGCCATGTTGAAATTTTCGGCTCACGAGTACCCTTATCCGTCGCAACGCCAGAGCGTGTTTGCCCAACGCGGCATGGTCGCGGCGTCCCAACCGCTGGCTGCGCAGGCCGGTATCGAGATCATGCAACAGGGCGGCAACGCCATCGACGCCGCCATCGCCACGGCGGCCGCGTTGACGGTGGTCGAGCCCACTGGCTGCGGCCTGGGCGGTGACGCGTTCGCGTTGGTCTGGTGCAAGGGCCAGTTGCATGGCCTGAACGGCAACGGCCATGCACCGGCGGCCTTGAGTGTCGAGGCGGTCAAGGCTGCGGGGCATGAACAGATGCCGCTGTATGGCTGGACCCCCGTCACAGTGCCCGGTTGCCCATCAGCCTGGGCCGAGTTGTCGCAACGATTCGGCAAGCTGCCGTTTGCCGAGTTGCTGCAACCGGCCATCCGCCTGGCACGGGACGGTTTTCCGCTGTCGCCGGTGGTTGCCCATCAATGGCAGATCGCCCTGGATGAATTCAGCCCCCATCGCGACCCGGTGCTGGATGCCTGGTTCGCCACCTTCTTGATCGACGGCCGCGCGCCTCGGGCCGGGGAGCTGTTCCGCAACCCAGCCCAGGCCCGCACCCTTGAAGAACTCGCTGAAACCCGCTGCGAAAGCCTGTATCGCGGCGCTCTCGCCGAGCGCCTGGATGCCCACTCCCGGGCCAGCGGCGGCTACTTGCGCGCCAGCGACCTCAAGGATTACCGCGCGCAGTGGGTGGAGCCGATCCACGTCAACTACCGTGGCGTCGACGTCTGGGAAATCCCCCCCAGCGGCCAGGGCCTCGTCGCCCTGATGGCGCTGAAAATCCTCGAAGGCTTCAGCTTCGATCACCGCGACAGCCAACAGACCTGGCACCGCCAACTGGAAGCCATGAAGCTCGCCTACAGCGACGGCCTGCACTACATCACCGACCCGCTGCACATGCGCGTGGCCGTTGCGGATTTGTTGAGCGACGACTACAGCAGCCGCCGCCGCGCGCAGATCGGCGAACAGGCCCAGCCGCCCAAACCCGGCGACCCCCACGCCAGCGGCACGGTGTACCTGGCCACGGCGGACGCCGAAGGCAACATGGTCTCGTTCATCCAGAGCAACTACCACGGCTTCGGCTCCGGCGTGGTGCTGCCCGACAGCGGCATCGCCCTGCAGAACCGTGGGCAGGAATTCAGCCTCGACCCCACCCACGCCAACTGCCTGGCGCCGGGCAAGAAAACCTTCCACACCATCATCCCCGGCTTCCTCACCAAAGACGGCCAGGCCCTTGGCCCGTTCGGCGTGATGGGTGGCTACATGCAGCCCCAGGGCCATGTGCAGATGGTGATGAACCTGGTGGATTTCGGCCTCAACCCGCAAGCCGCCCTGGACGCGCCGCGCTGGCAATGGCTGGGCGAGATGAAGGTCGGCATCGAGCAAGGCGCCTCGCGCGACCTGGCCAACGCCCTGGCGCGCCGCGGCCACCAAGTGCAAATCGCCAGCGACCTCACCGACTACGGCCGCGGGCAAATCATCCTGCGCGACCCGGTCAGCGGCGTATTGTGCGGCGGCACAGAGCCGCGAGCGGACTCCCATATCGCCGTGTGGTGAGGACGATTTTGCCTTGTGGACCCCGTCAACACAGTTGCTCCCACATTTTGACCTGTGAACCCGGTTAATTGTGGGAGCTGGCTTGTCGGGTCGCCGCATCGCTGCGAAAGCGGCGGCACAGGCAATATTCCCGCTGCCTGACCCACCGCCTTCGCAGCCTCGCTAAAGCTCGACAACTCCCACAGGGGATTGGGTTTACAGGCTGTGTCAGGTGTACACCGCTCAAAATGTGGGAGCTGGCTTGTCGGGTCGCCGCATCGCTGCGAAAGCGGCGGCACAGGCAACATTCCCGCTGCCTGACCCACCGCCATCGCAGCCTCGCTAAAGCTCGACAACTCCCACAGGGGATTGGGTTTACAGGCTGTGTCAGGTGTACACCGTTCAAAATGCGGGAGCTGGCTTGCCTGCGATAGCGGTGGGTCAGGCAGCATTTCCGCTGCCTGACCCACCGCCTTCGTAGCCTCGCTAAAGCTCGACAACTCCCACAGGGGATTGGGTTTACAGGCTGTGTCAGGTGTACATCGTTCAAAATGTGGGAGCTGGCTTGTCGGGTCGCCGCATCGCTGCGAAGGCGCCAGCCCAGGCAACATCGCACCCAGCCTTGCACCCGTACACCAGAACACTTGGGATAGTATTGGCGCCCAAGTCGTCACCGCTCTCCAAATCGAGGCTGTGTTCGACATCCCCCCTCACCTTGTCGAGCGCGCCCCCCGATGGCCAAACCCGCATCTTCCACGCTGGACCTGGACGGTTTCGACTGGTCGATCCTGGCCCTGGTCCAGCATGACAACGCTGTGCCCCTGCGTACCCTGGCCGAAAAGGTCAACCTCTCCACCGCCGCCGTGCAGCGGCGGATCAAGCGTCTGGAAGAGGGCGGGGTGATCATCGCGAATGTCGCGGTGGTCGACCCGGCCAAAGCCGGCAAGCCGATCACCATCATTGCCGAGGTTTCCGTGGAGCGCACCAGCGCCGAAGCGCTGGCGGCGACCAAAGCCAGCTTCTGCGTACCCCAGGTGCAGCAGTGTTACTACGTCACCGGCGAGGCGGATTTCGTGCTGGTGCTCAACGTGGCGAGTATGCAGGAATACCAGGACCTCGCCGGGCAGCTGTTTGCCGAGAACCCCAATGTGAAGTGGTTCAAGACCCTGGTCGCGCTGGATCGGGTCAAGGTTGGCTTGCAGGTGCCGGCGTAACGCTGGCGGGCGGATAGTCGGTGTAACCCCGCGTCGGGTTGCCGTCGATGCCGTAGAACGTGGCGCGATCACCTTCGGCCAGCGGCCAGTCGTGCTGCATGCGCTCCACCAGGTCCGGGTTGGCAATGAAGGGGCGCCCGAATGCCACCAGATCCAGATCGCCTTTTGCCAAGACCGCTTCGGCCAAGGCGCGCGTGAAACCGCCCGCCGCGATCAGCGTGCCCTGATAAGCCTGGCGCCATTGCGTGGCAAACCCGGCGGGAATCGCTTCGGCGCCAATCGTCAGTTGATCGCTCAAATGCACATAAGCGAGGCTGCGCGTATTCAGTGCCTCGGCGAGGCTTAGCCAAGCCTCGGCTTCTTGCGCGTACGGGTGCATATCAAACAGCCGACCGAACGGCGAAAGGCGCACGCCGACCTGCGCGCTGCCAATCTCGGCGGCCAACGCATCAAGGGTTTCCAGCAGGAAGCGCTGGCGATTGGCGATGGAACCACCGTATTCGTCGGTGCGGGTGTTCAGCGCGCCGTTGTGGAACTGTTCGAACAAATAGCCATTGGCACCGTGCAATTCGACGCCGTCGAAACCGGCGTCCATCGCGCGGCGTGCGGCGCTGACAAAGTCGGCTGTCACGCGCCGTACTTCATCGGCCTCAAGGGCTCGCGGCATACTGGCCTGCACCGGCCCCGGCTGGTCTTCAGCGACCCACGCATAAGCATTCGACCGCGCGGCAGTCACCGCCACCGACGACACCGGCGCACCGCCATCAGGCTGAATCGACACATGGGAGACGCGCCCCACATGCCACAACTGCGCGAACATCTTGCCGCCCTTGGCATGCACCGCATCGGTGACCCGGCGCCAGCCTTGGACTTGCGCATCGTTGTACAGCCCAGGGTTGAACAGGTAACCGCAGCCCTCGCGGGAAATCGGTGCGCCTTCGCTGATGATCAACCCGGCGCTGGCGCGTTGCGCGTAGTACAGCACCGTGTGTTCATCCGGGATGTCGTCCAGCGCACGGGCGCGGGTCATCGGCGCCATCACCACGCGGTTGGCCAGCGTGGTGCCGGTAAGGTTGTAGGGTTGGAACAGGTTGCTCATGGAAATTCTCCGCAAGTGACGAAGGTTCAGGACGCCTGTGGCCACACCACGTCCAGGCGTGTGCTGCTGATCAACCACTCTCCCTGCACGCGGCGGTATTCATCGACGTACACGCCGAGCAGCAGCAATGGGCTGTCCCCGGTCGGGCGCTGGGTGACGAAGTCGGTCAGGTAGCAACGGCCTTCGGCGCGGTCCTCGTCGAGGATCTCGATCCAGTGGTTGGACACGGCATGCAAGAACGGATAACGGCCGCGTTGCTGCGTATCAAAGTCGCGAAAGGCCTGGGACAGCCCGGCCTTTATCGCTTCGCGGCCGGTCCAGCCCGCTCTGGCGACGTGGCACACCGCGTCTGCGGTAAACAATTGCGCCAGCGCGTCCATGTCGTAGGTATCGAGGTGATGGCAGTAGCGCAGGCGCAGGGTGCGAATGGCTTCCAGGGTGACGAGACGGTTCAGATCGGCGTGCATGGGACCTCGCTGGGGTGGTCATTGAACAATGATGACCAGCTTATTCCAGCGTGGCGGTTGGATTAATCCCCGATAAATACGCTCAGTTGATCCTGGCAGGATAGAATCCAGGCTTTCCCAGACGGAGGCGCCCATGGACACCCTGCAATTCGACGGCATCCCCGAATTTATCCTCGCGGCGCAACTGGGCAGCTTCACCGCTGCAGCCTTGCAGTTGGGCGTGACCAGCTCGGCCGTGGGCAAAAGCGTGAGCCGCCTGGAGAAACGCCTGGGGATCAAGTTGCTGCACCGCACCACGCGCAAGTTGAGCCTGACCCATGAAGGCGAGGTGTACCTGGCCAGTTGCCTGCGGGTCATGGAGGAATTGCGCGGGGTCGAAGGCAGCTTCTTGAGCGGCGTCGCCGAACCCAAGGGGCGTTTGCGCATCGACCTGCCCGCAGCGTTCGGCCGCCGGCATATCGCGCCGATGCTGATTACGCTGGCCCGGCGTTATGCCCAACTGGACCTGACCATAACTTTCGGCGAGCGCAAAGTGGACATGGTCAACGAAGGCATCGACCTGGCGGTACGCATCGGCGACCTGCGCGACGACCCGGAACTGGTCGCCCGGCGCCTGGGCGAGCAACGCCTGGTGATCTGCGCCGCGCCGCAGTATCTACAAGCGGCTGCGCCATTGCACAGCAAGACCGACCTGTTGGCGCACGACTGCATCATTGGCTGGCGCAGCGGGCTGCGTAAGACCTGGCTGTTGACGAATGCCAAGGGGGCGGTGGAAGAGCAGGAAGTGCGGGTGCGCCATGAGTTCGGCGACGGCGACGTGATGCTGCGGGCGACGCTCGACGGCGCCGGCTTGTGCCAATTGCCCACCTGGCTGGTGGCCGAGCACCTGCGCAGCGGCGCGTTGGTCACGGTGCTCGACGACTGTGCGGGAGCGACCATGCCGATTCACGTGATCTGGCCGCACACCCGTTATGTGCAACCCAAAGTGCGGGTGGTGGTGGACGCGCTGCTGGCCATGGCCGAGCAACACTGCGAGGTATTTGGCGGGCGCTGAAAAATAATGCCAATCACCTGTCCCTTTTTTTCTCGTCGGCGGTCATTCCAGGTAAGTACACATTATCGAGAGCTTGCGCCAATGCCCGTAGTCCGCCCCTTGCTGAAACTGAGCCTGCTGCTGAGCCTCAGCGCCAGCCCGTTATTTGCCACCGTCAGCTACGCCGACGACGCCCGCCGCAGTTACCAGGTGCCGGCCGGCAGCCTGAGTGCGGCGCTGACCCGGTTTGCCGGGTTGGCGGGAGTCAACCTGTCGGTGGACCCGGCGCTGGTCAGCGGCCGCAGTAGCAGCGGCCTGGCCGGTGAATATGGCGTGGAGGAGGGCTTCGCGCGGCTGCTGCAAGGCTCCGGCCTGCAACTGCAAGCCATGGGCGAGCACGCCTATATGCTCATACCTGCACCGGATGGCAGCACGTTGGAGCTGGCGCCAACCTCGATCCTCGGCACCACCGGCCTGTACGACGGCGACACCTACGCCGGCGGCCAAGTGGCACGCCGTGGCGCCCAGGGCATGCTGGGCACGCGGGACTTTATGGAAACCCCGTTCAGCATCACCACCTACACCGCCGACGCGGTGAAAAACCAGCAGGCGCGCACCCTCGGCGAACTGATCGCCAGCGACCCTTCGGTCCGCGCCACCAACCCGGCCGGTGGGCGATATGAACAGTTCACCATTCGCGGGTTCAGCCTGTTCAACAGTGATGTGTCCTATAACGGCCTCTACGGCGTGCTGCCGACCTACACCATCGATATGGAAATGGCCGATCGCGTCGATATCTTCAAAGGCCCGACCCAGTTGATCAACGGCATCTCGCCCCGTGGCAGCGTGGGCGGCGGGATCAACGTGGTGCCCAAGCGCGCCACCGACAAGGACATCACCTCATTCACCGGCACCTGGGCCTCGGAAAGCCAAGCGGGCGGGGCGGTGGATGTGGGCCGACGTTTTGGCGAAGACAACAAGTTCGGCATCCGCTTCAACGGCGTGAAGCAGGCCGGCAATACCGCCTGGGATCACCAGAGCGTCGATCGCGAAATGGCCGTGCTCGGCCTGGATTTTCGCGGCGAACGCCTGCGCCTTTCCACCGACATCGGCCACACCGAACGCGACACCGACGCACCCCAGGAGCGTGTCCAGGTGGCCGCCGCCGCACCCGTACCGAAGGCCAGCGACGTGCGTCGCAACTATGCGCAAGCCTGGAGCAAGGCGCGCACCAACGACACCTTCGGCACCTTCAACGGCGAGTACGATCTCAGCGACAACGTGATGCTCTACGGCGGCGTCGGCGTGCGTAAAAGCAACCACGACTTCCTGCGCCATGCCGTCTCCGTCAGCAACGCCGCCGGCGATTTCAGGGTGCAGCCCCGCGACTTTACCCGCGATGAAAACGTGCGCACCTATACGGCGGGCGTGCGCAACTGGTTCCACACCGGGCCGGTGAGCCATGAGGTCAACCTGGCGGCCAGCTATTTCGACATGGACTTCACCAACGGCGGCGCGCGTTATGGCGAGTCGTCGAGCAACCTCTACAACCCGGTGCAAACCCCAACGCCATCCGTTGCTACGCGCCAGGACGCCAAGGTCTACACCGAAAACAAATTCAGCGCCGTGGCCCTGTCCGACACCCTCGGCTTCTTCGA
The DNA here is from genome assembly GCF_055407965.1 of Pseudomonas sp. B611. Classification (NCBI taxonomy): domain Bacteria; kingdom Pseudomonadati; phylum Pseudomonadota; class Gammaproteobacteria; order Pseudomonadales; family Pseudomonadaceae; genus Pseudomonas; species Pseudomonas sp. B611. The sequence goes on from NZ_JBUZST010000007.1 coordinate 210,920, forward strand.
CGACCGCCTGCTGCTGACCCTCGGCGCACGCTGGCAGCGGGTCAAGGTGGATGACTGGAGCAATGGCATCAAAGGCAAGACCGCCTACGACGAAGAAAAACTCTCGCCCTCCGGCGGCCTGCTGTTCAAGGCCACCGACCGGCTGTCGCTGTACGCCAACTACATGGAAGGCCTGAGCCAAGGCAAGATCGCACCGACCACCTCAAGCAACAGCGACGAAATCTTCCCGCCGTTCATCAGCCGCCAGGTTGAAGTCGGCGCCAAGTACGACGCCGGCGCCTTCGCCGTGACGGCGGCGGTGTTCCGCATCAAGCAACCCGCCTATGAAACCAACGCCACCACAAGACTGTTCGGGCCCAACGGCAAGCGCGAGAACGCCGGCGCAGAATTGAGTGTGTTCGGCGAACCGCTCAAGGGTGTGCGTTTGCTCGGCGGCGTGATGTACATCGACAGCAAACTCAAAGACACCACCAACGGCACCTGGGACGGCAACCGCGCCCCGGCCACGCCCAAATACAACGTCAACCTCGGCGCCGAATGGGACGTGCCGGGCCTGGAAGGCGTAACCCTGACCAGCCGTGGCATCCATTCCAGCTCGCAGTACCTGGACCAGTCCAACGTCAAGGAAATCGACGCCTGGAACCGTATCGACGTGGGCGCACGGTATGCGTTCAAGGTGGATGACAAGCACGTGACCTTGCGCGCGAACGTGGAGAACGTCGCGGATAAACGCTACTGGAGCTCGGCCGGTGCGTCGGATGACAGCGAGCCGGGGCTGACGTTGGCAACACCACGCACCTACCTGCTGTCGGCCACCGTCGATTTCTAGATTTGTACCGATGATCGTTCCCACGCTCCGCGTGGGAATGCATCCCGTGACGCTCTGCGTCACACAAGCGGACGCAGAGCGTCCAAATTGGCATTCCCACGCGGAGCGTGGGAACGATCAATGAGAATGTTTTTTGATCACACCGCCCTGATATGGAATAGTACCCGCCGTTTTCCCAGGCCTGTCTAGCCTGGGTGTTTCAACGCCGAGGTCCTCTTCATGCGAATGCTGCGCTCCATCCCCACCATTGCCGCCTGCCTCTTGGCGTTTTCTTCAAGCGTACTCAGCGCTGCGCCCATCGACCTCAATGACGGCCAACATACCGTGCATCTGCCGGATGCGCCCAAGCGCGTGGTGGTGCTGGAGTTCTCCTTTCTCGACAGCCTTGCCGCCGTTGCCGTGACACCCGTGGGCGCCGCCGATGATGGCGACGCCAACCGCGTGTTGCCCCGTGTGCGCCAGGCCATCGGCCAGTGGCAGTCCGTGGGCCTGCGCTCGCAGCCGAGCATCGAGGAAATTGCCCGGCTCAAGCCGGACCTGATCGTCGCCGACCTCAACCGCCACCAGGCGTTGTACAGCGACCTGTCGAGCATCGCGCCGACGCTGCTGTTGCCGTCGCGCGGTGAGGATTACCAGGGCAGCCTGAAATCCGCCGAGCTGATCGGCAAGGCGCTGGGCAAGAGCGCAGAGATGGAAGCGCGTATCCAGCAGAACCGCGAAAACCTCAAGGCCATTGCGCAACAAATCCCCGCCGGCGCCAGCGTGCTGTTTGGCGTCGCCCGTGAAGACAGCTTTTCCGTGCACGGCCCGGACTCCTACGCCGGCAGCGTGCTGCAAGCCATCGGCCTGAAAGTGCCGTCGGTGCGTGCCAACGCGGCGCCCACTGAGTTCGTCAGCCTGGAACAATTACTGGCCCTCGACCCCGGCTGGTTGCTGGTGGGCCATTACCGTCGCCCTAGCATCGTCGATAGCTGGAGCAAACAGCCGTTGTGGCAAGTGCTTGGCGCTGTGCGCAATCAGCACGTCGCTGAAGTGGACGGCGACAGCTGGGCGCGCAACCGTGGGGTGCTGGCGTCGGAGCAGATCGCCGAAGACGCCTTGGCGATTCTCAAAGGCGGCAAAGCCGTATTGAGTCAATAAGCGTGCAGCGCAGTTTCGCGGCGGCGGGCATCGTGCTGCTGGGCGCCGTGTTGTTCTGGTACTCGCTGTACAGCTGGTCGCCGTTCACGATTACGGCGACGGACGCGTGGAATGGCTTGGTCCATCAGGGCAGCGTCGGCGGCAATATGGCCTACATCGTCGCCCAACTGCGGGTGCCGCGTGCGGTGTGTGCGGCGTTGGTCGGTGCCTGCCTGGGCTTGGCCGGGGCGCTGATGCAGGGCATCACGCGCAATCGCCTGGCCTCGCCTTCCTTGTTTGGCGTGACGGCCGGCGCGGCGTTGGGTTTGGCGTTGTTCTCGACGGGTCTGGTTGCACCGCCGTTTGCCGGTGGCGCGTTGTTGATGACCTGTCTGGGCGGCGCGTTGGCCTGGGTCACGGTGTTCAGCCTCGGCGGCGCCTGGTCGCCGACCACCGCCCAAGGCCGCCTGGTATTGGCCGGCGTGGCCGTCGCGGCGTTGTGCGCGGCCTTGACCCGGCTCACGGTGATCCTGGTCGAGGCCCAGGCGCAAAGCGTGCTCAACTGGCTGGCCGGTTCGCTGGCCAACGTCGGCGCCGCGCAAGTGCAATTGCTCTGGCCGTGCACCTTGATCGGCGGCCTGTGGGCGCTGTGGTGTGCGCCCCGGCTGAACCTGATCAACCTCGGCGAAGACGCCGCGCGCTCCCTGGGCGTGGGCATCGCCAGCCTGCGTTTGCAGGTGTTTGTCGCCAGCCTGTTGCTGGTGGGCGCGAGTGTCTGCGCGGTGGGGCCGATTGGTTTTGTCGGGCTGATCGCACCGAATATCCTGCGCCAGTTCCTCGGCAATGATTACCGTTGGCTGATCCCGCTGAGTGCCGCATTGGGCGCGGTGATCGTGCTCGGCGCCGACCTGCTCAGCCGTGCGGTGGCCTTCCCGGTGGAAACCCCGGCGGGCGTGGTCACCGCGTTGATCGGCGCGCCGTTCTTCCTCTTTCTTGCCAGGCGCGCCCTATGATCCGCCCAACCTTGCGCCTGTGGCTGCTGCTCGGCCTGTTGCTGTTGGCGGCTTTTGTCAGCCTCAGCGCCGGCACCTTGTGGCTCAAGCCCGCCATCGTGTTGGAGCGCCTGCTGGCCCACGACGCCCTCGACTTTGAAGTGTGGAACCACCGCCTGCCGCGCAGCCTGATCGCGATCCTTGCCGGTGCCGCCTTCGGCCTGGCCGGGGCGATTGTGCAGGGGGTGATCCGCAACCCGCTGGCCTCGCCGGAAATCCTCGGCGTGACCCAGGGCGCCGGGCTGGCGCTGACCGTGGCGATCATCAGCTGGCCGCAGTTGCCGATTGCCTGGCTGCCGCTGGTGGCGTGCCTGGGCGGGGCGGGCGGCGCGTTGCTGTTGGCGCTGTACAACACCGGGGTGAGTTTTTCCGGGGTGCGTTTTGCGCTGTCCGGGGTGGCGATTGCGGTGACCTTGTCCAGCGTCACCGAGTTCCTGATCCTGTCCCACCCGCTGGATATCAACACCGCGCTGCTTGCCCTCACCGGCAGCCTGTGGAGCCGCAACTGGCACCATGTGGCGTTGGTGTTGCCGTTCCTTGTATTGATCCCGCTGGGCCTGTGCCTGGCCAAGCCGCTGAACCTGATCGCCCTTGGCGACGAAGCGGCCCACAGCCTGGGCACTGCGCTGAACCGCACGCGCTGGCTGGCGATGGCCTGCGCCGTGCTGTTGACCAGCCTGGGCGTGGGGGTGATCGGGCCGATTGGTTTTATTGGCCTGGTCTCGCCGCACATGGCGCGCAGGCTGGTGGGCGGGCACCACCAATTTTTGCTGCCGGCGGCGATGCTGATTGGCGCGTTGCTGCTGGTGCTGGCGGACACGCTGGGACGCACCTTGATCGCCCCCAGCGAAATCCCCGCCGGCGTGCTCACGGCGGTGATTGGCGCGCCGTATTTTCTTTGGTTGCTGGCACGGTTCAAGGGCTGATCACATGAGTATTCTGCAGGCACACCAGCTCGATATCGGTTACGGCGCCACGCGCATCGTGCAAGGGCTGTCGTTCACGCCGCCGGCGGGCAAGGTCACGGCGCTGATCGGCCCCAATGGCTGCGGCAAGTCCACGTTGCTCAAGGCGTTTGCGCGCATTCTCAAGCCAACCCAGGGCGAGCTGACCCTGGATGGCCAGGCCTACGCCAGCCTTTCCGCACGCCAACTGGCGCGGCAGATCGCGTTTTTGCCGCAAGTATTGCCGGTGCCGGAAGGGGTCAGCGTGCGCCAGTTGGTTGCCTATGGCCGCAGCCCGCACAACTCGCTGTGGGGGCGGCTGAGTGGCAACGATCAGTCCCATGTGACCCAGGCTATGCAGCGCCTGGAACTCGACGTTTTGGCAGATCGCGCGTTGGCGGATTTGTCCGGCGGCCAGCGCCAGCGCGCGTGGCTGGCGATGGTGTTGGCGCAAAACGCGCCGGTGGTGTTGCTGGATGAACCGACCACCTACCTCGATATCAGTCATCAGGTTGAGTTGCTGGACTTGATGGGGGAATTGGCCGCCGAAGGTAAGACCGTGATTACGGTGCTGCACGATATCAACCAGGCTTGCCGGTATGCTGATCACTTGGCGGTGATGCATGGCGGGAAGTTGGTGACCGATGGGGCGCCGGGGGAGGTGATCAGTGCTGAGCTGATGCGGCAGGTGTTTGATGTGCAGGTTCAGGTGATGCAGGAACCGATTGCTGGCACTCCCATGTGTCTGATCGAAAAAAGCACCCGCCCTCAAGCCTGACGCGGTCAGAAAATGTGGGAGCGGGCTTGCTCGCGAAAGCGGTGGATCAGTTAAAGCATCTTTGACTGACACCCCGCATTCGCGAGCAAGCCCGCTCCCACACTTAGATCTCAGTTGGCTTCTGATCTCCACACGGCCTTGTTGACGTCGATGGCTTTGGGTAGCAGGTGGTTTTGGTAGAACAGGTCGGCGGTTGCCTGCTGCGCCTGGATGATCTTCTCGTCAATCGGCAAGATCGGCGAAGGCGGGCGATTGTCCATGTACCGCGCAATCACCTCGGCAGGCAGCCCCATAAAACCGGTCAGCACCTTCAAGCTGTCTTCCCGCTGGCTGCGGGTCAGCGCTTCAGCGCTGCTGAGTTCACCGAGCAGATCGTGGACAAAGGCGCCGTTAGCCTTGGCGTATTCGCGCCGCGCGGTGTATACCGGCCCCGACAAGCCCAAGCCTTCACCGTTGGCCAGCACATGGCTCGGGCTCTGGCTCAGCGCCAGCGACGAATAGGGTTCCCAGATCGCCCAGGCATCCACGCTGCCGCGTTCAAACGCCGCCCGCGCATCGGCCGGTGGCAGGTACACCGGCTGGATGTCCTGGTAGCTCAGCCCGGCCTTGTTCAGTGCGCGCAGGATCAGGTTGTGGGAGCTGGAGCCTTTCTGGAACGCGACTTTCTTGCCCTTGAGGTCTGCCACTGAGTGCAGCGGGCTGTCGTTGCGCACCAGGATGGTTTCGGCGCTGGGCTTGGGCGGTTCGGCGCCGATGTAGACCAGGTCTGCGCCTGCCGCTTGGGCGAACAGCGGTGGGATATCACCGGTGGAGCCCACATCCAGCGCGCCGACGTTGAGGGCTTCGAGCATCTGCGGGCCAGCGGGGAATTCGATCCACTTCACGTCAGTCTGCGGGAAGCGCTTTTCCAGCAGGCCATGCTCCTTGGCCAATACCAGGGCGATGGAGCCTTTCTGGTAGCCGATGCGCAGGGAGGCGGGGTCGGCGGCAAGGGCGGTTTGCGTCACGGCCAGCAAGGCCAATGCCAGTGCACGAATCTTCATGGACGGTCCTTTTTAAAGCGGCTTTCGGGGCGCGCCAAACCGAGGTTGTCACGCAAGGTGGAGCCGCTGTATTCGTTGCGGAACAAGCCACGCCGTTGCAGCTCGGGCACCACCCACTGGGCGAAATCCTCCAGCCCACCGGGCAGGTGCGGTACCAGGATATTGAAGCCATCGGCGGCGCCGTTTTCGAACCAGCGTTGCAGCTCGTCGGCGATCTGCTCCGGCGTGCCGATCAGGCTGTAGTGCCCGCGGCCACCGGCAATTTTTCGACCCAGTTGGGCCAGCGTGAGGTTCTCGCGAAGCGCCAAATCACTGAGCAACTGCTGACGGCTGCGCTGGCCGCTGTCAGTCAGTGGCAACTCTGGCAACGGCCCGTCCAGCGGGTAGCCGGACAGGTCGAAGTTACCGAGCATGCGCCCAAGCAGCGCGACGCCGACTTCGGGCTCAACCAAATCCTGAAACGCCTCGAACTTCGCCTGCGCCTCAGCCTCGGTTTGCCCGACCACCACAAACACGCCAGGCATGATTTTCAACGAGTCCGCTTCCCGTCCGTACTGCGCAAGACGACCCTTGAGGTCGGCATAAAACCCCTGGGCATTCTCCAGCGACGTCTGCGCGGTAAACACCACCTCGGCGGTTTGCGCCGCCAGATCGCGACCGGCCTCGGACGAGCCCGCCTGCACAATCACCGGTTGGCCCTGGGGCGAGCGCGCGACGTTCAGCGGGCCCTTGACGCGAAAGTGTTCGCCCACGTGATCGAGCACGTGCACCTTCGCCGGGTCGTAGTAGTTGCCGCTGGCCTTGTCGCGCACAAAGGCGTCGTCCTCCCAGCTGTCCCACAAGCCGGTCACCACCTGATGAAACTCACGGGCGCGGCTGTAGCGTTCGCCGTGGCCGAGGTGCTCATCACGGCCGAAGTTCTGCGCCTCGGCGGCGGCGTCCGAGGTCACCAGGTTCCAGCCGGCGCGCCCGCCGGACAGGTGATCCAGCGAGGCGAATTTGCGCGCCACATGGTAGGGCTCGTTGTAGGTCGTGGTGGCGGTGGCGATCAGGCCGATGTGCTCCGTCACTGCACTCAACGCCGAGAGCAAGGTCAGCGGCTCGAAGTGATCCGAACGCGCCATATGGCTGGCGATCTCGCCAGTGGCCGCCGCCACGCTGTCCGCCACGAACAGCGCATCGAACCTGGCCGCTTCGGCGACCCGCGCCAGGTGCTTGTACTGGGCGAAATCCAGCCCGGCATTCGCCGGTACATCAGGGTGACGCCAGGCGGCGACATGGTGCCCGGTGGCCATGAGGAAGGCGCCGAGTTTCAGTTGACGGCTCATGCTAGAAATCCTTGCGCAGTTGCACGCCGAAGTAACGTTCATCGTCACGGGGTACGGCGCGGTAGATGTAGTTGCCGCCGCTGGCCAGCATCGGCGAGTAGGACTTGTCGGCGAGGTTCTTCGCCAGCAACGCCACGCGCCAGCCATTGCTGTAGTCGGCCAGGGCCACGCTGGCGTTCCAGATGCCGTAGGCGCCTTGCTTGGTGTCGAGGTTCTGGCTGATGTCGTACTGCACTTCGCTCTGCCAGCTGTAGTCGGTGCCCAGTTCGATATCCAGGCCGTTATCCAGGGGGATGCTGTAGTCGGCGCGTACGTAGCTTTTCCAGTCCGGGCTGTACGGCAGCGGCTTGCCATTCACGTTGCAGGTTGCTGCTGCGCCGGCGGGGCAGGCGAATTCGTCGATGCGTGCGCGGGTGTAGGCCAGGGCACCGGAAAGCTTGAGTTGCTGGGTGGCCTGCAAGGCGTAATCCAGCTCGACGCCTTCGCTGCTGACGCTGCCGGCGTTGATCAAGCGGGTCACGACCTGGCCGGCGACGGTGTCGAAAAAGTTCGCCTGGTAGTTGTCGTAATCGCTGTGGAACACCGCGAGGTTGGTGGTCAGGCGGTTGTTCCAGGCGGTGGCCTTGATCCCGGCTTCCCAGGTGTTGGAGGTCTCGGGCTTGAGCGCGTCGGTGTCGCGCGGCTGCATATTGAAGAACACGTTGTAGGCCGGGCCTTTGTAGCCGCGCGAGTAGGTCAGGTAGCTGGTGACGTTATCGCTGATGTCGTACTGAACGCCGAGGCGGCCGGACCAGCCGTCCTCATCCACCGACCCCGAACTGGACGTGGCCGGTTGAATCCCGCTGACCGTGGTGGCCGAGGTGGAGACGCGGCGGTGATCGTATTTCAGGTCGTCGTGGGTGTAGCGCAAGCCGGCGATGCCGCGAAAGCGTGAAGTGAAGTTCAGCGTGGTCTCGCCGAACACCGCATAGCTGTCGTTGGTGGTGCTGTAGTCGGCGATGCCACGGTCGGTGCGCGTGGTGGTCGTGAGGGTGCGCTGGTAGGTTTCTTCGTCCTTGCCGTGCATGTAGAACAGGCCGCCGACGTACTCCAGGAACTCACCTTTGGGCGAAGCCAGGCGCAGTTCCTGGGAGTACTGGTTGAACTCCAGTTGGCCCTTGTCGGCAGTGCCGGGGAATGCGGCGGTCACGTTGCCCAGGCGGTCGCCGTCCTGGTACTGGGTGTTGTCCCAGCCGCGCCAGGCGGTGATCGAGGTCAGGGTGTAGTCGCCGAGGTTCCAGTCCAGCTGGGCCGACAGGCCTTTGTTGGTGTCTTCCACATGGCTGCGGGTGTCGGTGTTGATGTCGCGGTTGTCGCTGGAGGCGCGCACAGGGCCCAGGGCGTTGGTGAACGCCGGGGTCAGGGACTTGCTTACCACGCCGTTGGGCGCGTCGTCGTGGGACTGCATGTAGTCGGCGATCAGGGTCAGCTTCACGTCTTCATTGGGGGTGAACTCCAACTTGCCGCGAATGCCCTTGTGGTTGTAGCCGTTGACCTCTTGGCCGTTGTGCTGGTTGTCGACGTTGCCGTCATAGCTGCCGAACAGCGTGCTGATCGAACCCTTGAGCACATCCGGTACCAGGCTGCCGCCGATGCCGAAGCGGGTGCGGCTTTCGTTGCCGCTGTAGTAGGACTGGTCGATATAGCCGTGGGTCTCGGCGGTCGGCGCCTTGCTGGTGATATTGAGCACGCCGGCCGAAGCGTTCTTGCCGAACAGCGTGCCTTGCGGGCCGCGCAGCACTTCGATGCGTTCCAGGTCGAGCAGGTCGAGGGTGGCCTGGCCGGGGCGGGCGTAGACCACGCCGTCGATCACCGTGGCCACCGTCGGCTCCACGCCGGGGGAGGTGGAGATGGTGCCAACGCCGCGCACAAACAGCGAGGTGTCCTTGTTGGAGGCGCCGGTGCGAAAGTTCAGCGACGGCACTTGTTGCGCGATGCTGGCGACGCCGTTGCGGTTGTCGCGTTCCAGCTGTTCGCCGTCGAGCACAGAGACCGCCACCGGGACTTTTTGCAGGGATTCTTCACGGCGGGTGGCCGTGACGGTCACGGATTTGAGCGTCGGCTCCTGCTCATCGGCTGCAAAGGCGGGCAGGGCAGTCAGCCCGGCCAGGATCAATAACGTTGTGCGTTGGAAGTTGTGCATGCTGTGCCCGCTCGAAAAAAATGCCCTGAACCGTTGCCGTTCTGCGACGGCAACGCCTGTGAATTCGTCTCTGGCATTCGCTCGAGCGAGTAGCAGACAAAGCGCTTTGTTAGCGCTAACATCGGCATTATTGGTGGGACTGGTTTAGATCGTCAAATACTGAAAAATTAGTCCTATATGCCTTTTGGTTTCTAACAGGATTTTCCCGTGAGCGAAGACAAACCGCGCAAACGTCGTGGCGCCGGGCGCGTCACCCTCAACACCGTGGCGCGCCAGGCCGGGGTGTCGGCGATTACCGTGTCGCGTTACTTCAACCAGCCGGAGCAGGTCTCACCCGAGCGTCGCGAGCGCATTGCCCAAGTGGTGGCCGAGCTGGGCTACGTGCCCAACCTGGTGGCTGGCGGTTTGGCCTCGGCACGCGGGCGGATCGTGGCGATGGTGATCCCGAACATCTCCGGGCCGATCTTTGCCGACACCATCCAGGGCTTCAGCGACACCCTCAGCCAGCATGGGTATCAGCTGTTGTTGGCATCGAGTTACTTCAGTGCCGAGCAGGAAGAAAGTGCGGTGCGCGCCTTTCTCGGCTGGTCGCCGGCGGCGTTGGTGCTGACCAGTCGCTTCCACAGCGCGGCCACCGAGAAGATGATCGCCGACGCCGATATCCCGGTGGTGGAAACCTGGGACTACGTGCCCGAACGCGAGCCTTTGCAGATCGGATTTTCCCACTACGAAGTGGGCGTCACGGCCGCGCGTTACCTGCATGGCCAGGGTTATCGGCGCATCGCCTTCGTGCAGAACAGTGCGGCGGGGGATTTCAGTGCAATGGAGCGCGGTGACGGGTTCGCCGCGACCTTAAGCGAATTGGGCGTGCAGCCCTGGACCTTCGCGCCGGACGCAGGTTGTGCGCCCTTCGAAGCCGGCAAGCAGGCGATGGACGCGTTGATGAGCCACCCCACGCCACCCGACGCGATCTTCTTCGCCAATGACAACCTCGCCGCCGGCGGCTTGCTGGCGGGGCAACGTGGCGGGCTGAACATTCCGCAAGATTGCGCGGTGCTTGGTTTCGGCGATTACCCCTTCGCGCACATGCTGCTGCCGAGCCTCAGCACCATCAAGCCACCGGCGTTGCAAATCGGTGTGTTGGCGGCCACGCGGGTATTGGAAAGTCTCGGGGTATTGCCGGTGGAAGAGGAGGTACAGCGCTTGAATTTGCTGGAGTGCCGTCTGATCTCGCGGGAAAGTGCCTGAGGGCCTCAAATACGGGAACGATCAATGTGGGAGCGGGCTTGTGTGGGAGCGGCGGTGCGACGATTCGACTTGCTCGCGAAGGCGGCGTGCCAGCCACCGAATTTGTCGACTGACCCACCGCCTTCGCGAGCAAGCCCGCTCCCACATTTGGATCTTCATACAATAGAGACATTATTTATATGAATAAAATCATAAGAAAATAATGAAATCCAAGAATATTAGCTTAGACCAAAACAGCATTATATTTTCAAAACCCATTCCGTTATGTTTGATCGCAACAGCCTACCCCTGACCATGGATGGTACCCATCGTGATTCAGATTCTGCTCCCATAACCGGGTAATCATGCCCGCAGCAGAATCGTTGGAAGGGAACTCAACGTATGTTGCCGATACAACCCCCGCACGCACCTTAGCCGCAAATCGCCGCCACACCCCCCAAAAAACGAGCACCGCGCACGACCGCGTGATTGCCCGACTTCGCGATTTGAATATGCAGGCATGGCTATGAAGCAAGCGTTAACCCCCACCGCCGTACTGGCACTGGCCATGTTGGCCAACACCGCCCAGGCCCAGGACGACAGCACCCTCTCGACCGTCGTCGTCACCGGTAACCGAGGCGCCGAACAGCGCACCGTCACCAGCAGCCCGGTGCCGATCGACGTGGTCAGCGCCAAGCAATTGCAGAGCACCGGCAAGCCCGGTTTGATGGAAGCCCTCAGCGCGGTGATCCCGTCGCTGACCCTGCCGGAAAAAACCGGTTGGGACGCCAGCGGCATTGCCCGTGCCCCCAACCTGCGGGGCCTGAGCGCCGCCGAAGTGCTGGTGCTGGTCAACGGCAAGCGCCGCCACACCAGTGCGACCTTGAACATCAACGGCATCAACACCGGCGCGGCGCCGGCTGACCTGGACCTGATCCCCATCAGCGCCATCGACCATGTGGAAGTGCTGCGCGATGGCGCCGCCGCCCAATACGGCTCCGACGCCATCGCCGGGGTGATCAACGTGATCCTCAAGGCCGATACCAGCGGCACCTCGGTGACCAACGCCGGCCTTGGCTACGACGGCAAGAAACAGACCGTGCAACAAAGCCTCAACAAAGGCTTCGAAATCGGCAACGGCGGCATCGTGCAACTGGCGCTCGACGCGCGCAGCCAGAACGATGACAACAAGGCCAGCGCCAACGGCTACACCTACGCCCAGGCCTACGAGCAGGCCGGTCGCTCGACGTACGGCGGCTACGGCACACCGAAGACCAACCTGCTGACCCTGGGCTACAACGCCGAACTGCCGGTGGACGACAACTTCAGCCTGTATTCCTTCACCACCTATTCGCGGCGCAAGGCCGAGCAGGGCCAGAACTTCCGCCTGCCGACCATCACCAACACCATCACCACCGGCCCCAACGGCTACCCCGGCGGCTACACGCCGACCTGGTTTATCGACGAAGACGACTTCCAGGCCGCCTTCGGTGGCAAAGGCACCGTCGGCGAGTGGGACTGGGATTTGTCCACCACCTACGGGCGCAATGACGCGGAGCAGGGCACCACCCACAACCAGAACCCGTCCCTGGGCGAAGCCACGCCGAACCACTTCACCTCCGGCACATGGATTTCCACCGAGCTGACCACCAACCTCGACTTCAAGCGCGGCTTTGATATCGGCCTGCAAAAACCGCTGGACCTGAGCTACGGCTTCGAACACCGGCGCGACACCTATGAGGTGCAGGCCGGTGACTATGAGTCCTACGCCAACGGCGGCTACTGCAAGGCGCCGGGCAATTGCGCCTCAAGCGGGGCGCAGGTCACCAACGGTATTTCGCCGGACGAAGAAGCCACCGCCTCGCGCAACAGCCTGGCCAGTTATGTGGACGTGGGCTTCAACCCTGTACCGGACTGGTACGTGGGCACCGCCTTCCGTTACGAGCACTACAACCAGGGCGTCGGCGCCACCCGCAGCGGCAAGCTGACCACCCGTTATGACTTCACCCCGCAATTCGCCGTGCGTGCCACGGTGAGCAACGGCTTCCGCGCGCCGTCCCTGGCCAACAGCCTGTTCAGTGCGCGTTCCACCACTTATGGCGTGGTGGACGGCGTGTACCAGTCGATCAACTACGGCGTGCTGCCGGTGGGGTCGGGCGCCGCCCAGGCCCTCGGCGCCCAGGAATTGAAACCCGAGCGCTCGACCAACTTCAGCCTTGGTTTCACCCTCACGCCCACCGACCGCCTGAGCTTCACCGCCGACGCCTACGTGATCAACCTGCGCGACCGCATCACCCTCACCGGCACCTTGCTCGGCCCCGAGATCACCCAGGTGCTGCAAGGCAATGGCATCACTTCGACGTCCGGCGGCCAGTACTTCATCAACGGCGCCGACACCCGCACCAAGGGCCTGGACCTGGTCAGCAACTACAGCCAGGACCTCGGCGAATACGGCGCGCTGAAGTGGACCGCCGCGTTCAACTGGAATCAGACCAAGATCCTCAACTACAAGGAATCCACGACGATCCTCGGCACGGCCTATGACCTGATGGATCGCCAGGCGCGCAACCTGATCACCGGCGTGCAGCCGAGCACCAAGCTGATCCTCGGCGGCGACTGGAGCATCGACCGCTTCAACCTCAACCTGGCCCTGACCCGCTACGGCTCCTACAAGGAGGTCAATGTCTCTGCCGACCGCAGCCTGGACCGAGTCTACGCGGCCAAATGGATCACCGACCTGGACCTTGGCTACAACCTCACCAAAGACCTCAACGTCGCCATCGGCGCCAAGAATCTGTTCGACGTCTACCCGAAAAAACAAGGTGTACCGAGCAGCACCATGGTCAGCAGCTACGGCACCTATTCGCCCTTCGGTTTTACCGGCGGTTACTACTACACCCGGCTGACTTACGCCTTCTAAGGCCACAACCCGCGAGGAAGAGAACATGCCCATCGTCGCCAAACCCTATGACCTGATTGAACAGGCGCGCCCGGTTCGCCCGGCCCGTGTCGCCACCCCGATCAAGACCTTGCAAGTCGTCCCCGCGCGACACCCCTGGCGCTGGGCCGGGTCGATCTTTGCCGCGCTGGTGCTGCTGGGCATCGTGCACTCCCTGGCCACCAACCCGCGCTGGGAGTGGGGCGTGTTCGGCCAGTGGTTCTTCTCGCCGTCGGTGCTGCGCGGCCTCGGCCAGACGCTGTTGCTGACCCTGCTGAGCACCGTATTCAGCATGATCCTCGGCACGGCGCTGGCGTTGGCGCGGCTGTCGGGCTCGCCGCTGCTGGCCGCATTGGCCTGGGGTTACATCTGGTTTTTCCGCTCGATGCCGGCGCTGCTGGTGCTGATCATTCTGTACAACTTCGCGTATCTGTATGACCACATCGTGCTCGGCGTGCCGTTCACCAGCGTGGTGTTCGCCGAGTGGTCCACCGTGGACGTGCTCAGCCAGTTCACCGTGGCCGTACTGGGCTTGAGCCTGATGCAGGCGGCGTACGCGGCAGAGATCATTCGCGGCGGCCTGATCGGGGTGGATGCCGGCCAGCACGAAGCGGCGGCGGCGCTGGGGCTGCCGGCTTCGCGTCGGGTGTTTCGGATCATCCTGCCCCAGGCGCTGCGCTCGATTCTGCCGTCGGGTTTCAACGAAATCATCGGCCTGGTCAAAGGCACCTCCATTGTCTACGTGCTGGCCTTGCCCGAGCTGTTCTACACCGTGCAGGTCATCTACAACCGCACCCAGGCGGTGATCCCGCTGCTGATCGTGGCGACCGTGTGGTACCTGATCATCACCACCGTTCTGACCAGCGCGCAGTACTACGTCGAGCGCTACTTTGCGCGTGGCACGGCACGGGTGCTGCCGCCGACGCCCTTGCAGCGCATCAGCCGCTGGCTCAAGGAGAAATCCCATGAGTGAAGCCCGCGCCGGTCGCATTCAAATCCAGGGCGTGGGCAAGCGCTTTGGCAATCAGCAGGTGTTGCAAGACATCCACCTGACCATTGACCCAGGCAAGGTCACGGTGATTCTCGGGCCGTCGGGCTCGGGCAAATCCACCTTGCTGCGCACTATCAACCACCTGGAAAAGATCGACAGCGGCCACATCACCATCGACGGCGAATACGTCGGCTATCGACGCAAGGGCGACCTGCTCTATGAACTGAAAGAACGGGAAATCCTCAAGCGCCGGATCGACGTCGGTTTCGTGTTCCAGAACTTCAACCTGTTCCCGCACCTCACCGCCTGGGAAAACATCGCCGAGGCGCCCCTGGCCCACAAGCGCTGGAGCAAAGCCGAGGCGCAGGCCAAGGCGTCCGAATTGCTGGCCAAAGTTGGCCTTGCAGACAAAGCCGACGCCTATCCACGCCAGCTCTCCGGCGGCCAGCAACAACGCGTGGCCATCGCCCGCGCCCTGGCGCTGGACCCGAAAGTGCTGCTGTTCGATGAACCCACCTCGGCCCTCGACCCGGAGCTGGTGGGCGAAGTGCTGGATGTGATCAAGGGCCTGACCCAACTGGGCGTGACCCTGGTGATCGTCACCCACGAAATCGGTTTTGCCCGCGAAGTGGCCGACCACGTGGTGTTCCTCTGCGACGGCCAGCTCATCGAAGAAGGCCCGCCTGAACAGATCTTCCGCCAACCCCGACATCCCCGCACTGTGGCCTTTCTCGGCAAGGTGCTTTAGTTCAAGGAGTGACTGCCCATGTTTATTTCTACTGCCCGTGTGGCCCTGCTGGCGCTGGCCGTCAGTGCTGCGCAAAGTGCGTTCGCCGTGCAACAGGTGGACCTCAGCCCCGACCGCGTGCGCATCCATGTGCCACGTAACGAAGCCGCCATCGCGCAGATCCCGCCAGGCTTCAAGTTCGCCCAGCCGGGCAAGTTCACCGTGGCCGTGTCCGGCGTGGCGGGGCCACCCCTGGCGCTGCTGGCCAATGACGACAAGACCACCATCGGCAGCGAAGCCGACACCGCGCAACTGGTCGCTGACAGCCTCGGCCTGCAACTCAACGTGGTGCAGACCAGTTGGGAAGACTGGCCGCTGGGCGTCAGCTCGGGCAAATACGACGCGGTGATCAGCAATGTCACCGTGACCGAGGCGCGCAAGAAACGCTTCGACTTCGCGACGTATCGCCAGGACGTGCTCGGCTTTTATGTGAAGAGCACCAGCAAGATCAACGAGATCAAACAGGCGCCGGACATCGCCGGGCTGAAGATCATCGTTGGCTCCGGCACCAACCAGGAAAAAGTCCTGCTGGCGTGGAACGAGGCGAATGAGAAGGCCGGGATCAAGCCCGCGCTGTTGCAGTACTTCGATGACCAGGCTGCCGCGCAACTGGCGGTGCAGTCCGGGCGCAGTGATGCGTTGTTCGGGCCGAACTCGGTGTACGCCTATTCCGCCGCGATCACCGGCGGCATCAAGCGCGTCGGCACCGTCAACGGCGGCTGGCCGTTGCAGGCCGACATCGCCGTGACCACACGCAAGGACAATGGCCTGGTCAAGCCGATCCACACCGCTCTGGAAAGCGCGATTGCCGGCGGCCAATACGAGCAGGTCCTGCAACGCTGGGGCCTGGACGTGGAGCGCGTCGACAAGTCGCTGATCAACCCACCGGGCCTGCCGGATTAAGGAGTAGCGAACATGGGACTGACACGACGTGAAGCGCTGTCGAGCATCGCAGCGGTAGGCGGCGAGAAGGCGGTCAAGGATGCCCTCGCGGTATTGGGCCTGGGACCTTCATCGCACCGCCGCCCGCAACCGCTGAAACTCAAGGACGGCCTGGGGCAGGGCACTCGCGTGCTGGTGCTGGGCGCCGGGATTTCCGGGTTGGTCACGGCGCTGGAACTGACCCGCGCCGGCTTCGAGGTGCAAGTGCTGGAGGCCCGCGAGCGGGTGGGTGGCCGCACCTGGACGATCCGCCATGGCGACCGCGTGGACTACAAGGATGGGCGCACGCAAACCGCCACTTTTGATCAGGGCCATTACTTCAACGCAGGCCCTGCGCGAATCCCCAGCCAGCACCGCACGATCCTCGACTATTGCAGTGAACTGGGGGTGCCGCTGGAGGTGCTGGTCAACAGCAGCCATGGCGCCCAGGTGCGCCCGGATATCGACAAGCCGGCGTTCAGCGTCGGCCAGGCGATCAACGATGCGCGCGGGCACTTGTCCGGTTTACTGGCCAAGGCCGTGCAGCGTGATGCCCTCGACGACGTGTTGAACAGCGAAGAACGCACACGCTTGCTGGCGTTTTTGCAGGTGTATGGCGACCTCTCGCAAGAGCTGGCGTTCGAGGGCACGATCCGTTCGGGGCACCTGGAATCGCCGGCCCATCCCGGCGCTTTGCCGGCTGCGCGCAGCCCGCTGGCGTTGGATCAACTGCTGCACCCGGAGCTGTGGGGCGCGCTGCTGCACACCGAATTCCCGGAATTCTCGGCGACCATGTTTCAGCCGGTCGGCGGCATGGACCGCATCACCGACGCCTTTTACGCCCGGGTCCGCGACCACGTGCAACTGGGCGCCCAGGTGCGGCAGATCCGCCAACTGGAAGACGGCGTCGCGGTGACGTATCACGACCAGCACAGCGGCCGCGAACAGGTGGTGCGCGCCGACTACCTGATCTCGACCCTGCCGCTGCCGTTGCTGGCCAAGCTCGATACTGACTTCAGCGACCCGATCAAGGCCGCCTTGCGCAGCACCCGCAGCGACCAGGCGACCAAAGTGGCGTGGCAGTCGCCGCGTTTCTGGGAGACCGACTACCGCACCTACGGCGGCCTGTCGTGGATCGAACACCCGGCGCGCCTGCTGTGGTACCCGAGCAACGGTCTCAACACCCGCGACGGTTTGCTGGTGGCCGGTTATGTGACCGGCGACGGCGCTGACCGCTTTGGCGCGCAACCCTTGGCGCAGCAGTACGCCACCTCGAAAGAAGCCGTGGAGCTGCTGCATCCGGGTTATGCCAAACACCTGCGCCACCCGCTGGCGGTGTCCTGGGAACAGATCCCCTACAGCGAAGGCCCGTGGCTGCAACGCGAACACTTCCCGGCCGATGCCAGTGCCTTGCTCGAAGCCGGTGTTGGCCGCGTGTACTTCGCCGGTGACGGCCTGGTGCAGAGCGGCGTGGGCATCTGGCAGGAATCGGCGGCCAACTCGGCGCGCCATGTGGTCGCGCAACTGGCCGAACGGGTGACTCAACAACGTCAGATTGCGGCAGTGGCCGCGTCCTAAGGAGCATCATCATGAGCGACAGCATTCAACGTACCAGCGTCGGCAACTTCCCGATCTCGCAAACCGTCACCGTACCGGCTTCCGCCAGCCTGATCTTTGTCAGCGGTACCTTGCCCGACCTGCACGACGCCAACGCCCCGGCGGGCACGCCAGCGGCCTATGGCAACACCGAAGTGCAGACGGTGTCGGTGTTCAACAAGATCCGCACGATCCTCCAGCAACACGACCTCGACCTCGGCGATATCGTGCAACTGCGGGTGTTCCTGGTGGGCGCCGAAGAGACCGCCGGCAAGCTCGATTTCGCCGGCTTGCAGGCCGGCTACACGCAGTTTTTCGGCACGCCAGAGCAGCCGAACAAACCCGCGCGCACTGCCTTGCAAGTGGTGGCCCTGCCACTGCCGGGCGCGCTGGTGGAAGTCGAGGCCATCGCCGCCCGAACGGCGTAACCCCCCAGCGTTTCACTGACACCTTCCCTCCATAGGCAGGATTCCAGGCTTCGGCGCCCACGCGCCGAACGCCCTGGAGCGGGTTCGTGCACCCGACAGAAACCGACAAGGAACAGCAATGAGCAATCAGCGTGAGTCACTGGCGAACAAGAGATGGTTGAGCGGGCTCCTGTTGATGGGCCTGACGGTTGAGGGCGTGCTGGCGCAAGAAGCGCAGTTGGACAAAGTCGAAGTGGTCGGCGCGCGTGTCACCGAGGCCAACCTGGCGATTGGCACTGACCAGATCAGCAACACCCTGACCATTTCCCATCAAGCCTTGCAGTCGGCGCCCGCCGGTACCTCAGGCTTGAAGATGCTCGAAGCCTTGCCCGGCTTCAACGTGCAGTCCAACGATGCCCTGGGCCTCTACGAATTCGGCAACTCGGTGTTCGTGCGCGCGTTCAACCTGCAACAGATCGGCTTCTCCATCGACGGCGTGCCCCTGGGGCGCAGCGACCAGTTTGGCGGCAGCCCGATCTACCGTTACGTCGATAACGAAAACACCGAACGCGTCACCGCGTCCACCGGCGCTGGCGATGTGTCGCAGCCGGGGTATACGTCGCTGGGGCCTTATGTGGATTACATCTCCACCAATCCGGCCAAGGAAGCCGGGGTCAGCACGTCATACACCCTGGGCAGCGACAGCCTGCGACGCAGTTTCGTCAAGCTGCAAACCGGCGAGCATGCGGGGCTGTCGGCGTATTTCAGCCGCTCGAAGATCGACGGCGACCTGTGGCGCGGCCCCGGCACCATCGACCGTGAGCACCTGGAAGGCAAGGTGCGCTATCAGTTCGGCGAGGGGCATGAGCTGCTGTTTCGCGCGGTGCACAACGACTTTTATGACTACGACTCGCCCTATGTGACCCAGGCCCAATACCACGGCACCGCCAATGATCCGTTCGGTCGCTCCGGGCGTGATTTCGCGTACCTCAAGGAAGTACCGCCGCAACCCGAAACCGTGGCTGGCGTGCCCTACAGCAATCCCAATTACAACCAGTCGTACAAGCAGGCGATCAACCAGCGGCGCGACACCTTGTACAGCCTCACCGGCAACTTTCTGCTCAACGATGCGTTGGAAAGCAGCACCAGCGTCTACTACGAAGCCAAGAAAGGTTTTGGCGTGTCCCCCGAGGCCTACAGCACCTCGCTGGCGCTGCATAACGCCGAGGCCAACGTACCCGGCCTGGTTGATCCGCGTGGTGTGCAATACGGGCTCTCATCCCTCAGCGGCCACCGTTACGGCGGGCGCAGCAGCTTGACCTGGCACGTCGGCCAGCATGCGATCGAAGCGGGTGTGTGGGCCGAAAAGGATGTGTTCAACCGCTTGCAAGCGCGCTACAACCTGAGCGACGGCAGCCCCGATGGCAGCCCGCTGTTCAATGAGCCGGTGCACAAGCAGGGCGACTTCACCTCGACCCGCGACTCCCTGCAACTGAACATCAAAGACACCTGGACCCTGCTCGACGACCGCCTGCGCCTGCAATACGGCTTCAAGCGTCTGGAACTGGACTACCGCATCGAAGGCTATCGCAATGCTGGCGACTACATCGCCAACCGCCAGCCGCGCCTGAGCACCTCATGGACCGACAACTTCCTGCCCCAGGCCGGGCTGGTGTATGACCTGACGGCCAACTCCCAGCTGTTTGCCTCCTACTCGGAGAACATGGCGCTGCCGCGGGGCGCCGACGATGTGTTCCGCGCGGCCAGCCCCAACGCGCCGGCACCGGCGGCGGAGACTTCGAAGAACTACGAGGTGGGCTACCGCCTCAATCGTCCGACGTTCAACGCCGCCTGGGCGTTGTACCGCACCGAGTTCGACAACCGCCTGCAAGCCTTCGCCTCGCCGGTGGCCGGCAGCAGCACCGCCGAAACCTACTACCAGAACGTCGGTCGCGCGCTGGCCTACGGCACCGAGTTGAGCGGGCAATGGAAGCCGCCGGTGCTGGCGGACAAACTGGTGCTCAACGGCAACCTCACCTACAACATTGCGCAGTTCAAGGATGATGCCGCCGGGCTATCGCTCAAGGACAATAACATCCCCGACAGCCCGCGCTGGCTGGCGCAGGCGGGCATCACCTACGAGCTGGCGCCGTGGGCGGTGCTGAATTTTTCCGGGCGGCATATCGGCTCGCGCTACAGCAACTTCACCAACACCGAATCGGTGCCGGGCTACACCCTCTACAACGCCTACCTCGACCTTGGCGGCGAGCGCCTGCATTACGGGCCGCTCAAGAGCGTCAAGCTGCGCTTCAACATCGACAACCTCTTCGACAAGGACTACCTCGGCTACATCCTCACCAGCGCCAGCGGGCCGGCCTATTACCGGCCCGGTTCGCCGCGCACCTTCCAGACCACCCTCAGCGCGGAGTTTTGACCGATGAATAGCCGATACCTGCTGGCGCTGTGCATGGCCGCCATGACCGCGCATGCCAGCGATGAAGTCAGCCCCGAGACGCTGGCATTGCATCAGCGTTTGCTGGTGCTCGACAGCCACCTCGATACACCGATGCAATTGTCTCGCCCTGGCTGGGACATCCTCGCCCGCCACACCTATGCCGAGGATGGCAGCCAGGTGGATGTGCCGCGCATGCAAGACGGCGGCCTCGACGGCGGCTTCTGGGTGATCTACACCGCCCCAGTGCCCGACACCGATGAGGGCCGCGCCAGTGCCAGCAACTACGGGCTGGCGATGTTGGCGCGCATTCGTGACCTGGCAGAGCGTTCGCCGCAGACTTTCGAACTGGCACTGACTGCCGCCGATGCGCGGCGCATTGCGGGAGAGGGCAAGCGGGTGGTGTTTATCAGCATGGAAAACGCCGACCCCCTCAGTGCCGATCCGCAACGCCTGTTGACCTACTATCGCCAGGGCTTGCGCATGCTCGGGCTGGTGCATTTCAGCACCAATGAAATCGCTGATTCGGCGACCGCATTGCCCAAGTGGCACGGCCTCAGCCCCAAGGGCCGTGAGCTGGTGAAGGAGGCCAACCGGCTGGGGATTCTGCTGGATGTGTCCCACGCTTCCGATGCGGTATTCGATCAGGTACTGGCGGCGTCCACTGCGCCGATCATTGCGTCCCACAGCAGCAGCAAGGCGGTCAATAACCACCCGCGCAACCTCGACGATGCGCGGCTGCGGCAACTGGCGGCCAAGGGTGGCGTGGTGCAGGTCAACAGCTACGGCGATTACCTGGTGCCGCTCAAGCCCAATCCCGAACGGCAAAAAGCCCTGGCGCCGTTGTATGCGCAGTACCGCAACCTGGCGGGGCTGAGCCCGGAGCAGGTCAAGGCGTTGCATGGGGATATCGCGGCGGTCAACCAGCGCTTCCCGCAACCCAAGCCCGACCTGGATGTGTTTATGAAGCACTTGTTGCACATCCTCGAGGTGGTCGGCCCTGAGCATGTGGGCATTGGTGCCGATTGGGACGGCGGTGGCGGGGTGGTCGGGCTGGAGGATGTCAGCCAGTTGCCGAAGATCACCCAGCGTTTGCTGGAGGCGGGGTACAGCGAAAAGGACTTGGCCAATATCTGGGGCGAAAATCTGTTGCGTGTGGTGCAGGCAGCACAAGCCAAGGCGCAGGTTGCTTTATCTATGCAATAAAAGAATGTTGTGAATTTTAAGTGATCAGTATTTTTAATAATTAGCATAGACCTACAAAGCCTTTCACAAGGCCCCTGTGGGGCTATTAATGTCAGCCCCAACGGCCATCCACGGAGGAATAACCCCCATGTCCACAACACCCCGGCAACTCAAGTTCGGCGCCATTCTCACCGGCGTCGGCACCGCACAAAACGAATGGTTGCACCCGCAGATCCCCGGCGATGCCAGTGTGGATATCGACTGGTACCGCGCCCAGGCCCGGCAGGCCGAAGCGGCCAAGTTCGACCTGGTGTTCATTGTTGACAGCCCCTACATCACCCCGGATTCGGCGCCGCATTTTCTCAACCGCCTGGAGCCGTTGACCCTGCTGTCCGCCATCGCTGGCGCCACGTCGAAAATCGGCCTGGTGGCGACTCTCACCACCTCCTATACCGAACCCTTCAACGTCGCCCGCCAGTTCGCCTCCCTGGACCATATCAGCGGTGGTCGCGCCGGTTGGAACGTGGTCACCACTGGCCTGGAAGGCGCTGCCGGCAACTTTGGTCGTGAGCAGCATATCGACCACACCGAGCGCTATCGCCGCGCCGCCGAGCACCTGGAGGTGGTGCAGGGCTTGTGGGACTCCTATGAAGACGATGCCTTTGTGCGCGACAAGGCCAACAAGGTGTTCCTCGACCCGCAGCGCCAGCATCGCCTCGATCACCAGGGCGAGTTTTTCGCCGTGACCGGGCCGCTGAATATCGCCCGTTCCGCACAAGGCCAACCGGTGATTTTCCAGGCCGGGATTTCCGAGTCCGGGCGCAGCCTGGCGGCGAATTATGCCGAGGGGATTTTCGCCGGCGTGGGCAACTTCGAGGATGCCCAGGCCTACTACCGCGACATCAAGCAACGCACGGCAGCCGCCGGGCGCAACCCCGACCACGTGACCATCCTGCCGGGCATCTCACCGATCATTGCCGATACCGACGAACAGGCCCAGGCCATCGACCGTGAACGCAATGGCGAGCTGGACCTGGACAAGGCGCTGGTGCAGCTGGGGCGGCCGTTCAACTACCACGATTTCAGCCAATACCCGCTGGACGAACCGTTCCCGGAACTCGGCGACCTGGGCAGCAACGGCTATCGCGGCCACGCGGAAAACATCAAACAAGTCGCCCGCGACCAGGGCTTGACCTTGCGCCAGGCGGCGTTGCGTTTTGCCAAGCCGTTTTCCAGCTTTGTCGGCTCGCCGCAGACCGTGGCCGATGAGATCGAGCGTTGGTTTGTCGAAGGGGCGGTGGATGGGTTCAATATCCACGTCGGTGCGCCGGATGACTTTGCGCGCTTTACCGATCAAGTGCTGCCGCTGCTGCGTGAGCGTGGGTTGTTCCGCAGTGAGTACAGCCACAGCACGTTGCGCGGGCATTTGGGGTTGCCCGTGCCGGTGAATCGGCATACGGCGGCGCGGGTGGTGAAGCCTTTGCGGGCGGTCGGTGCGTAATTATTCATAACGGCGTGAGCGCGGGGGCTACCACCATTTCCATTTGCCCTGTTTTTTCAGGGTGGCGATGATGTGCTCGCGCTTGTGGCGGAGTTCAACCATCTTGTGGCGCAGTTCGCGGCAGCGGTTGCTGTTGAGGATGAGTAGGCCGATCAGGGGGCTGAGCAGGGCCATGAAGTAGAGAAAAAGCGGCGGACGGTACGCTATTGCGGGTAGGGATATCAGTAAGCAGATTACGTAGATGCCGACACTCATCCATACCAAGTGGATTCGACCATAGGTCACCTGAATCTTTGAAACAAACAGGACAAGACCTGTTACGAGGCTGCCGAAGAAAAAGATTTTGATCGCACGGTCTTCTGGAAGCACCGAGAGAAACGTCACCAACAGTAAGACGGCGGTCATCGCTATCGTGAAACAGCCGGTAAGTACATCCGCCCCGATCACCAGCGCATAACGCCTCCTGAATTTTAGTGGGTTTTCAAGGTATAGATAGGTGCAAGCCCGCTCCTCAGGCGTCATCGTTTTCCAATCTTTCCATGCTTCATCCATGTTGAATTCGCCAAGTTCTCTTGCCTCTTTATGCTTGCTCATTGGCTGGCCTCCTCGTAGATACCGATCGCCAACGCCTTGATGTTTCCTGGCATCGAGCTGCTAGCGAAACCCACAGCGGCCGCCAAGGCTTCTCTTATGTGATGGGTAGTAGCAAGTTGCATTTCTGTGGCACTGATTCGTTTTGGCAATGTTCTGTTGGCCTGTTTCACCTTCAGGATTTTGGGGGTTAGTCGAGGGTCCTGGAGCCTGAGCAACTCATCATTCAGTTTTGCGCGTTCTTGGCGGTTCAGGCCTTTCAGGACTTTTCTGAGTGGCTTGCCGGTGGCTTTGGTTGCTGTGTTTACTGTTCTGATAGTGGTCAATACTGAGGTGGCGACGCCCAGTAATGCGATGGTATCCAGCGCTGCTTCAACGGCCTGATACCAGGCTTCGTTGTCCAATTTATCAAGGTATTGCGGAACGAATGCTTCAACACCGGTTCGACCCAACCCGGCGACGCACTGGGTGATGCTGGCGGCCAGGGCGGCCTGGCCGATAAATGTAATCACCACACTCGCTCCCGCTGTAAAGGGCATGAACGCCACTCCACTTGACACTACGATCCAACTCAATATTGCCCCTGCACAGGTCGCACCCGTTTTTAGAGCCTGCGCCACCAACCTCGACTCCCGCGGCTCATGCTCCAACATCCGCTTGAACTCTACCGGCCCCACAGCCCTCGGTGCCTCACGCAACACCACCTTCTTCACCTGCACACTGCACACCGCCTGAAACTCGCGCAGTGTCAGCACATTTAAATCCTCATCGATATACACCACCCCCGCGCCAATCAGCGCGGGGTCGGCGTCGATGGCGGAGAACAGCCGCCGCAGGTCAATGCTGCCTTCAATGCGCTGACGCGTGTTGCGGTGGGCCGAGGGAAATCCATCTTTGAACAGGGCGGTCGTCATTCCTTAACTCCTGGGTTTTTCGGGAGTTGAGAGGTTAAAGACGCGGTGGCGCAAATGAATGTCGGAAGTTTCGGTGTTTGCCGACAGGCACTTCCCGATCCCTCAGTGGTGTCTTGTGGCCCCCGTGTCGGATCAGGAAAAGTTCGCCCCGCGCCATTTCCGGCGCTGACTAAGGACAGGGAGCCAACATGGCCGTCGATATGTTTTTGAAGCTGGGCGATATCAAGGGTGAGTCACGGGACCAGGCGCACCGCGATGAGATCGACATCACCGAATGGGCGTGGGGGTTGTCGCAGACGGGTTCGATGCATTCGGGTACGGGAGGCGGTGCGGGCAAGGTCGATATCGGCAACCTGAACCTGAGCAAACCGCTGGATAAATCCAGCCCTAACCTGATGATGGCCTGCGCCAGCGGCAAACATTACCCCGAAGCGCGGTTGGTGGTGCGCAAGGCGGGCGGTTCCAGCCCGGTGGAGTATCTGGTGATCACCTTGAAGGAAGTCATGGTGGTGTCCTACAGCACCAGTGCAGAGAGCAAGGATGATCTGCTCTACGACCGCATCGCCTTGAACTTCGCCACCGTCGATGTCAGCTACCAACCGCAGAAAGCCGACGGCGCCAAGGACGGTGGGCCGGTGAAGTTTGGCTGGAATATCCGGCAGAACGTGAAGGCCTGATACCTAATTACTGATGGAATAGGGTGAAAATGCGGGAGGAGGCTTCCCCTCATGCCAGTCAGTTAAGCATTAGAAGGAGCAAACAGTAACCTGTGGCGAGGGAGCTTGCTCCCGCTGGACTGCGCAGCAGTCCCAAAAGAGCCGGGGCCGCTTCGCGGCCCAGCGGGAGCAAGCTCCCTCGCCACAGGTACAGCGTTCGCCCTTAATCCGTGCCCGGATACCGCGTCTCCATCACAATCGACAGCGCATCCGGGCGCCAGAACTCCTGGTCGAACTCCACGGCCTGGTTGTCTTCGCCGAAGTTCAAGCGCTCCAGGTAGACGCTGGTGGAACCGGGCGACAGTTGCAGCAACTCCGCCTGTTCCTCGTTGACCGTGCCGATATGCATCTCCAGTTCGCAGCGCGATTGCACCCGGGCAAAGCGTTCACGCAGCAGTTGGGTCAGTGAAGTGTTGAGGTCGGCGTCCAGCAGGCCGGGGCACCAGCTGGCGAGCAGGGCGTTGAATTCCAGCAGCACTGGGCGGCGGTCGATCCAGCGGCGGCGTTGCAGGAAGAACACCGGTTCGTCCTCCGAGGCCAGGCCCATGCGCTTGGCCAGCCAGGGGCCGGCGGGGCGCAGTTCGGCGTGCAGGCACTCGGTGCGGGGCGTGCGGCCCTGGGCGCTGACGTAGTCCATAAAGCCGCTGATGCGCGTCGGGTCGTAGCGGATGCGCTGCGGGCTGACGAACCAGCCCCGGCGGTTTTCGCGGTAGACCAGGCCCTCGGCCTCCAGTTGCTGCAAGGCCTGGCGCAAGGTCACGCGGGTGCAGCCGAAGCGTTCGATCATGTCCCGCTCGGAGGGGAATTTCTCGTCGGCCTGGGGGCTGCCAGCGGCGATGTCGTGGGCGATCTGTTCGCGGATGCGCTGGTAGTGCGGAGAAATGGGGTCGAAAGGCATCCTGGGGTTCCGTAGGCAGGCATGACGTGGGCGTGACTCTACCCTTCCTGCTGGCGCAGGTCACGTTGCCAGGCCCGCAAACCGTAGGCCGCCAGCAGCACAAAACCGGCGTACAGGGCGGCGGTGAGGTGCAGGTCCTTGTAGAGGAACAGCCCGACATAGGCCGCATCCAGCACGATCCACAACCACCAGCTGACCACGTATTTGCGTGCCGCCCACAGGCTGGCCACCAGGCTGAAGGCGGTGAGCAGCGAGTCCAGCCAGGGCAGGGCGGCGTCGGTGAAGTGGTGCATCACCGCGCCCAGGGCCACGGCGCCGATCAAGCCCGCCAGCAAGTGCCGCCACGCCTCCTGCATCGGCAGGCGTTCCACCCGCACCTTGCCGGCGTCCACGCGCCCGGTGCTCCAGCGCCACCAGCCATAACCTTGCAGCACGGCGAAGACCAGTTGCAGGAGCATGTCCGAATACAGCTTCACCTCGAAGAAGATCCAGGCATACAACAACACCGCGACCACGCTGACCGGCCAGCACCAGCGCACCCGTTGTGCGGTGAGCCAGACCCCGGCGATGTTGAAGCAGACGGCGACGATTTCCAGTGGCGACATAGGGCTCTCTCAACAGCTAGTTTTCCAGGTGCAGCGCCTGTTGCTTGAGTTGGCGCTTGCGTTCGAAGGGCAGTTTTTCCTGATCGCCATAGGGCGCGCTGTACCAGTTGCCGTAGGTCGGGTTGGGCAGCAGGAACCAGCGCTGGCCGAGCCAGGCCAGGTACGGCGCGGCCGCCTTGCGTTGCTCGGCCAGGGTGTTGTGTTCGGCCTGTACGAAGTCGCCGAAGGAGTCACCGGCCAGCATCAGCACGCGGGCGTGGCTGGCGACCCATTGGCGCCGGCAGTTCTTGCCGTAGCCGGCTTGCTCGCAGTGCCCGGTCGGGGTGCTGGCGGCCAGCACCTGTTCGTTGTGCGCCACCGGGAAACCGCGCAGGCGCAGGTTGCTGACCGTGGCCTGGACCTGGCTGTGCTCGCGGTTGGTGATGTAGTAGACGGTGATGCCTTTCTTGTTCGCTGCTTGCAGGAACTCCACAGCGCCCGGCAGTGCCTGGGCCTTGGCCTGATCGACCCAGGTGTTCCAGCGGTCGTAGGAATAGACCTGGTTGGTGAGGATGTCCCGCGCATTCAGCGGCACGTTGTCCAGCACGGTTTCGTCGATATCCACCACCACGGCCGGGGGCAGGCCGCTGAGGTTGCGCGGCGGCAAGGGCAGGGCGTCCCACGTAGGGTCGGCCAGGGCCGCGTCCAGCTGGCGGGTGGCGCTGGCGAAGACCTGGCGGTAAATCAGCTCGTGCTCGATGGAAGTCTGGGTCCACAGCACCGCGTCCAACTGGTCGTTGGCGGGCGGTTGCTGCTGGCAGCCGACCAGGGCGGTGGAGAGCAGGCACACACTGGAAAACATCAGATTACGCATGAACGATCAGCCTCAAAAATTGACGGTGGCGGATAACCGCGCGGTGCGCGGCGCACCCAGGAACAGGTAGCCGTCGCCCGCCGATTCACCCACATCGCGCCAGTAGCGTTTGTCGAACAGGTTGTCGACGGTCAGGCGCAGCACAGTAGCGTAATCGCCGACCCGGGTGGTGTAGCGCGCGCCCGCATCGAACACCGCGTAGTCATCCACCTTCACCGTGGCTTCGCGGTTGGCGTATTTGCTCGCGCTGTATTGCACGCCGCCGAGCAAGGCCAGGCCCGGGATGCCGGGGACGCTGTAGTCGCCATGCAGGCTGACGCGCAGCTTGGGCACGTTGATCGCCTGGTGGCCGTCATAGTCATCGGTGCCGCTGCCGCTGACTCGCGCACGGATCGCCGCGACGCTGGCCGAGACTTGCAGGTCGGAAGTCACGCGGCCGTTGGCGGACAGTTCGATGCCCACATTTTTCTGTTTGCCTTGCTGCACAAAGGTGGTCGTGCCGTCGTCATTCGGGCGGTTGTATTGCAGGTCCTGGGTGATCTGGAACAGCGCGGCGGTCAGGCTCAGGCGCTGGAAGTCGCGCTTGATCCCCACTTCCAGTTGGCGCGAAGTGGTCGGCGGCAGCACCTCGTCGGCGTTGCTGCTGAACCACGCGGCCTCACCGCCGAGGGACAAGCCTTTGCTGTAGCTGGCGTACAACGACGTGTCCGGGCGCGGTTTGTAGATCAACGCTGCTTGGGGCAGGAACACGCTGCGTTGGGTGTGGCGCGTGGTGGCGCCGGCCTGGTTGTAGGTTTCTTCGTCGAGACGCACCTGGCGCCCGCCGAGGACGGTTTGCCATTGCTCGTTGAAGCTGATGCGGTCGCTGGCGAACAGGCCATATTGACGGCTGTCGAGACGGCGGTAGGTGTGGCCGAGCGGGCCGTCATAGGGTTCCAGCACTGGAGCCGGTTCGTAGATATTGCCCTCGCCGATGTATTCGTTGACCGACTTGCGCCGGTCTACCAGACGGCGGAACGCGGTGGTGCCAAAGGTCAGGTCGTGCTTGAGAAAGCCCGTGTCGAACTGACCATTGAGCGCGGCCTGGGCTTCCTCGTTGCTGCGGGTGTCGTCGGGGCTGCGGTAGTCGGAGATATCGTAGTCACCCTCGGCGCTGAAGTGGTTGGGCACGGCGGTATTCGCGCAACTGGCGGCGCCGTAGCAGCCCCAGGCGAAGGTGCTGTAGTCGTCGATCACCACACGGCTGCGGGACGCGCTGAAGCTGGCTTTCCAGGCGTCGTTGAAGCGGTATTCGAACAGCCCGTCGAGGTTCAATGAGCGGATGCCCACCGGGTTCGACCAGCTCTGGTAGGCAAGCATGTCCTTGGGCGAAACGTGATGCGGCACGCGGGTGCCGCCGAGCAGTTGATAGCCCGGCACCGAGTGCTGTTCGCGGTCCTGGTACTCGGCGTTGAGTTGCAGCAGGGCGTTGGGGCTGATGTTCCAGTCCAGCGCGAGCGAGGCGAAATCACGCTTGCCGTCGGCGTGATCGACATAGGAACGGATGTCTTCGTGGGCCAGGTTGATGCGCACGCCCACCTGCTGTTCGGCACCGAGCCAGCCGCCGATATCGGTCGCCAGGTAGCGTTCACCCTGTTCGTTGGTGGATACCGTGACCGAGCGCACGTTCTCCGGGCGCTTGCTCACGTAGTTGACCAGCCCGCCGGGCTCGGAGACGCCGCTCTGCAAGCCGGCCAGGCCCTTGAGCACTTCGACTTGCTGCTTGTTTTCCAGGGCGACGTTCTGTTCGCCGGTAATGGTGCGGCCGTTGATCTTGTAGCTGCTCGCCGGGTTGAGGGCGAAGCCGCGAACCACAAAGTTTTCGTAGTAGCCGACCGGGGCGTAGCTGTCGCCAACCGAAGCATCGTTTTTCAACACTTCGCTGAGCAAGCGCGCCTGCTGGTCCTTCAAGCGGGCTTCGGTGATTACCGCGACGGACGCCGGCGTGTCCAGCAGCGGCGCGTTATCGAAACCGGCCACGGCGGCGTTTTTCGCCTGGTAGTCGGTGGTTTCCTGGCCGAGGACGGTGACGGTGCCCAAGGTCGCATCCTCGGCCTGCACGGCCGTGGCAGCGAAGGCGATGCTCAGGGCGAGCAGGGTGTGGCGGTAAGGTGTAGCCATGTAAAGAGCGCTCCAAAGGTCTGACCGCCGCTGCCGTACGCTTTTATCGGGCGCAAAGGCGCCCAGCGCTGCGCAACGGACGGGTTGCCAGTTCGTGATGAAAAAGCCGGGTTCGCCAGAAGTGGCGTCAGGCCGGAGCTGCTCCGGTGGTCATTGGCAAGCGTGTGTCGGCGGCCCATTCCTGTAGGGAGCCGTCGTAGATCGCGATGTCCTGGCGACCCAGCAGGGTCAGGGCCAGCGCGTTGGCGGCAGCGGAGATACCGCCGCCGCAATACACCACCAGTGGGCCGTCGCTGTGCAGCAGCGTGGGGCCAATCGCCAGGGCCAGGGCATCCTTGGGCAGGTAGCGGCCGTGGGCGTCGAACAGCTGGCGGGCAGGCAGGTTTTGGCTGCCGGGGATGTGTCCGCGTCGGGCGTAGCGGGTGGGGGCAGAGCCTTCAAACAGTGCGGCACCGAGGGCGCAGATCAGCACGCCCGGTGCGTGGCCAGAGGCGATGGCTTCGACGCCGTGGCGGTCGATCCACAGGTTTTGACGCGGGTGGATGGCCCAGGGTTGCACGGGTGCTATCGGTTCGGCGGGGCCGCTGTGTTCGGGTAGACCGGCTGTGCGCCAGGCGTTGAAGCCGCCGTCTAATACGCTTGCGTCGATACCCACGCTGCGCAGCATCCACCACAGGCGCGCGGCCCAGAAGCCATCGGCGCGGTCGTAGATGACCAGCGTTTTGCCTTGGCCTGCGCCGAGGCGGGCCAACACGTTTACCAGGGTTTCGGGCGTCGGCAGGGCAAAGCTGAAACTGGCCTGGATGTCGGTCAGTTCAGTCAATAGATCGGCATGCCGCGAGCCGGGGATATGCGCCTGCAACCAGCCCTCTTCACCGCTGCTGACGCGGTAATCGCCGTCGAAGGCTGGCGACGGCAACACCACCGTGGCATCCAGCACCACCAGCGTCGGGTCGGCGAGACGCGCGTGCAGCCAGTGGCTGTCGACCAGAATGCTCATACGTTTTTACGCCGGATATGACCCAGCAGACGCTGCCCTTCGGCCCCGGCAAACCAGCGCAGATGGCCGAGCAGGTAGGCGTAATACGCCACATCGGCGCTGGTGGTGGAGCCCACAATGTCGTGGAAATACGCCACTTCGGACAGCGCGAAATCCACATGCACCAAGGGCAGCAGGGCGCTGAGGGTGTGCAGGTCTTTGGCGCGCAACGGGCGGACCTGGTGGTAGCCGGCGAGCAGCGCATCGACGCTGTCGAGATCGGCGCGCGCCACGCCACCAGTGTCCAGGTCGAGCCAGGGCACGGCGTTGCGTTCGATGGCGGTGGCCAGGTCGAAGAGGGCGAAGGTGCGGTCGGCCAGGCCGAAATCCAGCACGCTGGAGACGCTGCCGTCGGCGCTCCACAAGAGGTTGGAGGCGTGCCAGTCGTTGTGGGTCCACAGCGGCGGTTGCTCGGCCAACAACGGATGCAACTCGCGGTGCCAGGGCAGCAGCAGTTCGCTGAGTGGGGTGTGCCAGTCCTTGTCGGCGAGGTAGGCGCTGTTGATGTTTTCCAGCGGTGCCGCGTGCTGGATCAATCGCGCGTTGGCCAACAGCACCGGGGTCTGGCGTTGGGGCGCGGCGTAGTGTTCAGCCGCTTGATGCAACCGCGCCAACGCCTGGCCGGCGGCGAGGGCGTGCTGAGTGTGTTGAAACGGCGACCACGACAGCGCATCGCGATACAGGTCCAGGCCCTCGGCGACGTGGTGCACTTCATAGGTCCACTCACCTTGCGCAGTGGCGGTGGCGCCGTGCCGATTCGAGACCACTGCAGCCACTGGAGCGCCCTGGCGATGCAAGTGAGCGATCAGGCGGTGTTCTTCTTCCAGCCACGCGGTTTGGCGCACATGCTGGTGATGACGTTTGACGAACAGCGTGCCCGTGCCGGTGGTGATCAAGCCCGCGGCGGAAAACGGCCGTGGGCTGTGCCAATGCAGGCTGCGCAGTGGCCCCAGTTGCGGGTAATCGCGCAGCAGCTGTTCGATGTCGCTTTCGTGCAATGCTGGCCAGTCGGCGGCGACCGGTTCCACGCCCAGGCCATGGGACGTGCGTTGTGGGTTCATGCCGCCACCTCGGGCAGGAACGCATTGCTGGTTGCGCCTTGCCAGACCTGTGGGTCGTCGAGCACCGCGTGGTTGTGCAGCCATTCGGCGTAGGGTTGCAGCAGCGCCTGGCGTTGCTCGCCCCAACGGCCTTGATGCAGCCAGGTCGGGGCGATTTTATGCAGCGAGGCGCTCAACAATTCAGCCGGGAAATACGGCGTGGTGTGTTCGTAGGCGGCGAGGGCGATTGACGGGTCTTGTGCCACGGCCAGATAACCGCGCGCGGTGGCGGCGAGGAAGTCGCGCACCACTTCGGGCTTGCCCGCCAGGGTGTGTTCATGGGTGCCGAGCAGGTAGCTGTGATAGGCCGGTGCGCCGATCTCGTCCACCGGCAACACCACGCGGCGTTCGGCGGCGATGGGGCTGTGCATCAGCGCTTCCCAGGCCCAGTAGCCGCCGAAACTGGCGTCGGCGATGCCTTCGGCGAGTTGCTCGGGACGCAGTTCGCGCACGCCGCTGTCTACCAGGATTACGCCGTCCGGGTCGCCGCCGTCGTGGCGGACCAGGTGGCGCACCATCGCCAGGCCGCGTGGCGTCGGGTTGAGGGCCAGGCGCTTGCCCACCAGGTCGCGGGGGCGGCGGATGCCGGAGTCGGTGAGGGTCTGGATCGATTCCAGGCCGGCGTGGTTGATGGCGGCGATGCCTTGTAGTGGCTGGCCGAGGCTGCGGCGCACCAGCAGGCGGTTGCTGGGGAAGATGCCGAAGTCGGCGGCGCCGGTCAGCAGGTGTTGCAGGGTGTCGCCGCGGTGGGGGTCGTGGACGACCAGTTCCACATCCAGGCCCAGGTCCTCATACCAGCCGCGTTCGCGGGCCAGGTATAGGCCGGCCGAGTTTGGCCAGGGGTGGAAGTATTCGAGCATTACCTTTACCGACGCCATTGCGTGTTACTCCAGCACAGCTTGTTTTGGTCGGGGATTTATAGGGGAGTGA
The DNA here is from genome assembly GCF_055407965.1 of Pseudomonas sp. B611. Taxonomy (NCBI): domain Bacteria; kingdom Pseudomonadati; phylum Pseudomonadota; class Gammaproteobacteria; order Pseudomonadales; family Pseudomonadaceae; genus Pseudomonas; species Pseudomonas sp. B611. The sequence goes on from NZ_JBUZST010000007.1 coordinate 244,006, forward strand.
TCTGGTATATACCAATATCGTTTTTTGCTATGGATATAACTGGGTTGTTGTTGGTGGTGGTGGTGTACATATCCGTTTCTTCGGTAACGGCCACTTAGGGTTCCGCCCTTACGGCGGGTCACTTTGGAAAAGCCCCAAAGTAACCAAAGGGCTCTTGCCCCAACACTCGGCACCTCGCCTAGGCTCGGTGTGCCCGAACGCAGGCTTGAATCCGTGGGCCGCCGCCACGCGCCATCCATGGCGCGGGGCGGCTAACCCGGCGTCCTGCCGGGTTACCCACGGATTCAAGCCTGCGTTCGGCCAGCGTGTTTGACGGGGCAAGTAAGATCAAAAGCAAGAGCGCGGCGGCCTGAAAGCCGACCGGTTTTTGTCCAGTCGCTCACCATTCAACTGTGGGAACCGGCACCTGTGGGAGCTGGCTTGCCTGCGATGCAGACAACTCGGTACATCAGGCACACCCAGTCGATGCCATCGCAGGCAAGCCAGCTCCCACAGGGGAACGCGAACGCTTCCTCGACCAGGTCGGCTGTCAGGCCGCCTCGCTTTGTTTTTGATTTTGATCTTAGGCGCCCCGTTAAACACGCTGGCCGGAATTCGACATGGATTTGGGGGGTAAACCGGCAGGGATGCCGGTTTAGCCGCCCCGCGCCATGGATGGCGCGTGGCGGCGGCCCCCCAAATCCATGTCGGATTACGGGCATGCCGAGCCTAGGCGAGGCACCGAGTGTTGGGGCAAGAGCCCTTTGGTTACTTTGGGGCTTTTCCAAAGTGACCCGCCGTAAGGGCGGAACCATAAGCCGCCGTTACCCAAATAATGGATATGTACCCCAACACCCCATTGCCCAATGTGTACACTCCACCCCCATCCCCCAAATCAAAGGAACCCCCGGTGGACCTACGCCAGTTGGAAGCCTTCGCCGCCGTCATGTCCGCCGGCAGCGTCACCGGTGCCGGCCAGATGCTGGGCCGCTCACAACCCACCGTGACGCGCCTGATCCAGGAGCTTGAGCAAGAACTCGGCTTCGCCCTGTTCGAACGCAGCGGCCCCAAAGTCACCCCCACCCAAAAAGCCTTCCAACTCTCGGCCGAAGTCGACAGCGCCCTGCAAGGCGTTCGCCATGTACAACAACGCGCCCTGAACATCGCCCGCGACGAAAACCTCAGCCTGCGCGTGGTCGCCACCCCAGCCCTGGCCGCCGGTTTGCTCCCCCCGGCGATTGCGCGTTTGCCGGCAGGCCTGCGCCCGCAGCAATTGCAGATCCAGAGCCTCACCCCTGAAGGCGTGGTGCAAGCCGTGCTAGCCAAGACCGTCGACCTCGGCGTGGTCAGCCTGCCCCTGGAACATCGCGGCCTGGAGGTGCACTGGATCGGCGAAGCGTCGTGCGTCGCGGTGCTCGCCGAAGATTCGCCACTGGCCAGCGAATCCGTGCTGAGCATGCAGACCCTGGCGCAGCACACGCTGATCAGCATTTCCAACCCCTTCCGCTTCCGCCGTCGCATCAACAAAGCCTTCGAAGACCTGGGCAGCGAGCCCCAGCACATCCTCGAAACCAACACCTCGCTGACCGCCATGCAAATGGCCCGCGCTGGCCTGGGTGTGGCCCTGGTGGACCCGTTCACCGCGTTCGGCGTGCCGCTCAATGGCGTGGTGGTGCGGCCGATTGAAAGCACTATTCCGTTCTTCTTCGGCTTGATTTCGGCCTTCGCCAGCCCACTATCCGATGTCGCCCAGGCCTTGGTCGAAAGCCTGCAAACGTCCTCCCAGGACTTGTTGCCCGGCATGATCATCCACCCGGCCAATCGCCATGACGCTTTGATGCAACGCATCTACGCCAGCTGACCCTTATATGTAATTTGGAATATGCATAGCTCTATTAATTAGTAGATGGAATAAGTGATGCCCTTTAGTATTCATTTACCGCATTCAGTGCGCTAATGAATCACGAAAACGAATAGATGGCTGTTCACCCAGCTCATCTCTCTTCGCGGACATCCAGCCGACCTCGGCAAATCGCCGCACGACCAGTCACACCCTTTACGGCGATTTCTCGGGGAGTTCCCAGATGCAACCCAGCTTTTCATCGACTGCATTTTTTTCACCGGCAGCCCTCGCGCTGACCGGCCTGTGCCTGGCGTCCGCGCCGCTGATGGCAGAGGAAGACCAGGACACTGAACGCAAGAAAGCCGAGCCGGTGATGCAAACCGTGGTCTCGGTGGGCAACCGTGGCAACCAGCGCACGGTGGCGCAAAGCGCCGTGCCGATTGATGTGATCGGTGGCGAAGACCTGCAAAAGCAAGGCGGCAGCACTGCGCTGCGTGATGCGCTTGAGCACTTGCTGCCGTCATTCAACGTGGCCAAGGTCACCGGCGGCGCCTACAGCAACGTGGCGCGGGCTGCCGGTTTGCGCGGGCTTGGCGGCGGTTATGTGCTGGTGCTGGTCAACGGCAAGCGCCGCCACGGCGGTTCGGTGGCCTCGGAAAACTCGGTGCTGGTGGAAGGCTGGAACCCGGCCGACCTCGACCTGATCCCCATCAGCGCCATCGACCGCGTCGAAGTCTTGCGCGACGGCGCCGCCGCCCAGTACGGCTCGGATGCCATCGCCGGGGTGATCAATATCATCCTCAAGTCCGACAGCAGCGGCGGCAGTTCCAGCACCATGGCCGGGCGCCGTTCCCATTACGCCAGTGGCGTCGGTTCGAATGGCGAGACCTACCAGCAGACCTTCAACTACGGCCTGCCACTGCCCAACGACGGCTTCTTCAACTTCGCCCTCGACGCCAAGAAGCAAGACAGCACCAAGCGCTCCGGCGTGGCCACCGGCGCGTTTTACTACCCGGTCAACGGCCAACCCGACCCACGGGAAAACACCGTGGAAAAGCGCAGCTTCGGCGGCGGCCTGCCGGAGATCGAGCAGATCAATGTGTCGTACAACGCCGAGTTGCCGCTCAACGAGTCGACCTCGCTGTACTCCTTCAGCACCTTGGGCAAGCAGGATGCGCTGGTCTCTATCGGCTTCCGCCGGCCCAACTCCAATACCATCGTCAACGAGCTGTACCCGGACGGCATCGCCCCGGATTTCACCTTTGACAGCCTCGACTACCAGAGCACCTTCGGTGCCCGTGGCGATGACCTGGCCGGCTGGGGCTGGGACCTCAGCACCTCCTATGGCGCCAACCGCCAGAAGCAATCCACCGACAACAACCTCAACCCGTCCCTCGGCACGGCGAGCCCCACCGATTTCACCTTGCAGACCAACACCTTCACCCAGTGGACCACCAACTTCGACCTCAACCGCAAGTTGGATATCGGCACGCGCAACCCGCTGAACTTTGCCACCGGCCTGGAGTACCGCTTCGAGCAGTACCGCACCGAATCCGGCGATGTGGACTCGTACCGCAACGGCAACTACCGCTACCCGGCCGGCCACCCGCGCGCCGGGCAACTCGCGGCCATTGGCGCCCTGGGCAACTACCTGCTGCTGCCGGAAGACGAAGTCAACCTGCGCCGCAGCGACTCGGCGGCCTATGTGGACCTGGGCCTGGACGTCACCGATAAGTGGTTTGTCGGCGCCGCCGGCCGCTTCGAGCACTACACCGACAGCTCGGGCAACACCTGGACCGGCAAGCTCTCGACGCGCTATGCCTTCACCCCGGAAATCGCCGCGCGCGGTGCTTTGAGCACAGGTTTCGTCGCACCGTCGATGGTGCAGCAGGGCTACGCCAAGACCGGCCTGGGCCGCCGCACCGTGGGCAACACCACCCAGGACATCATGATCAAACGCGTGCAGACCAACTCGGCGATTGGCCGGGCCCTGGGCGCCGAAGACCTGGAACCGGTGAAGTCGCAAAGCGTCTCTGCCGGCCTGACCTGGACGCCAGTCAAGGACTTGAACGTGGCGCTGGACGCCTACCTGATCGACCTGCAAGACCGTATCGCGCTGATCAGCCCGCTGTCCGGCGTGGCGGTGGACCAGATCCTCGCCGCCAATGGCTTCTCCCACGTGCAGCAAGTGCAGTACTACGCCAACGCGTTCGACACCCGCACCAAGGGCCTCGACCTGGTGGCCGACTACACCCAGCACCTGGACCGCTTCGGCCGCTTGCGCTGGAACGTCGGCGCCAACTGGAACAAAGCCACGATCACCGACCTCAAGGCCAACCCGTCGCAGTTGCAAAGCCTCGGCCTGCAACGTTTCGAACGCACCGAGTTGGGCGGCATCACCGACCTCACGCCCAAGAGCAAGTACATCGTCGGCCTCAACTGGCAGGTCAACGATTGGGATGTGGGCGTGCGCGCCACCCGCTACGGCAAGGTCAAGCGCCTGGGCAGCGGCACCACCGGCGTGGATGAAACCTTCAGCGCCAAGTGGATCACCGATGTCGACGTGACCTATGGCCTGACCGACAACGTGCGGGTCTCCCTGGGCGCCGACAACCTGTTCAACGTCTACCCCGACAAGCACACCGTGACCGACGTTTCCGGCGGTTCCTACTACTCGTCGATCTCGCCGTTCGGTTCCTACGGGGCGTTCTACTACAGCCGCCTGAACATCGACTTTTAACCCTTGCGGGCCGCGTGCCCGCTCACTTGATCGAGTACTCAACGATGCCGCACACCACCGCCCCCATCGGTCTACCCGCCCTCGAAGCGCGCCTGCGCGAGGACCTGGCGTGGCTCGATCTGCCCGCCCAGCCCTGGGTCAAACCGCACCAACTGGACGGCCAGCCGCTGCTGGAAGTGGCGGTGATCGGCGGCGGTATGGCAGGCATGGCGGTGGCCGCCGAACTGGGCCATCTGGGGGTGCGGGCGGTGGTGTTCGACCAGGCGCCCCAGGGTTTCGAAGGGCCGTGGGCAACCACGGCGCGCATGGAAACGCTGCGCTCGCCCAAGCAATTGAGCGGGCCAGCGCTGGGCCTGCCGGCGCTGACGTTTCGCGCGTGGTTCCAGGCGCAATTCGGCCTGGAGGCGTGGGATGCGCTGGACAAGATCCCGCGCCTGCAATGGGCCGACTACCTGCGCTGGTATCGCCAGGTGCTGCGCCTGGATGTGCGCAACCAACACCGCGTGACCCGCGTGCAACCCCAGGCCGATGGGCGCGTTGAACTGCACATCGACGCCAACGGCCAGTCCCAGGTGTTCTCGGCGCGCCACGTGGTGCTCGCCACCGGGCGTGACGGCTTGGGCGGCCCATGGGTGCCGGAGCTGGCGCGGCAGTTGCCCGGCGAATACTGGGCGCATTCGGCCGACGGTTTGCAGGATGAGTGGTTTGTCGGCAAACGCGTCGCGGTGATCGGCGGCGGCGCGTCGGCGATGGACGCGGCGGGCACCGCACTCGAAGCCGGCGCGCTGAGCGTCGACCTGCTGGTGCGGCGCAAGGACCTGCCGCGCATCAACAAGGGCAAGGGCGCTGGCAGCCCCGGCATGACCCACGGCTACTGGCGCCTGCCGGACGATTGGAAGTGGAGCATCCGCCACTACCTCAACCGGCAACAAGTGCCGCCGCCCCACGGCAGCACCTTGCGTGTTTCACGCCACGCCAATGCGCGGTTCCTGCTCGACAGCCCGATTGAATCGGTGGCCGTGCAGGCCAATGGCAGCCTGTTGCTGCACACCCCCACGGCGCAGTTGCGCTACGACTTCCTGGTGTTCGCCACCGGCTTTCGCAGCAACTTCGACCTGCGCCCGGAGTTCTCGCCGTTCGCCCCCCATATCAAGCTCTGGCGCGACCGCTTCACGGCGCCCGTCGGCCAGGAAGACCCGGAGCTGTCGCAACTGCCGGACCTCGGCCCGCTGTTCGAATTCCAGCCGCGCACGCCCGATGCCTGCCCTGGCCTGGAGCGTGTGCACTGCTTCAGCTATCCGGCGGCGCTGACCTACGGTGGCGTGTCCGGTGATATCCCAGCCATCAGCGAAGGCGCCAAGCGCATGGCCCAAGGCCTGGCCGGGCAGCTGTTCAACGACGACGTGGCGCTGCATTTCGACGCGATGCAAAACTACGCCGAGCCGGAGCTGCAAGGCGATGAATGGCACGCCGGCAGCCTGCGCGTCGAGGAGCTGCGTACATGACCTTATGGTTGCTGCGCCGCGTCGGCCAGGCCGTGCTGGTGATGCTGCTGATGACGCTGATCGTGTTCGTCGGCCTCAATGCCATCGGCAACCCGGTGGACATCCTCATCGGCGAAGACCTCAACCAGGCCGAGCGCCTGCAAGCCATTGCGCGCCTGGGCCTGGACCAGCCGCTGTGGCAGCAATACCTGAGCTTCCTCGACGGCGCACTGCACGGGCACCTGGGCAAAAGCTTCGTGCACCACGAAGACGCCTTGCAGCTGATTTTGCAGCGCTTGCCGGCGACCTTTGAACTGGCGTTCAGCGCCTTGCTCATGGCGATTGTGATCGGCGTGCCGCTGGGCCTGTTCGCCGGCCTGTACCCGGACCACTTCGCCTCGCGGCTGATGATGACCGGCAGCATCGTCGGTTTTTCCCTGCCGTCGTTCTGGGTCGCGCTGATGCTGATCATGCTGTTCTCGGTGCACCTCGGCTGGCTACCCGCCAGTGGCCGTGGCGCCACCCGTGAGTGGCTGGGCATTCAATGGTCGTGGCTGACCCTCGACGGTTGGCAGCATTTGCTGCTGCCGGCGCTGAACCTGGCGCTGTTCAAAATCTCCCTGGTGCTGCGCCTGACCCGTGCCGGCGTGCGCGAAATCCTGCCCCAGGATTTCGTCAAGTTCGCTCGGGCCAAGGGCCTGTCACCGCTGCGAGTGACCCTTATGCATGTGTTGCGCAACACCCTGATCCCGCTGGTGACCGTGCTCGGCCTGGAGCTGGGCTCGACCATCGCCTACGCGGTGGTCACCGAAAGCATCTTTGCCTGGCCCGGCGCCGGCAAGCTGATCCTCGACAGCATCAACACCCTCGACCGCCCCGTGGTGGTGGCGTACCTGATGGTGGTTGTGGTGATTTTCGTCAGCCTCAACCTGCTGGTGGACGTGCTGTACCGCCTGCTCGACCCGCGCGTACGTCTGGAAGGTGCGCAATGATCCGCGTGCAATCGTTGTGGCAACGCGGCGCGTTGGATTTCCTGCGGGCGCCGATGGCCATTGTCGGCCTGCTGATCCTGGCCCTGGTGGTGTTGGCGGCGTTGTTCGCGCCGTGGATCACCCCGCAAAACCCTTACGACCTGATGCAACTGGATGTGCTCGACGCGCGCCTGGCGCCCGGCGCCACCAGCAGCGAAGGGCATTACACCTACTGGCTGGGCACCGACGGCCAGGGCCGCGACCTGTATTCGGCGATTGTCTACGGGCTGCGCATCAGCCTGTTGGTGGGCGTCGGTTCGGCGCTGATCGCTGCGGTCATCGGCACCTTGATCGGGCTGGTCTCGGCGTATGCCGGTGGTTGGGTCGATGCGCTGTTGATGCGCCTGGTGGACTTGCTGCTGTCGTTCCCCGGCATCCTCATGGCGCTGATGATCCTTGCGTGGCTGGGCAAGGGCGTGGGCAATGTGGTGTTGACGCTGGTGGTGCTCGAATGGGCCTATTACGCGCGCACTGCCCGTGGCCAGGCGCTGGTGGAAAGCCGCCGCGAGTACGTCGAGGCCGCACGCGGCCAGGGCATCAGCCGCTGGCGCATCCTGGTCGGGCACATCCTGCCCAACTGCCTGCCGCCGTTGATTGTGATTGGCGCGTTACAGATCGCCCGGGCGATTACCTTGGAAGCGACCCTGTCGTTCCTTGGCCTGGGCGTACCGATTACCGAACCGTCCCTGGGCCTGCTGATCGCCAACGGTTTCCAGTTCATGTTGGGCGATGAGTACTGGATCAGCGTGTTCCCCGGTTTGGCGTTGTTGCTGACGATTGTCGCGATCAACCTGGTGGGCGACCGCCTGCGGGACGTACTCAACCCGAGGTTGCAGCGATGAAGGCTTTGGATAACGCGGTACTGCCCGCGACCCTTGACGTGCGCAACCTGTGCACTTCGTTCCACACCCGCGACGGCATTCTGCCGGCGGTGCGCGACGTGTCCCTGCGCCTGCAACCGGGGCGCATCCTCGGGCTGGTGGGGGAGTCGGGCTCGGGTAAATCCGTTACCGGTTTCTCGATCCTCGGGCTGGTGGATGCACCGGGGCGTATCAGCGGCGGCGAGATTCTGTTCCAGGGCCAGGACCTGGTGCAGCTGCGTCCCTCACAGCTTCGCCACCTGCAAGGCAATCGCATCGCGATGATCTTCCAGGACCCGATGATGACCCTCAACCCGGTGCTGCGCATCGACACGCAGATGATCGAAGCGGTGCGCGCCCACAACCCGATGAGCAAACGCGAGGCACGGCAACATGCCTGCGCCACCTTGGCCTCGATGGGCATCGCCAGCCCCGAAGAGCGCCTGCGTGCCTACCCGCATCAACTGTCTGGCGGCATGCGCCAACGGGTGGCGATTGCCATTGCATTGCTGCACCGCCCGGACTTGATCATCGCGGATGAACCGACAACGGCGCTGGACGTGACCATCCAGGCGCAGATCCTCGGTGAAGTGCAAAAACTGGTGCGCGAGCAGGGCACCGCACTCATCTGGATTACCCACGACCTGTCGGTGGTCGCCGGCCTCGCCGATGACGTGGCGGTGATGTACGCCGGGCGCATTGTCGAGCAGGGCAGTGTGGATGCGGTACTCGACCAGCCGCTACACCCCTACACCCAGGGCCTGATCGACAGCCTGCCGAGCCGCAACAGACGCGGCCAGCGCCTGCGGCAGATTCCGGGGATGGCCCCGGACCTGCTGTCGATGCCCGTCGGTTGTGCATTTGCCGAGCGTTGCAGCCGCGTCAGCAGCGCGTGCAGCGAACAACCCCAGCCCCTTGAAATCGAACCCGGTCGCAGCGTGCGTTGCTTCCATCCTGGAGTTGCCCATGGCCAATGAATCCGTGCCGTTGATCGAGCTGCAACAGGTCAGCAAACAGTTTGGCCCGGCGCCCGGCGGCGTGCTGCAACGCCTCGGGCTAAGCCGCCCACGCCCGCAGACGCGCGCCGTGGACGGCGTCGACCTGTGCATCGCTCGGGGCGAAGTGGTGGGGCTGGTGGGTGAGTCCGGCTGCGGCAAATCCACTTTGGGGCGCATGGTCGCCGGGTTGCTGCCGACGTCCAGCGGCCGCGTGAGCGTCGACGGCCAGCCAATGCAAGGGTTGAGCGCGGCGCAAAAGCTCAAGGTGCAGATGATCTTCCAGGACCCTTACGCCAGCCTCAACCCACGGCTGCGGGTGGACCGCATCGTCGGCGAAGGCGCGTTGCGCCAGGGCCTCACCGACCGCGCAGGCTTCGACGATTACGTCAGCGCGCAACTGCGTCGCGCCGGCTTGAGCCCGGAGTTGCGCCAGCGTTACCCGCACCAGTTCAGCGGCGGCCAGCGCCAGCGCATCGGCATCGCCCGCGCCTTGGCGGTGCAGCCGCAATTGCTGGTGTGCGATGAGTCGGTGGCGGCGCTGGACGTGTCGATCCAGGCGCAGATCCTCAACCTGTTCATGGACCTGCGCGAGCAACTGGGCCTGACCTACCTGTTTATCAGCCATGACCTCGGCGTGGTCGAGCACCTGTGCGACCGCGTGGTGGTGATGTACCTCGGCCGGGTGGTGGAGTCGGCCACGGTGGACGAGTTGTTCGCCCGCGCCAATCACCCCTACACCCAGGCACTGCTGGCGCAGATCCCGCGATTTGAACTGCGGCGCAGCCAGTACCAGGCGATCCGTGGCGAAATCCCCAGCCCGTTGCACCCGCCGTCAGGCTGCCATTTCCACCCGCGTTGCCCCCATGCCACGGCGCGTTGCCGTGAAGAAGTCCCGCTGCTCAGAGAAGTGTCGCCCGACCACCTGAGCGCTTGCCACCTCAACCTTGCCTCTTAGGAACTTGCCATGAAGCCCTTGCTGCTGACGTTACTGACTGCCGCGCTGTTGAGCGGCGCCACCGGGGCATCCGCCCAAGCCTTGCGCATTGCCTATGCCGACCCGGTGTCGTCGTTGGACCCGCAGTTGAACAACCATGCCGGCGACCGCTCGCTGGCCTTGCACGTGTGGGAATCCCTGCTGGACCGTCGCGACGACAAGAACCTGCCGGGCCTGGCCGAGAGCTGGAAAGCCATCGACGCCAACACCTGGGAGTTCAAGATCCGCCAGGGCGTGAAGTGGCAGGACGGCCAGCCGTTCACCGCCGACGATTTGGTGTTCTCCCTGGAGCGTGCGCGCAATGTGCCCGGCAGCGTCGCGCCGTATTCCAGCAGCCTGCGCACGGTGGAGTCGGTCAGCGCGCCGGACCCTTACACGTTGCGGGTCAAGACCTCGGTACCGAACCCGTTGCTGGTGCAAAACATCGACTCGGTGTACATCGTCAGCCGGCATGTCGGCGCCAAGTCCGGCACCGAGGATTACAACAGCGGCAAGGCGGTGATCGGCACCGGGCCGTATCGCTTGGTGTCCTACGCCCAGGGTGACCGCACGTTGTTCGAGCGCAACAAGGATTATTGGGGTAAGCAGCCGCTGTGGGACACGGTGGATTATCGTTTCATTGCCAACCCGGCGAGCCGCACCGCCGCGTTGCTCGCGGGCGATGTGGATGTGATCGACAAGGTTTCGCCCCAGGATGTGAAGAAGTTGCAGGCCACGCCGAGCGTCAAGGTGTTTGCCTACCCGGGGCTGCGCGCGTTGCTGATCCAGCCGAGCTTCCGTGCCGGGCCGAACGAGTTCGTGCGTGACAACGCAGGCAAGCCGCTGGCCGAAAACCCGCTGCGTGATGTGCGGGTGCGCCAGGCGCTGTCGCTGGCGATCAACCGCAAGGCGATTGTCGAGCGCATCCTGCAAAACACCGTGACCGAAGCCAACCAGTGGATGCCCGCCGATACCATCGGCTACAACACCAACGTCAAGAACATCCCCAACGACCCGGCCCAGGCGAAAAAACTGCTGGCCGAAGCGGGCTTCCCGGACGGTTTCCAGTTGACCGTACACGTGCCCGGCGACCGTTACCCGCTGGCCCCGGAAAGCATGCAAGCTGTCGCGCAGTTCTGGGCACGGATCGGCATCAAGGTGGATTTGCAGGTGGTGCCCTGGTCGGTCTACGCCGCACGCGCCAATAAAAACGAATACGCCGTCACCGTGATCGCCTGGGGCAATGGCACCGGCGAAGCGGGGTATGGCCTGCTGAATGTGCTGGCCAGCGCCGACCCGAGCAAGGGCCAGGGCTCGTCGAACTGGGGGCGCTACAGCAACCCGCAAGTGGACAAGGATCTGGAGCTGTCGTCGGCCGAGTTCGATGACGCCAAGCGCGAAGCGATCCTGCGCGATTCGGTGCAACGGGTGAGCGACGATGTGGGCATCCTGCCGCTGTTCCACTACCAGAACATCTGGGCGGCCCGCAAAGGCCTGCATGTCGAGCCGCTGGTGAGCGACCGCACTACCGCCGCGATGGTGACGGAGGAAAAGTAATGGCGCGTTTGGCAATTACGCCTCTCGACGGCCTGTTGGATGAGCCGCGCCACATCGTCGTCGAAGGGCTGGCGCCGGGCGCGCACGTGACGTTGACCAGCCGCACCGTGCGGGGCGGCGAGCGCGCGTGGCGCAGTGAGGCAACGTTTGTGGCAGACGCGCAGGGGCGGGTGGATCTTGACCGGGATGCGCCGGTGGCCGGGGATTACACGGGCGTGTCGGGCATGGGCTTGTTGTGGAGCCAGCATCTCGAACAGGGCCACAGCGCGGCGGTGTTTCCCGATGCCGTGCTGGAGCCGTTGCACACCCGCATCGAGGTGCAGGACCAGGCGCTGGTGTTGGTGCAACGCCTGGCCGCTGACGGCGTGACCCGGCGTGAAGTGCGCGAAGACGGCCTGGTGGGCACCTTGTTCCAACCGCCCGGCGCCGGGCCGCATCCGGCGGTGATGGTGCTCAATGGCTCCGGCGGCGGCATCAACGAAGCCCGCGCGGCGCTGTATGCCTCGCGGGGTTACAGCGCGTTGGCGTTGGGCTATTTCAAGGCGCCGGGGCTGTCGGATTACATCTCCAACACGCCGTTGGAGTACTTCGAGACGGGCCTGGCGTGGATGCGCCGCGAGCTGGCGCCGGCCGATGACTTTATCGCGCTGAGTGGCCAGTCCCGTGGCGGCGAGCTGGTGTTGTTGCTGGCCAGCCTGTTTCCCGACTCCGTCGCGGCAGTGGTTGGCTACGTCCCCAGTGCGTTGGTGCATGGCGGGCAGGCCGCCGCCGACCCGAGGGTAGGGCGCGATGGCCCTGCGTGGTTGTATCGCGGCGAGCCCCTGGTGCATGTGTGGAACAACAACCGCCATGCAAACTGGGCCGCCCGCGATGCGGGGTTGCGCAATGCCGTGTCGATGAACAGTGCCCTGGAGGATGCCGATGCGGTGGAGCGTGCGCGCATCCCCGTCGAGCGTATTCGCGGGCCGGTGCTGACCTTGACCGCTGGCGATGATGCGGCGTGGCCATCCAGCCGTTTCGGGCAGATGGTCGGCGCGCGGCTCCAGCAGTTCAAACACCCCTGGCCGGCGCTGCAACGGGATTTCCCGCTGGCCGGCCACAGCATTCTGCTGCCCTACATTCCCACCACCTATGCCGATGACGGCCAGCCTGAAGCCAACGCCCAGGCCAATGAACAGTCATGGCACGCGGTGCTGGAGTTTCTGCACAACGCCGTGGCCGAGCGCCGCGCGCATTCCAAGGAGTTGCAATGAACAATCCTGCGTTACCCGACCTGCTGACCCGCCTGGTGCTCGGCGCCGACAGCCCGGTGCAAGGCTTGCGCCAGGCGCGGGCGAAAGTCACCGACGCCACCGAAGGCAGTTACCAGGCGCTGTTTGCCGAGGATTTGCCCGGTAGCCTGAGCCTGCAGGAACGTCTGTTGGTGGCCGAATATGCCTGCCAATTGACCCCGCAACCGGAGTTGGCCGCGCACTATCTGCAACGTCTGCAAGCGTTGCCGGCGAGCGAGGATTCGCCGCGCCTCAAAGCCATCCTCGACTTCACCCGCACCCTGGTGCTGGCGCCCGTGGAAGGTGATCGCCAGGCCCTGACGGCGTTGCTGGACGCCGGCCTGGAAACTATCGACGTGGTCACCCTCGGTCAGTTGATCGCCTTTATTTCCTACCAGGTACGCCTGGCCAGCGGGCTCAAGGCCCTGGAGCAACTGCGATGAGCGCACCCCTGGATATCCAAGGCTTCACCAACCGCAGCCTGGGCTGGAAAGCCTGGCTGCCGACCCTCGACCTGGCCCAGGCCAACCCTGCGCAGATCGCCGTGCTGGAAGAGAGCCATCCCCAGGCCAAGGTCTCGCAGTACTACCTGACGCTGATCCACCAGCCCGAAGTGCTGCGCCAACGCTCATTGGCGTTCAACGCGATCATGTACGCGCCGGGCGGGCTGTCGCGGGCCGAGCGCGAGTTGGCCAGTGCGGTGGTGTCGCGTATCAACGAATGCGTGTTCTGCGCCTCGGTGCATGCCCAGCGGTTTGAGCAGTTGGCCAAGCGCAATGAGGTGATTGCCCAGGTGTTCGCTGATCCATACACGGCCGGTACGACGCCACGGGAACGGGCGATTGTGCGGTTTGCGATTGACCTGACGCTGGTTCCTGGAGAGATCGATGCCGCGTCGTTGGTGCCGCTGCGTGAGCAAGGGTTGGGGGATGGCGAGATTCTGGATTTGATCCATGCGATTGCGATTTTCGCCTGGGCTAATCGCCTGATGCTCAACCTGGGAGAACCGGTGTGGCCTGATTGAAAGCACACCAGTCTTGAATGCCGAACACAGTCCAAAATGTGGGAGCGGGCTTGTGTGGGAGCGGGCTTGCTCGCGAATGCGGTGTGTCAGTCAAAGATGTTCCAACTGACCCGCCGCATTCGCGAGCAAGCCCGCTCCCACATTGTTTATTCGGCTTCGTCAGTCAGATAGTTGTCGGTTAGAAGATTGCGAAATGTTTCGTCGAATGCGAAACTGACGTAATTGTGAATACTTATCATCTAGCCTCGCCACCGCCCACCCCGCGCATCCTCATCATCGAGGATGACGTCGAGCTGTGCACCCATCTCTGTAACCACCTGAGCCGCCGTGGCTTTGCCTTGAACAGCGCCCATCGCGGCGATCAGGGCCTGGACATGGCGCTGCATGCGCCAGTGGAGCTGATCCTGCTGGACATCATGCTGCCCAACGAAAGCGGGCTGAATATCCTCGCGCGGCTGCGCCATGAGCGCGGTACGCCGGTGATCTTGATGTCCGCCCTGGGCGCCGAGCAGGACCGTATCACCGGCTTCAGCCAGGGCGCGGATGATTACTTGCCCAAGCCGTTCAGCCTGGCCGAACTCGATGTGCGCATCGACGCGTTGCTGCGCCGCGTGGCGATCGATTGCGCGACACGTGCGCCGCAGTCGGTGGCGCATCCGTCGGCATTGGCGTTCGACAGCTATGGGCGTGATGTCAGCTTCAACGGCGTGGCGGCCGGGCTGACGTCTTCGGAATTCCGCCTGCTGTGCACCCTCCACGAACACGCGGGTGAAGCGCTGACCAAGGCCTTCCTCTATCAACACGTGCTGCATCGGCCCTACACCCGCCTGGACCGTGGCCTGGATGTACATGTGTGCAACCTACGGCGCAAGCTCGCGGCCATCGACGTGCAGGGCCTGCGCATCGACGCCGTGCGTCACCAAGGCTACGTGCTGATGTGCGCAGGCGCCTGATGCAGCGGCGCCACCCCTTGCTGTGGAAAATGGCGCTGCTGCAAGTCGGCTTCTGCGTGCTGCTGGTGTGGCTGGTGTGGAACTGGGGCTTGCAGGTGGAGCGCAACACCTACTTTCTGGAGGCGCCGGACCGCATCGCGTTGGCCGCGTATGCCGCCGAGGCCGAGCAAGTGGCGGCCAGTGGTGATGCCGACGCCGTAGAGCGCTGGCGCATGGCCTTGCAGCAGCGCGAACACACCTGGGTCGCCGTGCTGGATGACTATCTGCACAGCCTCGGCACCACGCCGCTGAGCGCCGAGCAGGTCAGCCACCTGACCTTTATGCGCAAGCTCAGTTGGCCGATGAGCAAGCGCCTCGACGATGAACTGCCCTATGTCAGCATCGCCTTTCCCCAGCACCCGGAACGCGGCCGGCTGGTGATGCAATTGCCCGAACGCCTTCTGCCGCCGGGGCTCACGCCGTGGACCCACGTGTTCACCCACGGCGTGGTGCCGGTGCTGCTGGCGCTGGGCCTGGGCTTGCTGCTGTACCGGCACCTGGTGCAGCCGCTGAATGAGTTGCGCGAGCGCGCCAATGCGCTGAGTTCGGGCGATCTGGCGCCGCTGGCGAGCAGCAGCGTGACCCGGCGCCCGGATGAATTGGGCGAGTTGGCCCGCGCCTACGAACACATGGCCGAGCGCCTGCGCCAGAGCCTCAACCAGCAGCGCCAGTTGTTGCGCACCTTGTCCCATGAAATCCGCACGCCGCTGGCGCGCTTGAAGATCGCCAGCGACAGCGGCCTGCCGCCCGAGCAGTTGCAGCAACGCCTGTCCCGCGAGGTCGAGGAAATGCGCCGGCTGGTGGACGACTCCCTCAACCTGGCCTGGCTCGACACCGAAAAACCGCGCCTGGCCGCCGAAGAAGTGGTGGTGGCCTCGGTGTGGGAAGCCCTGGTGCAAGACGCGCACTTCGAAACCGGCTGGCCGCTGGACGCGTTGGTGTGTGAACTGGACAGCACCTGCCTGCTGCACGTGCACCTCAACAGCTTCGCCCAGGCCCTGGAAAATATCCTGCGCAATGCCATCCGCCATTCGCCGCACAACGGCGTGATCCGTTTGAGCGGCCAGCGTGAAGGCGATAACTGGTGCCTGGTGATCGAAGACCAGGGCCCGGGCGTGGCCGAGGCCGATCTGGAGCGCATCTTTGAAGCCTACCTGCGCCTGGACGGCACCGTCGGCAGCGGCTTTGGCCTGGGCTTGAGCATCGCCCGGCGCGCCATCGAATTGCAGGGTGGGGCGCTGTGGGCCACCTGCGGCAGCCAGGGCCTGCGCATGAACCTGCGCTTGCCTGCGGCAAATGTTTAGAAAGTTAAGTTTCTTTACTCGTTATTGCATCTGATTATCATCTGCGATCTTTGATGGCCCGCCGCTATCGGTCGGGTTGACGTTTGGAGATCGCCCCATGTTCCGCTTGTCCCTGCTTGCCGTGAGTATTTGCAGCCTGTTGCCCGTCGCCGGTTTCGCCGCCGAGGTCGAGGCGCCCGCGCAGATGGAACTGCCGACCCAGACCGTGTTGGGCACCGCGCAGGAAGAGATCAAGCAGATGCCCGGCGTGTCGATCATCACCGCCGAAGACATCAAGAAACGCCCACCGGCCAATGACCTGTCGGAAATCATCCGCACCATGCCCGGCGTCAACCTCACCGGCAACTCCAGCAGCGGCCAGCGTGGCAACAACCGGCAGATCGACATCCGTGGCATGGGCCCGGAAAACACCCTGATCCTGGTGGATGGCAAACCGGTGAGCAGTCGCAACTCGGTGCGCTACGGCTGGCGCGGCGAACGTGACAGCCGGGGCGACACCAACTGGGTGCCGGCCGACCAAGTCGAACGCATCGAAGTCATCCGCGGCCCGGCCGCTGCGCGCTACGGCAACGGCGCGGCGGGTGGCGTGGTGAATATCATCACCAAGCAGCCCGGCACCGAAACTCACGGCTCGGCGACCATTTACCACAACTTCGCCCAGCACAAGGCAGAGGGCGAGACCGAGCGCATGAACTTCGGCCTCAACGGCCCGCTCACCGACACCCTCAGCTACCGCGTGTACGGCAACATTGCCAAGACCAACGCCGATGACGCCGACATCAACAGCGGCCACGAATCGACGCGCTACGGCACCCAGATCGGCACACTGCCAGCGGGGCGTGAAGGCGTGCGCAACAAGGACGTCAACGGCCTGCTCAGCTGGAACATGACCCCCGAGCAAACCCTCGACCTGGAGGCCGGTTTCAGCCGCCAGGGCAACATCTATACCGGCGATACGCAAAACACCAACAGCAACGCCAGCGTGAAAAGCATGCTCGGCCATGAGACCAACATCCTCTACCGTGAAAACTACGCGCTGACCCACCGTGGGGAATGGGATTTCGGCAGCAGCCTGGCCTACCTGCAATACGAAAAGACCCGCAACAGCCGCATCAACGAAGGCCTCGCGGGCGGCACCGAAGGCATCTTCGCCAACACCGATTTCTACACCACCACCCTGCGCGACCTGACCGCCCACGGCGAAGTCAGCCTGCCGCTGCACGCCGGTTTCGAGCAGGTACTGACCCTGGGCACCGAGTGGGTCGAGTCCAAGCTCGACGACCCGAGCGCCAATACCCAGACCACCACTGCAGGCGGCAGCGTGGCCGGGCTGACCAGCACCAACCGCAGCAGCACCTCGTCGTCGCGGATCTTCTCGGTGTTTGCCGAAGACAACATCGAACTGCACCCCGGCACGCGTCTCACCCCCGGCCTGCGCCTGGACCACCACGATATTGTCGGCGACAACTGGAGCCCGTCGCTGAACCTGTCCCAGGTGCTCACCGACACCCTGACCTTGAAGGCCGGCATCGCCCGCTCGTACAAGGCGCCGAACCTGTATCAGCTCAACCCCAACTACCTGCTGTACAGCAACGGCCAGGGTTGCTACGGCTCGACCAAGAGCTGCTACCTGCAAGGCAACGCCGACCTTGAAGCGGAAACCAGCGTCAACAAGGAGCTGGGGATCGAGTACCGCAACGCCGGTGTGGTCGCGGGGCTGACGTATTTCCGCAACGACTACAAGAACAAGATCGAATCCGGCCTGACCCCGGTCGGCACCGCCACCGGCGGCACGGGCACCACCGCCGGTGCCAACGTGTTCCAGTGGGAAAACGTGCCCAAGGCGCTGGTCGAAGGGCTCGAAGGCAACCTCACCTTGCCGTTGGCCGAATCGCTGACCTGGACCAACAACCTCACCTACATGCTGCAATCGAAAAACAAACAGACCGGCGATGTGCTCTCGGTCACGCCCAAATACACCCTCAACTCGATGCTCGACTGGCAGGCCACGCAAGACCTGTCCCTGCAAGCGAACGTGGCCTGGTACGGCAAGCAGACCCCGAAAAAATATGACTACCACGGCTACCGCGTGACTGGCTCGTCGAACAACCAACTGTCGCCGTATGCGATTGCCGGCGTGAGCGGCACCTACGCCATCACCAAGAATCTCAGCCTCACGGCGGGCGTGGATAACGTCTTCGACAAACGCCTGTGGCGCGAAGGCAATGCCCAGGGCGTGAACAACATCGACGGTGCGGGCGCGGCCACTTACAACCAATCCGGGCGGACCTTGTTCACCAGCCTGACGGCGTCGTTCTGATGCGCCGGGGGATTTTTCTGGCGCTGCTTTTTACCTCGTTCGTCTACGCCAAGCCGGCGCCGGACCAGTTGATGGACGCCCCGGTGTTGCGTGAAGCCAGCGACTACAGCTTCAGCACCCTGGAACTGGACTCCGCCGACGGCGCGCGGCACTACCGCATCTGGCTGGGGCGCCCGCTCAAGGTCAGCGCGGCCAACCCGGTCGCCTACCTGCTGGACGGCAACGCCGCCATGGCGGCGCTGGACACCGAACTGCTCAACCGCCTGTCCCACAGCGCCACGCCGCCGGTGCTGGTGGCGGTGGGGTACGCCACACCGCTGCGCATCGAACGCAACGCGCGCACCTTCGACTACACACCGCGCGTGGGCGAGGGCGCCCAGCGCGACCCACTGACCGACGTGGCCAGCGGCGGCGCGGAACAGTTCCTCGACCTGCTCACGCAGCAGATCCGCCCGCTGATAGACCAGCGGCTGGAAGAGAAGCCCAAGCGGCAGCTGTTGTGGGGGCATTCCTATGGCGGCTTGTTCGTGCTGTACACCCTGTTGACCCGGCCGGATGCGTTTGACGAATACGCGGCGGCCAGCCCGTCGTTGTGGTGGAACGGTGGGGTGATTCATGCCGAGGGGTTGGCGCAGCGCTTGAAGGGCATTCAGCCGACGTTGCTGATGATGCGCGGGGATGAGGAGCCGGCGAGTCCGTCCAGGCAGGTTGGGCCGAAAGGGGATGGGGCGGCGAAGAAGCTGCTGGTGGATTTGCAGAAGGTGGAGGGGTTGAAGGTGCGGTATCAGGCATTCCCCGGGTTGGGGCATGGGCCGATGTTGGCGGCGTCGTTGCGCTATACGCTGGAACACCTCAGCCAGCCATAGCGCAGTTCAAAATGTGGGAGCGGGCTTGCTCGCGAATGCGGTGTGTCAGTCAACAGATTCATTGGCTGATCCACCGCATTCGCGAGCAAGCCCGCTCCCACATGTGATCTTCATTCGGGCTGAATGATGCGTTGAGTTTTACAAGATGCTGATCGGATAGCTAACAATCACCCGATGCTCATCACTGTCCCGCTGCGTCGTCACTTCCGTGCGCAACGACGCATGCCGCAACGCAATGCTCAGGTTCTTCAACGGCCCTTGTTGCACCACATAACTCACCGTCAAGTTACGCTCCCACTCGCTTTTATCACCCGTCGGCGTACGAATGTTCGAACCACTCTCGTACATGCCCATGAAGCTCAGGCCCGGTACGCCGACCGAGGCGAAGTCATAGCCGTATTTCACCTGCCAGGTGGTCTCGCCGGCGCGCTGGAACTTGCCGACCATCGACTCGGTCATGAAGTACGCCGTGGAACCATCGCCCTGGTTCAACCACACCGCGTCGCTGTCGCCGCTGACTTGTTGCAGGCCGGCGGCAATCGTGTGGCCGTTGATCAGGTAGGTGAATTGCGCGCTGCTCAGGCGGCTGTCGACTTTGCCCTTGGTCACGCCGTCGCCGTAGTAGCCGAGGGTGTAGTAGGCCGGGTCGTTGCTGTTGGCGCCGTCGGAGCGGTTGTCGAAGTGGCGCAGGTCGGTGCGCAGGGTGCCGGGGCCAATCTGCCAGTCGTACTTGAGGCCCAGGAAGTGCTGTTTGTAGAAGTCCTGCAGGTTGCCGTAGTAGTACTGCAACGTCAGGTCTTTGGTCGGTTTGTAGTCGACGCCACCGTAGTAGAACTTGTTGACGAAGGTGCCGGTGCGCGCGTTGTTGGCGCCGGGGATCGACATGCCCATCTGGTCGCTCGAGCCACGGCCTTTCACGTGTTCCAGCTGGCCGAGGGTGAAGGTGAAGTGGTCGAGGTCCTTGGATTGCACCTGGCCGCCGTTGAAGGTCTGTTGCAGCATGCGGTCGGTGGACATCACCACCGGCAGCATCGGCACCAGGGTGCCGTATTTCAGCTCGGTCTTGGCGAAGCGTGCCTTGGCGGTCAGGCCCAGGCTGCCGAATTCGTCCACGGCGCGACCGTCGCTGTCCGTGGGAAACACGTTGCCGTTGAAGGCCGAACTGTCGGGGTTGTAGTGGCGGCCTTTACCGGAGTCCAGTCGCACGCCGAACATGCCGATGGCATCCACGCCAAAACCCACGGTGCCCTGGGTGAAACCCGACTCGAAGTTGGCGATAAAACCCTGGCCCCATTCCTGGGTGTAGTTGGGGTCGGCCGCGCCGCTGCGGTTGTCGGCGTTACTGAAGAAGTTGCGGGCCAGCACGTTGAGCTTGCTGTCTTCCACCAGGCCGGCGGCGTAGCCCTGTTGGGCGATCATCAGGCCGCAAAGGCCGGCGAGTAAGGTTGGTGCGCGATTGAAAAGCTCCATCGGTGTCATCCCCATGCGTGTTAGGTTTTTTTGAGGGCAGTCAAAGGCGGCAGTGAAATTTTTCTTATTTTTCAGGAGCAACGGTGGCGGGCACGACATGCAGTCGCACCGGCGGCAAGCGGTACAGGATGAACAGGGCGAGCACGCCGATCCCGGCGCACAGCAACAGGCCCACGCCGACGGACTGGGCCAGCGCATCGCGGGCCAGGTCCAGCCAGGGCGAGGCGGCGAGGTTGGCATGCAACAGGGTTTGCGGGTCGGCGTAGAGGGCAATCCCGTCGACGTGATCGGCCGCGAGAAACACCCGTTGCACATTGGCGCTGTAGAGCAGGTTGACCAGCACGCCCATGCCGGCAGTGCCCAACAATCCGCCGACCAGGCGCAGGGATTGGGTCAGCGCCGTGGCAATACCGAGGAACTGGCGCTCGGCCAAGGTCTGGGTGAACACCGTGAGGTTGAGCAGGATAAACCCCAGGCCCAACCCCGCCAGCAGAATCAGGCCGAGCAACATATGGAACGAAGCCCCACGCCCGACCACCGACAAACCGAGGCACGCCAACAACAGCGCGACAAACCCCGCCAGCGGCAGCCAGTTCGGGTTGCGCAAACGGGTGACGATACGGCTGTTGACGATGGCCCCGAGGGTGATGCTCAGCGCCAGCGGCGTGATCAACAGGCCGGCGTCCTGGGGCGAATAACCATAGGCGCCTTGCAGCAGCAGCGGCAGGTAGAACAGCAGCGAAAACATGATCGCCCCGGCGGCCACCGACAAGATAAACAACAGGCGCAGGCTCGGCAGGCCGAACAACGCAGCAGGCAGCAGGGCGTGGGGGCAACGTCGCTCCCAATGCCACAACGCAACCACCGCCGCGATGCAACCCAGGCCCAGCGCCGCACTCAGCGCCAGGCTCGAATGCCCCAGCCACTCCACAAACAATTGCAGGCTGCCCAACGCGAGGGCGATCAACAGCGCGCCGGGCCAATCGAGGCGGATGCCCGCCCGTTGCTGCGGCCGATACCAAGGCAAGAAGCGCCAGGCAATCAACAACGCCACACAGCCCAACGGCAGGTTGATATAAAACACCGCGCGCCAGCCAAAAGCGCCCGTGAGATAACCGCCGAGCCCTGGGCCGATGGCATTGACCACGCTGAACAGCGCGCTCAACAGCATCTGCCAGCGCAGGCGTTGGCGCGTATCGGGAAACAGTTCGGGGATGCAGGCGAAGGCGGTGCCGATCAGCATGCCGCCGCCAACCCCTTGCAACGCGCGGCCGATCACCAGCACCAGCATGTCATTGGCCACCGCGCAGGCCAGGGAGGCCAGGGTGAAGATCAGCGTGGCGGCCAGCACAAACGGCTTGCGCCCGTAGTAATCCCCCAACCGCCCGAAAATCGGGATGGTGACGATGGACGCCAGCAGATAACCGGTGGCGACCCACGCATAGAGTTCAAAGCCGTCAAGTTCAGCGACGATGCTCGGCAACGCGTTGCCGATCACGGTCTGGTCCAGCGCCGAGAGCATCAGCACCAACGAGATGCCGATCATCGCCAGCAAGGCCTGCTTGAAACTCAGGGGAGGGTGGGCCGCCACGGTCATCGTGAGCCCTCAGCGCAACGCGGCGACGGCGGCGGCAATGCGCGCGCAGCCTTGGTCGAGGGTGTCGATGTCGGTGGCAATCGACATGCGGAAGAACGGCGCCAGGCCGTACGCGGTGCCGGCTACTACCGCCACGCCCTGGCTTTCCAGCAGGTACATCACCACCTCGCTGTCGCTGTTGAGCACCTTGCCTTCGGCCGTGGTTTTACCCAGCAGGCCGCCGCAGTTCACATACAGATAGAACGCGCCATCGGGCTTGCGGCAGCTCAGGCCGGGGATGGCGTTGAGCAGGTCCAGGCAACGGTCGCGACGTTGCTGGTACACCTCGACGCTGTGCTTGACGAAGTGTTGGTCGCCATTCAGCGCTTCCACGGCGGCCGCCTGGCTGACCGAGCAGGCGTTGCTGGTGGATTGGGATTGCAACGTCGCCATGGCGCCGATCAGGTCGGCGGGGCCGGCGGCGTAACCGATGCGCCAGCCGGTCATGGCGTAGGTCTTGGACACGCCGTTGACCACCAGGCTGCGCTCGCTCAAGGCTGGTTCGATGGCGAGGATATGCGGGTTGTCCAGGCCTTCGTAGCGGATGTGCTCGTAGATGTCATCGGTAATCAGCAGCACGTGGGGGAAGTCCAGCAGCACATCGGCCAGGGCGCGCAATTCGGCGGCGCTGTAGCTGGCGCCGGTGGGGTTGCTCGGCGAATTGAGCAGCAGCCAGCGGGTGCGCGGGGTGATCGCGTTGCGCAGTTGTGCCGGGGTCAGCTTGAAGCCTTCGTGTTCCGGGCAGGCCAGGGTCACGGGCTCGCCTTCGCAGGCCAGCACCATGTCCGGGTACGACACCCAGTACGGCGCCGGGATCAGCACTTCATCACCCGCGCCGAGGGTGGCGGCGAAGGCATTGAAGATCGCGCTCTTGGCGCCACTGGTGACCAGCACTTGCCCGGCGCTGTAGTTCAGGCCGTTTTCGCGGGCCAGCTTGGCGACGATGGCCTGGCGCAGTTCCGGGGTGCCGGCGTTCTGGGTGTAGCGGGTTTCGCCGCGCTCGATGGCCGCACTCGCAGCCCTGCGGATATTTTCAGGTGTGTCGAAATCCGGCTCACCCACCACCAGGTTGATGATGGACTGGCCTTGGCGACGCAACTCGTTGGCGCGGTCGGACGCGGCGCTGCTGGGCGATGGTTTGATGCGTTGCACACGGGCGGCGATGCGGGAGGCAGTCACGGGGCGTTCCTCGTTGATGGCGTTGACAGGGGCCACAGTACGAGGCAGCGGGGAGGGGCTCATAAGATGAGATCGTTCTGGGTTGATAGGCAGTGCTTATGGCTGGGGGTGCACTGAAAGGGGGCATGCAGGTGGGCGTGCGCCGCGCAGGTGCTTGTAATGATTATTTTGGGGTAGCCATAGCAAAGGCTTATGGCTGGTTAAGGTATGGCCTGCCTTTTGCAAATCCCCTTGATGTAAGGAGATCCAAATGTGGGAGCGGGCTTGCTCGCGAAAGCGGTGTGTCAGTCACCAGATTTTTGACTGACACACCGCTTTCGCGAGCAAGCCCGCTCCCACAGGAAAAGCCCCAGTCAATCCACACATGAGCACCGCCCACTTGAACCTGCGCCGATTGAAGTACTTCGTGAAACTGGTAGACATCGGCAGCATGACCCAAGCCGCCGACGTGCTGCATGTCGCCCAACCCGCCCTCAGCCAACAACTGGCCACCCTGGAAGCCGAGTTGCAGCAACAACTGCTGATCCGCACCAAACGCGGCGTCACCCCGACCGAAGCCGGCAAGGTGCTGTACG
Source organism: Pseudomonas sp. B611 (assembly GCF_055407965.1). NCBI lineage: Bacteria > Pseudomonadati > Pseudomonadota > Gammaproteobacteria > Pseudomonadales > Pseudomonadaceae > Pseudomonas > Pseudomonas sp. B611. Next base: position 268,108 of record NZ_JBUZST010000007.1, read on the forward strand.
GCCATGCGCAGATCATCCTGCGCCAGTGCGAACAGGCGCAGAGCGATATCAACGCCACCGGCCAGGCCTTGTCCGGGCAGGTCTCGGTGGGGCTCGCTCCCGGCACCGCCGCGTCAACCTTGTCGCTGCCACTGCTGCGCACCGTGCGCGAACGCCATCCCGGCATCCTGCTGTACCTCAACGAAAACTTCGGCACCACCCTGAGCGAGCTGATCATGAACGGCCGCATGGACATGGCCGTGCTCTACGGCGGCCGCGAAGTGCACGGCTTGAGTTTCGTCTCGCTGCTGCGCGAGCCACTGTACCTGGTCAGCGCCGATCCGGCGGTGGCCGGCCGCGACGACATCCCCCTGGCCGAACTGGCTGACATGGACATGCTGCTGCCCCGTCCCTACAACGTGATGCGCCGCATGGTGGACGAAGCCTTCCTGCGCATCGGCCTCGGTGCGCGGGTGGTGGCCGAGATCGAGTCGTCCACCACGCTCACCGCCGCCGTGGCCGATCACTTCGGCTCGACCATCCTGCCGGAGTCGTCGGCGCGGGTGTTGGCGGCGAACCCAGCGGTGCACATGTGTCGCATCGTCGAGCCCGAAGTGGAGGCGCCGTTGGCGTTGTGTCTGTCCGGGCATTTGCCGCTGTCGGTGCCGGCCCAGGCGGTCAAGGCGATCCTCCTGGAACTGGTGGCGCAGATGCGTGGCAGCGCGGCGTGAGTGGTCATAAGGGCGGCTTATCACCCCAAAGCCAAAGCGTCTTGGCCGCTTTTCGAGGGGCTCGGTAGATTGGCCCCATCCACTCAAGACACGTTCGACAGGCAGGGGCCAACTATGGATTCAGCACGTATCAAGGGGTTGATGGATTTGCTGGCCGAATCCGATCTGCTGGAACTGAGCCTTACCGAAGGCGACAGCACGTTGCGGCTGTTCAAGCAGGCGGGGCAGGCGGCGATCAGCGTCGCACCCAGCGTGGTTGCAGCGCCGGTTGCGGTAAAGCCAAGCGCAGCGATTGAGATCAAGGCCAGCCTCTACGGCGTGCTGCACCTGACGCCCGCCGTCGGTGAGCCACCGTTTGTAGCCGTGGGGCAAGCCATCGAAGCCGGCCAGACCGTGGCGGTGATCGAGGCGATGAAGATGTTCCACCCGGTCAAGGCCAAGGTGGTCGGCAAGCTGGCTGAGATCCTGGCCCAGGCCGGGGCTGAAGTTGCTGCCGGCCAGGCGCTGTTCCGCCTCGATTGACCCTTATTTGTGATGCAGGTGAATTCAATGTTCGACAAAGTGCTGATCGCCAACCGTGGCGAAATTGCCCTGCGCATTCAGCGTGCCTGTCATGGCCTGGGCATCAAGACCGTGGCGGTGTACTCCGAAGCGGACCGCCACGCGCAGTACGTACAAAATGCCGACGAAGTGCTGTGCATCGGCCCGGCCGCGCCAGGCCTGAGCTACCTCAACCAGACGGCGCTGCTGTTTGCCGCCAAGGTCACCGGCGCCCAGGCGATCCATCCCGGCTACGGCTTTCTTTCGGAAAACGCCGGCTTCGCTGAACGCATCGAGGCTGCGGGCCTGACCTTTATCGGTCCCAGCGCCGCGTGCATCCGCACCATGGGCGACAAGGTCGCCGCCAAGCGCGCCATGCGTGAAGCCGGCGTGCCTTGCGTACCGGGGCCGGACTCGACGATGCCCAGCGACGACGCGAGCATCCTCGCCATCGCCGCCGAGATCGGCTACCCGGTGATCGTCAAGGCCGCCGGTGGCGGTGGTGGGCGCGGCATGCGTGTGGTGCAGGAGCACACCGAATTGCTCGCCGCTATTGCGCTCACCCGTGAAGAAGCACGCCTGGCCTTCGGCAACCCGGAACTGTATATCGAGAAATTCCTCGGCCACCCGCGCCACGTGGAAATCCAGGTGCTGTGCGACGCCCACGGCCACGCGATCTGGCTCGGCTGCCGCGACTGCTCGTTGCAACGCCGCCACCAGAAGGTGCTGGAAGAAGCCCCGGCCCCGGGGATCGATCCCGCGCTGATCGCCAAGGTCGGCGAACGCTGCGCCGAGGCGTGCCGCCAGATCGGTTATCGCGGCGTGGGCACCTTTGAATTCCTCTATGAAGACGGTGAGTTCTTCTTCATCGAGATGAACACCCGCCTGCAAGTCGAGCACCCGGTCACCGAGATGACCACCGGCATCGACATCGTCCAGCAGCAACTGCGCATGGCCCGTGGCGAAGTGCTGGGCCTGCGCCAGGAAGATGTGCAGCTCAACGGCCATTCCCTGGAATGCCGCATCAACGCCGAAGACCCGAGCACCTTCATGCCCACCCCCGGCTTGATCCAGCGCTGGGAAGTACCCGGCGGCTTTGGCGTGCGCGTGGATTCCCACGTCACCACCGGCTACCGCGTGCCGCCGTATTACGACTCGATGGTGGCCAAGGTCATCACCCACGGCGCCACCCGCGAAGAAGCGATGGCGCGTATGCGCCTGGCGCTCAGCGAAATGATCGTGGACGGCATCAGCACCAATATCCCGTTGCACCGCGAGATCCTCGATGACCCGGCCTTTCAGGCGGGCGGTGTCGATATTCATCACCTGGAGCGCTGGTTGCTGCAAAGGAGCCCGACATGAGCACCGCACCCAACATCAGCCTGCTGGGCTCCAGCGCCCTGTTGTTTGAAGCGCCGGGCGAGCTGGACCTGGCCCCGCAACAGCGCATCTGGAACCTGGCCCTGCAAGCCGGCGAGTGGCCGGAAATCCACGAAGCCGTGCCCGGCATGAACAACCTGATGCTCACCTTCCTCAAGCCGCCGCGCGAATTGAACGGGCTGTGCGAACGCCTGTTGCAGGCTTGGGAACACAGCACGCCGCTGCCCCTGGAAGGCCGCATCGTCGAGTTGCCGGTGGTCTATGGCGGCGAGTTCGGCCCGCACATGAATGACGTAATCGCCCATACCGGGCTGGACATCGAGACCATCGCCAACCTGCATTGCGAACCGCTGTATCCGGTGTACGCCCTGGGCAGCCATCCAGGTTACTGCTACCTCGGTGGCATGGATCAGCGCCTGGCCACGCCGCGCCGGCAAGTGCCGGTGCTGAATATCGGCGCCGGTTCGGTGTCCATCGGCGGTGTGCAGACCGGTGTGTCCGCGTCGGCCGGCCCCAGCGGCTGGAACACCATCGGCCGCACCGAAATGTCGTTTTTCGACCCCGCCCAAACCCCGCCGGCGATCTTGCGGCCGGGTGATTTCCTGCGCTTGCGCATCGAGAGGATCATTCGATGATCGAGATTCTATCGGCCACCGCCCTGGCCACCGTGCAGGACTTCGGCCGCTTCGGCAGCCTCGGCCAAGGCGTGGGCACGTCGGGCGCCATGGACCATCTGGCCCTGGCGTTGGGCAACCTGTTGCTGGGCAATCCCGAAGACGCCGCGGCGATTGAAATCCCGTTGTTCCCGTTCGAAGTGCGGCTGCTGCACGACTGCGCCTTTGCCGTGACCGGCGCCGCCTGTGATGCAACCTTGGACGGCCAGCCATTGCCGCCGAACTGGGTGTACCAGGGCCGCGAAGGGCAGGTACTGCACCTGGGCTACCCGACCTCCGGCAGCCGCGCCTACCTGTGCCTCGCCGGCGGTGTGGACGTGCCGTCGGTGCTCGGCTCACGCAGCACCCAATTGCGCGGCGAGTTCGGCGGTTTGGATGGCCGGGCGTTGCAGCAGGGTGACCGCCTCGCGGCCTTGCGTCCCGGCATCAGCCCGCTGTCGCTGGACTTTGGTGTGTTGGCGCCGAGCCTGGCGCTGCCATTGCAGGTCGACGGCGTGCCCGCCATGCGTGTGTTGCCCGCCGCCGAATACCAGCGTTTCCAGGAAAGCTCCCGCGCCGCGTTCTGGGCCGGTGAGTGGAAGATCACCACCCAGAGCAACCGCTACGGCTACCGCATGGAAGGTGAACCGCTGCTGCCCATCGCACCGATGGAAATCCGCTCCCACGGCATCGTGCCCGGCGTGATCCAGGTGCCCCACGGCGGCCAACCGATCATCCAGATGCGCGATGCCCAACCCAGCGGCGGCTACCCCAAGTTTGGCAGCGTGATCGAGGCTGACCTGTGGCGCCTCGGCCAGGCGCCCATCGGCAGCAAGGTGCGCTTTATCGAGTGCAGCTATGAGGACGCGGTCGAGGCCCTGGAAACCAATCGCCGTTACCTGCGCGAAGTCAGCCGCCTGGTGGACCTGCACCGAGAGGGAGTTAAAGCATGACAATCGAGGAGATTCGCCAACTGGCGCTGTGGCTCAAGGAACATCACCTGGCCGGCGCCGAACTGAGTCGTCCGGGGGCGCACCTGACGCTCAAGCGCGGTGCGCCTGCACTCAGCGTTGCGGCGCCCGTTGCCGTGGCGACGGTTGAGGACAAGGTGCTGCGTACCACCGGCCTGGGTCGCTTGCTGCTGACCCATCCGCAACTCAGCGAACCCTTCGTGGCCGTGGGCGATCTGCTCAGCGCCGGGCAACTGGTGGCGGTGCTGCAAGTCGGCGACCTCCTGCTGCCCCAGCGCAGCCGTGAGGCCGCACGGGTGATTGATGTGCGTGTGCCCTGCGGCACCACCGTCGGCTACGGTGAAGCGTTCCTGGGTCTGGAGTATCAGGCATGAAGATTGATTTGAACGCCGACCTCGGCGAAGGCTTCGGCCCGTGGCGCATGGGCGAGGACGAGGCACTGATGAGCCTGATTTCCTCGGCCAACGTCGCCTGTGGCTACCACGCCGGTGATCCGCTGATCATGGACACCACCGTGCGACTGGCGAAGGCCGGTGGCATCGACCTCGGTGCGCACGTGGGTTTCCCGGACCTGATGGGCTTCGGCCGACGCCAGATGCAGATCGAGATCAAGGAACTCGCCACTTACGTGATCTACCAACTTGGCGCGCTGGCCGGGATGGCCGCTGTAAACGGCCATCGCATGACCCATATGAGCTTCCACGGCGCCCTTGGCAATATGGCCGCCGCCGATGCCGCGCTGGCCGAGCCGCTGGTGCGGGCGGTGGCGGCGTTTGATCCGACATTGATTATCAGCTCGTCTAGCAGCCGCGCCATCGAAGCTGCCGCCGAGAAGTGTGGTCTGCGCGTTGCCACCACCTTTCTGGCCGACCGCGCCTATGACGACGACTGCCTGTTGGTGCCGCGCAAGGTCGAAGGCTCGGTGATCAAGGAACCGGCAGCGGTACTAAAGCGCGTGCGCCAATTGCTGGAGGAGGGCACCGTCACCGCCCTCAGCGGCAAGGTGCTGCGGGTGCCGGCCCATTCGATCCTGCTGCACGGCGACACCCCCGGCGCAGTCGAGTTGGCCCGCACTATTCGCAACGAAATCGAGCAACTGGGCGGGCACATTACACCGATTTCCCAGCTGCTGGCCGCGTCATAAGCAGGCCTTATCGCCACACAACCATTGCGTCTTGGTCCAGCGCCTGAAGGCTGGATAGAGTCGAACCATAACCCGCAGCACAAGGAATACCCCATGCCATTTTCCGACTACAAAACCGCGCTGGTCACCGGGGCTTCCTCGGGCATCGGCGCCGCCGTTGTAGAGCGCCTCTGCCAGGAAGGCGTGCAGGTGCATGCCCTGGCCCGCAGCGCCGACAAGTTGCAGGCACTGGCGGCCAAGACCGGCTGCATTGCCCACGCCATCGACGTGACCGACATCGCCGGGCTGACCCAGCTGTTCGCCGAAAACACCTTCGACATCCTGGTCAACAACGCCGGTGTCGATAAACCGGGCTCGCTGCTCAAGGCCGACGCCGACGGCATCGACCTGCTGATCGACGTCAACCTGCGCGCCGTGCTGCACCTGGCACGCCTGGCCTTGCCGGGCATGGTCGAGCGCGATTGCGGGCACATCATCAACATCAGCTCGATTGCGGCGGCCTACAACTTTGGCGGCAACTCCACGTACCACGCGACCAAGGCGGCGGTGAGCATGCTCTCGCGCCAACTGCGCATCGATGCGTTCGGCAAGCGCGTGCGGGTCACCGAGATCTGCCCGGGGCGTGTGGCCACGGACATTTTTGCCCACGTGCACGGTGATTCCGAGGAGACCTACAAGCGCTTCGTCGAGGGCTTTGAGTTGCCCCAGGCCGAAGACATCGCCAACGCCATCGCCTTTGCGATTGCCGCGCCGATTGCCGTCAACGTCGGGCATATGGAAATCACCCCGACCTTGCAGGTGCCGGGCGGGCTGTCCACCGCGCGTCCGCAGGATTACCAGGGCTGAACCACAGCCCCCTAAAACAGAACGGATCGATCCGTCAGCGCTGCATCCCGCCACGGCCCCGCCGGGTGATTTTGATTCCTGCCCTAGCCCAATGCCGATAGGGATTGACCATGAAGCAAGACTTCGATTTGGCCGCGATTCTGCAAGGCGAGTACGCCGAGCTGATCGTCAAGGGCATCGAAATGACCTTGCAGCTGGCGTTGTTCGCCTGGCTGCTGGCGATGATTCTGGCGCTGACGCTGGTCACGGTGCGCCTGACCGGCAACACGCTGGCCGACCGCCTGGTGGCGGGGTACGTGTCCTACCATCGCAACGTGCCGACCCTGGTGCAACTGATGCTGTGGTACTTCGGCGTGCCGACCCTGCTCAGCGAAAACGCGCAACTGTGGCTGGCCAGTCACAACACCGAATACCTGTTTTCGGTGATCGCCCTGGGCTTGTGCCAGGCTGCGTATTTCTGTGAAGACATGCGCAGCGGCCTGCGCGCGATTCCCGCTGGGCAGACCGAAGCGTCGCGGGCGCTGGGCCTGGGTTACGTGCGTTCGATGCGCTACGTGATCCTGCCCCAGGGCGTGCGCAACTGCCTGCCATCGCTGATCAACCACACCGTGCTGCTGTTCAAGAACACCAGTTTGGCGATGGCAATCGGCGTGATGGAACTGACCTACGCCAGCCGCGAAGTGGAGAACTATACGTTCCGCACCTTCGAGTCGTACCTGGTGGCCACGGTGTTCTACCTGGTGTTTTCACTGCTGCTGATGGGCGCTGGGGCATTGCTTGCCCGGCACTTCAGCAAAGCCCTGGCGAGGTAGATGGCGATGTTTGATATCGTTGAAATCCTGCAGAACAACTGGACGCTGTTCCTCATCGGTCAGTATCCCCACGGTCCCTTGGGCGGTCTGGCCAGCACCTTGATCCTCGCCGCGCTGGCGCTGCTGCTGGCGTTCCCGTTCGGACTGTTGCTGGCGCTGGCGCGGGTGTCGCCGTGGAAGGGGTTGTACTGGGTGGCCACGGTGTGGGTCTACGTGCTGCGCGGCATTCCGTTGCTGATGGTGATCTTCTGGACCTACTTCCTGGTGCCGTTGCTGATCGGCCATAACATCACCGGCTTCATGACCATGCTCTGCACGCTGGTGATCTACCAGAGCGCGTACCTGTGCGAAATCATTCGCGGCGGTATCCAGGCGTTGCCGAGCGGGCAATACGAAGCGTCTCGCGCCTTGGGCCTGGGCTACGTGCGCACCACGGTCTGGGTGATCTTGCCCCAGGCGTTGTACAACGCGTTGCCAAGCCTGATCAGCCAGTTCATCTCGATCATCAAGGAAACCTCCCTGGGCTACGTGATCAACGTGCAGGAAGTGACCTTCGCCGCCAACCAGGTCAACAACCAGTTGCTGACCAAGCCGTTCCAGGTGTTTTTCATCCTGGCGATCATCTACTACCTGCTGTGTTTCGGCCTGACCCGCCTGGCTGGCTGGGTAGAACAACGCATTGCGCGCAAGCGCCTGGGTGAGGGCGGGCAGACCGTGCCCGGCAAGCCGTTGCTGGCCACCGATAATTGAAGAGGGCTGCGCTCATGCATCCAATGATCATGTTTTCGAAAATCAATAAATGGTACGGCGAGTACCAGGCGCTGACCGACATCACCGCCGAAGTGAACCCCGGTGAAGTGGTGGTGCTGTGCGGGCCGTCGGGCTCGGGCAAGTCCACGCTGATCCGCACGGTCAACCGCCTGGAAGACATCCAGAACGGCCAGATCCTGTTCGACGGCCAGGACGTGCACGGCACCGACGCGCAGATCAACCGCCTGCGCAGCCGCGTGGGGTTTGTGTTCCAGAGCTTCAACCTGTTCCCGCACCTGTCGGTGCTGGAAAACATCACCCTGGCGCCAAACAAGCTGCGCAACCTCAAGGGCGCGGCGGCCAAGCAAAAGGCCATGGAACTGCTCGACCGCGTGGGCCTGGCGTACAAGGCCGGGGCCTACCCGGCGCAGCTGTCCGGCGGCCAGCAGCAACGGGTGGCGATTGCCCGCGCCCTGGCGATGGAACCGCCAGTGATGCTGTTCGACGAGCCCACCAGCGCCCTCGACCCGGAAATGGTCGGCGAAGTGCTGAGCGTGATGAAGGGCTTGGCCAAGGACGGCATGACCATGATGTGCGTGACCCACGAGATGAACTTCGCCCGCGAAGTGGCCGACACCATCTGGTTTATGGACGCGGGGCAGATTCTGGAAAAGAGCAGCCCCGACGCCTTCTTCACCCAGCCTTCGCACCCGCGAGCGCAACGCTTCATCGCCGACCTGCGGGCCCACTGAGCGGCGGCGGCTTGATTCCTTCTGCCATTTTGCTTGTCCAACTTTCTGGAGATTTCCCATGGGTATGAAGCATCTGTTTACTGCGCTGGCATTGGGTCCATTGGCTGTGGCCTGCGCCCAGGCTGACCAATTGAGCGACATCCTGGCCAAGCAATCCCTGAGCTGCGGCGTGTACGCCGACGTGCCGCCATTCTCCGCGCCGGACCCAAAGACCCGCGAGCTGGTGGGCATGGACGTGGACCTGTGCAAGGCCCTGGCCAAGACCATGGGCGTGGCGTTGGAACTCAAGCCGCTGTCGGTTGAAGCGCGCATTCCCGAAGTGAAGATGGGCCGCGTCGATGTGATCTTCGCCAACCTGGCGTACACCAAGACCCGCGCCGAACAGATCCAGTTCAGCGACCCGTACTACATCGCCAAGGAAACCCTGGTGGTGCGCGCGGCCAACGCCGACCAGCCGAAAAGCTTCTTCAAGGACAAGCGCATCAGCTCCACCAAGGGTTCCACCTCCGAGCAATCGATCCGCATCGCCGGCGCCACCCCGGTGACCTTCCAGGACACCGGCTCGGCCTATATGGCCCTGCAACAGAATAAAGTGGTGGGCTTGGTGACCAACACCATGACCGCGCTGAAACTGGTCAACCAGGCCAAGGCCGGTGGCGTGGAACTGGCGATTGCCAAGGAACCGATGGCCCTGGAACCGATTGGCGCGGGCATGCGTCGCGATGAGCCGGCGTTCCTGGCCAAGGTCAATGAGTCGTTGATGGCGATGGAAAAGGCCGGCGAGATCGACGCGATATGGGACCGCTGGATCGGCCCGAACACCGAATACAAGATGGTGCGTGAGGACAAGGTGCAGAGCCTCAGCGCCCTGAAGTTCGACCCACTGCCGTAAAGCGTTTCCAGTTTGATCGTTCCCACGCTCCGCGTGGGAATGCTGCCCTGGACGCTCCGCGTCCCGCTGCTGACACCTGTGCATGGGTGACGCGGAGCGTCACAGGAGGCATTCCCACGCGGAGCGTGGGAACGATCATCATCGCGCCGGATCAGTGTCTGATTACGGGCTGAAGATCCTCATCCAACGCCCAATGCGCCTCGCCAGGCCGCAAGCACACACCACCCACCCACCGCTCATGGCTCGCATGCTCCAACCAATACGCCCGCCCATCAAGCACCGCCCGGCCCAATTCAGTCAGTACCAACCCCGCCTCTGTCTCCGCCAGTAACGGCGCCGCGCCATCGATCAACGGCCGCAACAGCGCATAAAACATCATGTCCCCCAGAAATGGCAGCGGCTCGCGCTTGGCCATCAACTCGGCAAACACCCGGCCTGCCGGTTTTGGCCCGGCTTCGGCCAGATAGCCCAGGGTCAGGCGCTCGGTCAGAGACAAGCCATCGCGGGCGCCGGGCAATTCCTGCAATTGGCGCAACAACGCGGGTGCCATGAAGGGCAGGGCAGGCTGTGTGCCGTGGGCCAGTTCGGCCCATTTGACCGGCGAGCTGGCGCAATACGCCGCCCACGCTCGCTTGGCCAGTTGCACCGCGTCATCATCGATCAGGCGCCGCTGCGGCCATAGCCACGCGAGCACATCCGGGGCCAGTTGGCCGATGCCGATAAAACGCTGCACGCCGGGGATGTGGTCTACCTCGATCAGCTCCAGTCGCTGCGGCGCCCGTTCCAGGCCGGCCAAGGCGCGGATCAGGAACAGTTGGTCATAGGCGTCGGCTTCGCACCACAGCACGCTGTGTTCGGCGTTGGCCAGGCTTGCCAGTTGGGTGTATTCATCGGCCAGCCTACGGGCGGCATCGCCCTCATCCATGGCAAACGCCTGGCTGATAAAGGTGGCGCGCAGGGCTTGGTAATCCGCGCTGGGCAGGTCACGCACCGGGCCCATGCATAACGGGTCGCTGAGCATCTGGAAGCGGCCCTTGAACCCGGCCAGTTGCAGGCTGTGGGCGATGTCATTGCCGCAGCGCCAATGGGTGGTGCGGGCTTCATCGCAGGCTTCGAAGTCAGGATGGCGCGCGGCGAAGTCGATGGCATCCACATGGGCCTTGAGCTTGGGCCAGCTGCTGAAGCCCAGTTGCTTGGCTATTTGCCATTGCGCCTGGGACAGCGTGGCGCTGGGGTCCAGGGCCTTGAGGCGCGGCAACAGTTCCTTGGCGCGCTTGCGCTGCTGCTCAAGGTTGAGGCGGCCGTCGGTGTTGAGGTAGTGGGACATACGAGCTCCTTGTCTGAACCTTGTCCGCTTGAAGGTTGGGAGTCGTAGAAAAAAGAGGGTGTTGCTGTGTCTTGGGCGCAGCCCTTTCCGCGGAAGGTGGCGTAGAAGGCGCCAGGCGGGGAATATAGGCAGTGAAATAGTTGATTGCAAGCCGCTCACCGAGTATCGAGTTCATGACTGACACCCCGCTGATTGAAACCCGCGCCCTCACGCGCATGGACGAGCGCCGCCAAGTGCCCTTGCTCCAGCCCACCGATTTCACCTTGAACGCCGGCGACCGTGTGTCCATCACCGGTTCCTCCGGCTCTGGCAAAAGTGTCTTTTTGCGCGCCCTGGCCCTGCTGGATGCGCCCACCTCTGGGCAAGTCCTGTGGAACGGCCAGCCGATCGGCAACGCCGAGATTCCCCATTACCGTTGCCATATCAGCTATCTGGCCCAGCGCCCGGCGTTGCTCGAAGGCACGGTGGAAGACAACCTGCGTTTCCCGTTCAGCCTCAAGACCTCGCATAAACGCAGCTTCGACCTTGCAGCCGTCACCACATTGCTGGGGCATGCAGGCAAGGCGCCGGACTTCCTGGCAAAAAATGCTGCGGATTTGTCTGGCGGTGAATCCCAGGTGGTTTCGCTGATCCGCACCTTGCAACTGAACCCCGAAGTCCTGCTGCTGGACGAGCCTACCGCCGCCCTCGACCCCACGTCATCCCGCGAAGTGGAAGCACTGATCGATGCCTGGTTCGCCGGCGATAAATCCCGTGCCTGCATTTGGGTGTCCCACGACCTCGACCAGGCCCAGCGCATGAGCAACCTCCACCTGCACATGAGTGCCGGCGTGTTGAGCGGGGTAGCCCAGCCATGAATTACCAGAACCTCACCGCCCTCGACCTGGGCATCGCCGCCTCGCTGATTCTGATCAACGGCGCACTGTCGCTGCTCTTGCGCCTGGGCCTCGGCCGCCAATTGCTGTGGGCGGCGGTGCGCACCGTGGTGCAACTGTTGGCCATTGGTTACCTGCTGGGTTGGGTGTTCGAGTTTGCCTACTGGTACGTGGTGCTGCCGTTGATGTGCGCCATGACCCTGATCGCCGGCATCTCCGCCGCCGGACGCGGGCGGCGCACGTACAAGGGGCAGCGGGTCGACAGCATTCTGTCGGTGTGGGGCAGCTCGTGGCTGGTGACGGCGGTGGGGCTGTTTGCGGTAATTCGCATCCACCCGTGGTACGAGCCGCAGTATGCGATTCCGATCCTCGGGATGATCCTGGGCAACACCCTGACCGGCGTGTCGCTGGGCATAGAACGCATGACCCAGGAACTGACCTCCGGGCGCAATACCATCGAAATGATCCTCGCCCTCGGCGGCTCACGCTGGGAGGCGGCGCAGGACGCCATTCGCCAGGCGGTGCGCGCGGGGATGATCCCGACGTTGAACCAGATGACGGTGGTCGGCATCGTCAGCCTGCCCGGCATGATGACCGGCCAGGTGCTGGCGGGGGAAAGCCCGGTGGATGCGGTGCGGTATCAGATCGTGATTATGTTCTTGATAGCCGCGGCGTCGGCGTTGGGTACGGTGGGGGCGGTGTTGTTGACGTATCGGCGGTTGTTTTCGGTGGGGCACAGGTTTTTGCGCGAGCGTCTCGAAGAGCGCTGATATCCCTGTGGGACCTGGCTCGCTACACAACTTTGAACATTGCTGCTGGACCTGTGGCGAGGGAGCTTGCTCCCGTGGCGGCCTGGCAGTCGAGCGAGTTTTACCGGGTGTAAACCGGTTCAAGTGTGGGAGCGGGCTTGCTCGCGAAGGCTACCTATCATGCGACCAAGTCTTATCGGGTGTACGCCGGCCTAATGTGGGAGCTGGCTTGCCTGCGATGGCTATGTGTCAGGCATTGGATGTCTTTGATCGGAGTACATATCCGTTATTTGGGTAACGGCTGATATTGGTTCCGCCCTTACGGCGGGTCACTTTTGGAAGAGCGCCAAAAGTAACCAAAAACGCTTCGCCCCACCACTCGGCACCTCGCCTAGGCTCGGTGTGCCCGAACGCAGGCTTGAATCCGTGGGCCGCCGTCATGGGCCATCCTTGGCCCAGGACGGCTAACCCGGCGTCCTGCCGGGTTACCCACGGATTCAAGCCTGCGTTCGGCCAGCGTGGTTAACGGGGCGCCTAAGGTCAAGATCAAAAGCTGAAAAGCCAGAGCCAGAGCCAGAGCCAGAGCCAAAGCCAGAGCCAGAGCTTCGGGTTTTGTCAGGTGCTTTATCGTGATTGTTTCACCTGATGAAATGCTGGATTGTGAATCCTGGTGATTCCAGCGATCACGGCAGCGGTGGACCATGGCCGGCGTCGATAACCTTATTCTGGAGCCTGTCATGTCCCAAGCTGCGATCAAACTCTACGGTTTTCCGCTGTCCGGCCACTCCCATCGGGTGGAGCTGATGCTGTCCCTGCTGGGCTTGCCCACGGAATTTATCCTGGTGGACCTCGCGCAAGGCGCGCACAAGTCGGCGGATTTTCTCGCCTCGATCAACAGCTTTGGCCAAGTCCCGGCGATCGATGACAACGGCATTGTGTTGGCCGATTCCAATGCGATCCTGGTCTACCTCGCTAGTAAATACGGCAACGGCCAATGGCTGCCCAGTGACCCGGTAGGGCAGGCCCGTGTGCAGCGTTGGCTGTCGGCGGCGGCGGGTCAGTTGCATGTGGGGCCGGCGTCTGCGCGCCTGGCGGTGGTGTTTGGTGCCGAGGTCGATACCGTCAACGCCATCAGCCGAGCCCATGGTTTGCTGCAGTTGGTGGAACAGCAACTGAGTCAAAGCCGCTTCCTCGCCAGTGAGCAGCCGAGCATCGCCGATATTGCCTTTTACACCTACATCGCCCATGCGCCGGAAGGTAATGTGTCGCTGGCCGACTACCCTCAAGTGCGTGCCTGGCTGGCCAGTATCGAGGCGTTGCCGGGGTTTGTCGGCATGCCGCGCACTGAAGTGAAGTAATCCCCTGTGGCGAGGGAGCTTGCTCCCGCTGGGCTGCGTAGCGGCCCCAAAAATCCTGGGAGCGCTGCGCACTCCAGCGGGAGCAAGCTCCCTCGCCACAGGTGAGTAATCGACTGAAGGAGTGACGATGGACCGATTCCATGAAATGCAGGTGTTCCTCGCGGTGGCCGAGGAGGCCGGTTTTGCCGCCGCTGCGCGCCGCTTGAACACTTCGCCACCCAGTGTGACGCGGGCCATCGCCGCCATGGAGCAACGCATCGGCACCCAATTGTTGGCGCGCACCACCCGCAGCCTGCACCTGACCGAAGCCGGCCAGGGTTATCTGGAAGACTGCCGGCGCATCCTCGCCGAACTGGATGAAGCCGAAGAGGCGGCAGCGGGCAGCTATTCGATCCCCTGCGGGCACTTGACGGTGACCGCGCCGGTGCTGTTTGGCGAGCTGTATGTGGCGCCGGCATTGGGGGAATTCCTCGACCGTTTTCCGTTGGTGACGATCAATGCCTTGCTGGTGGATCGCGTGGTCAACCTGCATGACGAAGGCGTCGATGTAGCCGTGCGTATCGGCCACCTGCACGAGCCCGGGCAGCAGGCGATCAAGGTCGGCGAGGTGCGGCGGGTGGTGTGTGCATCGCCGGGTTATCTCGACCAGCACGGGCGTCCCGAGCACCCGTCGCAATTGCGTGAGGCGAAGATCGCCACCACCTCCGCCAGCCAACGTGTGAATGAATGGGCCTTTGTCGACGACGGCCAGCCGCTTAACGTGCACATCGAACCGCGCCTGGTGGTCTCGGCCAATAACGCCGCGATCAACCTCGCGCGCCAGGGCTGGGGCGTGACGCGGGTGCTGTCGTATCAAGTGGCGGCAGCGGTGGCGGCGGGGGAGTTGGAGATCGTCCTCGCAGGCTTTGAACCGCCGCCGCTGCCGATCCAGGTGGTGTTCCAGAAGAGCGCGCGCGTGCCGGCGAAGGTCCACAGTTTTGTCGATTTCCTCAGCGCTCGTCTGGGCCAGGATACGGCCCTGAAGCGGCGCGGCTGATGGAGCACTTTCGCGACATGCAACGGTTTGCCGCACTGGCCGGGCAGCCGAGCCTGGCTGCGGCGGCGCGTGCGGCTCAGGTGTCGGGCCCGACCCTGATACGCGCGGTCGCCCGCCTGGAAGCGCGCCTGCGGGTGCCATTGCTTGAGCGCAGCACGCGGGGCGTGAGTCTCACCGAAGTGGGCCGCGCCTACCTGGCCGACTGCCTGCGCCTGCTGGCGGCGGTGGACGCCGCCGAAACCTCGGCCAAGGGCTTGCATGTGCAGGCCCAGGGCAATCTGCGGGTGTTCTTGCCGTTGCTGTTCAGCGGTTATGTGATGGCGCCCGTGTTGGCCAGCTACCTGGACCGCTATCCCGAGGTGCGTCTCGACGCGCACTACCACGACTATTATCCGAACCTGCACGAAGAGGGCCTGGACGTGGCGATCCTCGTCGGCGAGCTGCCCAGTTCGTCACTGATCGCACGGCCCGTGGGGCAGGTGCGGCAGATTCTCTGTGCAAGCCCTGGCTACCTCGCGGCCCACGGCGAACCCCTGCATCCAAAGGATCTCCAGCGCCATCGCCTGATCGCCCAGGCCGAACAGGTGGATTGGGATTTCCACGGCTATCCCTTCAAGGCCCGCGCGGGCTTGGGCTGCACCACCGTGCAAGGCGCGATCAACGCGGCGGTGCACGGCGCAGGGCTGGTGCGTTGCCTGAGTTACCCGGTGCATGAGCCTCTGCTCAGCGGGCAACTGCGCCGAGTATTGCAGGCGTACGAACGGCCACCGCTGCCGATTCATGTGGTGTACCGCGAAGGCCGCAATGCCCCGATGCGCGTGCGCAGCTTTGTCGAGCACTGTGTTGCGGCACTGCGTGCCCATCCGGCATTTCAGCTGGCGTAATAGTGGATTGCCGGGCGTGGTGATTCTCTCGGTGCGGGGCAGGGCGCAGCATGGGGGCCTACAACCTGAGGTGGTCGCCATGAACCTGATCGAACAATCTCCCTGGCATGCCGGCGAGCGGCAGCTGCAAGCCGCAGTGGGCGTGGCCGAGCGTATGGCGGTGGTCGGGCCGAAAGTGATCCGCGATCACTTGCCCGAGCAGCATCGCGACTTCTATCCGCTGTTGCCCTACCTGCTGCTCGGTGTGGTGGATGAGCAGGGCATTCCCTGGGCCACGCTGGTGGAAGGCGCGCCGGGGTTTGCCCACTCGCCTGACCCGCAGACGTTGCAGGTCGACAGCCAGCCCTCCATGAGCGACCCCGCCCGCGCAGGCTTGCGTGATGGCGCTGCGGTGGGCGTGCTGGGGATCGACCTCAACACCCGGCGGCGCAACCGCATGAACGGCCGGGTCGCTGCCCTTGATCATGAGGGGTTCTCGGTGCAGGTGGAGCACACGTTTGGCAACTGCCCCAAGTACATCCAACTGCGGCCGGTGGACGGGATTGCGCGTAAACCCGGTACGCAGGTCGAGCGTTCCGAGAGCTTGGATGAAACGGCGCAAACGCTGATCCGCAACGCCGATACGTTCTTTGTCGCCAGCTATGTGGACACCGACGGCGAACGCTCGGTGGATGTCTCCCATCGTGGTGGCAATAGCGGTTTTGTGCGGGTCGAGGGCAATGTGCTGACCATTCCCGACTTTGCCGGCAACCTGTTTTTCAACACCCTGGGCAATCTGCAGCTCAATCCGGTGGCGGGTTTGTTGTTTATCGATTTTGAGTCGGGGGATGTGTTGCAGGTGGCCGGGCGTACGGCGCTGATTCTCAGCGGGCCGCGGGTGGCCGAGTTCGAGGGCGCGCAGCGGCTGTGGACGGTGACGGTGGAACAGGTGGTGCGGCGCCCGGCGGCGTTGGCGTTGCGT
This sequence comes from Pseudomonas sp. B611, assembly GCF_055407965.1. Lineage (NCBI taxonomy): Bacteria > Pseudomonadati > Pseudomonadota > Gammaproteobacteria > Pseudomonadales > Pseudomonadaceae > Pseudomonas > Pseudomonas sp. B611. Next base: position 284,748 of record NZ_JBUZST010000007.1, read on the forward strand.
TGGCAGTTTGCGCAGTTTTCGCCGTTCAGTCTGGCGACCGGGCGTTGGTAGAGTGTTTCGGCCTTGATCGTTCCCACGCTCTGCGTGGGAATGCATCCCCGGACGCTCTGCGTCCGTTCCTGAAGGTGTGACGCAGAGCGTCACCGGCGGCATGCCCACGCAGAGCGTGGGAACGATCATGTGTGCGGGCCTTGCCCCAGTTGTTGATCGGCGCCCCATGAACCGCCCAGCGCTGTATACAAACGCACTTGCGCCACCAACTGCGCAAGCTGATCGACAATCAACGCCTGCTGCGAACTGAACAACGAACGCTGGGCATCGAGGAACGTGAGGTTGCTGTCCACCCCGCTGCGGTAGCGGTGTTGCGCCAAGTCGTAATACACCTGGTTGGCCGCGACAAAATCCCGTTGTGCCGCGAGTTGGTCGGTGTAGGTCTGGCGGGCGGCGAGGCCGTCGGCGACTTCCTGGAAGGCGTTCTGGATGGACTTTTCATACTGCGCCACGCTGATGTCTTTTTGCAGTTTGGCGTAGTCGAGGCTGGCGCGCAGGCTGCCGGCGTTGAAGATCGGCAGGTTGATCTGCGGCTGGAAGGTCCAGGTGCCAGAGCCGCCCTTGAACAGCCCCGACAGCTCAGTGCTGGCGCTGCCTGTGTTGGCGGTGAGGGTCACCGAGGGGAAAAACGCGGCACGGGCGGCGCCGATATTCGCGTTGGCGGCTTGCAGTTGGTATTCGGCCTGGAGGATGTCCGGGCGTCGTTGCAACAGGTCCGAGGGCAGCCCGGCCGGCACCGCCGCCACCAGGTCGGTGGTCAGCGGGCGGGCGGGCAGGTTGGCATCCACCGCCGTGCCCACCAGCAAGGTCAGGTTGTTGAGGTCCTGGGCCACCTGACGTTGATAGCGGGCGACGCTGGCGCGGGTGCTTTCGACGCTGGTGCGCGCCTGTACCACTTCCAGTGCCGAGGCTTTGCCGGCGCTTTTGCTGCGCTGGGTCAGGCGCAGGCTGTGATCGTCGGCGGCCAGGGTTTGCTGAGCCAATGCCAGTAGCTCCTGATCGGCCCGCCAGGTCAGGTAGGCATTGGCGACGTTGGCCACCAGGCTCAATTGCGCGCTGCGTCGCGCCTGTTCGGTGCCCAGGTAGGTCAGCATCGCCTGTTCGCTGAGGCTGCGCACGCGGCCGAAAAAATCCAGCTCGTAGGCGCTAAGGCCCAAGGTGGCGGAATAGCTCGACGTGATCGCAGACTGGCCGGTGCCGGTCACGTCCCCGGGCAGTTTTTGCCGTTTGCCCACCGCGCTGGCGGACACAGCCGGGAACAGGTCGGCACGCTGGATGCGGTACTGCGCCTGGAACGCTTCGACATTCAACGCCGCCACCCGCAGGTCGCGGTTGTTGTGCAATGCATCGGCAATCAGCTGTTGCAGCGCCGGATCATGGAACAGCGGTTGCCAGTCCGTGGTGACCGCCGCGGTGTACACCCCGCCTTGGGGGTAGTGCGCCGGGACCGGCGCGGCGGGCCGCTGGTACTGCGGGATCAGCGAGCAACCGCCGAGCAGGCAGGCGAGGGTGAGCGTGAGTGTGCGCATCAGGCGCCCACCATCCATTTCGCCAGCCCGTGCCGGCCACTGACGCCCAGCTTGGCGGCGGCGCGCTTGAGGTAGGTCTCCACCGAGCTGTTTTTCACGCTGAGTTTTTCCGCCATTTGCGGCACGGTGCCGCCGGTCAACAGGCCCAGGCACACTTCCTGCTCCCGCGCTGATAAGGTGATATCGCTCAGCGCCAGACGCTTGTAGAACTCGCGCTGCAATTGCGACTGTTCCAGCAGGTTATGCGGCGCTTCGACCTCGCTGTGGGGCGCTTGGCGCAGGCTGTGTGCATGGCGCTCCATCAGCGGCAACAGGGTCTGCGAGAGGCACTTGAGAAACGACAACTCGGCCAGGGAAAAACCGCGCTGGGTGGGCGGGCGGTACAACGAAATCACACACCGCCGGTTGGCCTGGCGCGACACCAGGTTGCACTGGTGTGAGCTGCCGGCCTTGGCTTTCATCTGGATCAGCAGCGGGTCTTGCATGCGCAACATGTCGTGCAGCAGCGGATGGGTGTTGAGCGGGTGCAGGGTCTGGGGGGCCGACAACGCCTGCTTGAGCCCCGCGCTGCCGAGCAAGGTGATGTCGAGCACGCTGTCGCGGGTGTCATCGAGGGTCCATTCGCTGAGGTCCACCAAGTGGATCGGTACCCATTTGTCGACCAGCTGCAACAGGTTGGCGGCGAAACCCTCATGGCCACTGTTTGCAATCAGCTCACCCATATCGGCGTAGAAATGCGGGTTGTCCGTGGTGCCAATATTCTGCGTCAAGCTCATAGCCATCTCATCCTTGATGTCCAAAATCGTCAGCAATCAACCCGTGAAATCCTATTCAGTCAGGTGATTTGTCCTACGTATGTAGCAGAAATACGTGACACAAGCTGCCATAAAAATAACGTCATTAATTCGACGTTTCTGACAGCATTTTCCGCCTAAGAAAACAGAAAAATAATTTTGAATGTCACTTAAGCATATGATTTATCGAATAAATTATTTTCGTTTTGGCAGCTTACAGCCAATCGACATCGGCCAGTCATAGCCAATGTCCTACAGCCATTTAATCGTTTCAGCAGTGGGTCATCAGCCAAACCCAATTCCATCCATTTGAATGTCCGGGTTTAGGGTGACAGACAGGCCCCGGGCCCCATGCTCAAATCCGGCAATTTCGCCGTAGTGGGCCCTCCTGCGCGGCCAGTGCCTGACACCCATGAGAAGGATCTTATGCAGCCTTTACCCTGCCTGCCGACCCGCTTCCCCCTCACCGCCGCCCAACAGGACATCTGGCTCGACCAACTGCGCCAGGTCGACTCGCCGCTGTACAACATCGGCGGCTACGTGGACTTTGCCGGCGCGGTGGTGCCGGCGCTGATCGAGCAAGCGATCGCGCAGCTGGTGGCCACCCACGATGCGCTGCGCAGCCAGTTGCACGGCGACGCTGATGGCTTGCCCCAGCAAACCTTTGTGGCCGAGATGGCGGCCGAGGTGGCTCTGCATGACGTGTCGGCGCAGCCTGATCCACTTGCCGCGTTCCAGGCCTTGATGCAGGCGCAGATGGCCCGACCCTATGCCCTGGAGAGCGAGCCGTTGTTCCGCTTCTTCCTGGTCAAGCTTGGCAGCCAGCACTACCGTCTCGGCACCCAGGCCCACCACTTGATCCTGGATGGCTGGGGCTTTGGCCAGATGCTGCAATCCCTCGCCGGCCTGTACAGCGCCCTGGAGCAGGGGCGGCCGCTGGCGCAGCAAGCGCCGTCCTATCGCGACTTTATCGATGCCGACCTGAGCTATCGGCAGTCGTCCCGCTATGCCCGTGACCGCACCTATTGGCTAGACAAGTACCAGACCTTGCCGGAGCCGCTGTTCACCCCGCGCCACACTGCCAAGGCGCCAAGCAACACCTGGGTGCAGGCGTTTCCGCTGGCCTTGCTCGAACGCATGGAGCAGCTTGCCAAGGGTTACCAGGCGTCGGCGTTTCATGTACTGCTGGCGGCGATGCACGTGTATTTCACCCGTATCAGCCAGCGTGAGGAATGGGTGGTGGGGTTGCCGATTCTCAACCGCGCCAACGCCCGCTTTCGCGCCACGGTCGGACTGTTTGCCCAGGTCAGTGCGGTGCGTTTGCAGTTCGATGCGCAACTGCCCTTTGGTGAATTGGTGCGTGGCGTGCGCGACCAGCTCCAGCAGGATTTCCGCCACCAGCGCTTTCCCTTGAGTGAGATGAACCGCGAGCTGGGCCTGCGCCGCAGCGGGCGCGAGCAGTTGTTCGAGGTGTCGCTGTCGTTCGAACAGGACGCCCACGACCTGCGTTACGGCGACGTCCAGGCCCGGGCGGTCAAGGTGTCCAACCAGCATGAGTCGCTGCCGTTGGCCATCCACCTGCGCAGCAACCGCCAGCAGGGCAGTGCGAGCCTGCATTGCGTGTACAACGAAGGGTATTTCCAGCACGACGAGGTGCAGGCGCTGGCGCAGCGCTTGATCTGGCTGCTGGAGCAGGGGCTCGATGACAGCACGGTGCCGGTCGGCGAACTGGCGCTGGTGACGCCGGCCGAACAGGCCCAGTTGCAGCAGTGGAATGCCACGGCGCAGCCGATGGTTGAACCGCGTACCTTGCACGAGCGTATCGCGGCGCAGGTCGCGCGCACGCCGCAGGCCATTGCGGCGCGGTATCAGGGGCAAGCCCTGACCTACGCCGCGCTCGACCAGCAGGCCAATGGCTTGGCCCATCAACTGCTGGCCCAGGGTGTGCAGCCGGATGATCGGGTGGTGATTCTCGCCCGGCGCGGCCTCGACACGTTGGTGGGGTTGTTGGCGATTCTCAAGGCCGGCGCCTGCTACGTGCCGGTGGACCCGGCCCACCCCGCCGAGCGCTTGCATTATTTGCTGCACGACAGCGCGCCGGCGCTGGTCCTGGCCCAGCCCGAGCTGCTGCATCGCCTGCCCACGCTGGCGGTGCCCGTGATCGTGCTGGGCCAGGCGTCGGTGTCGTCAAGCCAGCCGCCCCGTGTCGCGGTGAGCCCTGCGCACCTGGCCTATGTGATTTACACTTCCGGTTCCACCGGTTTGCCCAAAGGGGTGATGGTCGAGCACCACAGCGTCTGCAACCTGGTGGACTGGCACTGCGATGCGTTCGACCTGCAGGCCGGCAGCCATACGGCGAGTGTCGCCGGCTTTGGCTTTGATGCGATGGCCTGGGAGATCTGGCCGGCGCTGTGCGTGGGTGCCACCTTGCACTTGCCGCCGGCTCATGACGGCGCCGAGGATATCGACGCGCTGTTGCACTGGTGGCGGGCGCAACCGCTGGACGTGTGTTTCTTGCCAACGCCGGTGGCCGAATACGCTTTCAGCCAGGGCCTGGGCCACCCGACCTTGCGTACTTTGCTGATTGGCGGCGACCGCCTGCGTGCGTTCCCCCAGGCGCAGACCTTTGCCGTGATCAACAACTACGGGCCGACCGAAGCCACGGTGGTCGCCACCTCCGGCTGCGTCGAGGTGGGCTTGCCCTTGCACATCGGCGCGCCGGTGGCGAATGCCTGCGTTTACCTGCTGGATGCCCACCTGCGTGCGGTGCCCATTGGCGTCACGGGGGAGTTGTACGTCGGCGGCAAGGGCGTGGCCCGTGGTTACTTCAACCGGCCGGACCTGACGGCGCAGCGCTTCGTCGATGACCCCAACACGGGCGGGCGGATGTACCGCACCGGCGACCTGGCGCGCTGGCTGCCCGACGGCAATCTGGAATACCTCGGCCGCAACGACGACCAGGTGAAGATCCGTGGCGTGCGTATCGAACTGGGCGAGATCGAAGCGGCGCTGGCCGCTCACTCGCAGATTGCCGACGCGGTGGTGCTGTGTCGCGAAGGGCAACTGCTGGCCTGGTTTATCGAGCGTGAGCCGCTGGCAATCGAAGCATTGCGCAGCCATCTGCAAGCCTCGTTGCCCGACTATATGCTGCCCGTGGCCTACACCCGGCTGGCGGCGTTGCCACTGACGGCCAACGGCAAACTCGACCGCAAAGCATTACCTGCGCCGACCCCGGACGCCTTCGTGACGCGTGTGTTCGAGGCTCCGCACGAGGGTGTGGAAACCACCTTGGCACAGCTGTGGGCCGAGCTGTTGCAGGTCGAGCAAGTGGGGCGCCACGATCATTTCTTTGAGCTGGGCGGCCATTCGCTGCTGGCGGTGCAACTGGTGCAACGCATGCGCCAGGCCGGCCTGCGTGCCGATGTGCAGGTGTTGTTCGGCCAGCCGACGCTGGCGGCCCTGGCGGCGGTGAGCGAGGGCCGCGACAGCGACGTGCCGGCCAACCGCGTGCCGGCCGATTGCGCCGTCCTCACCCCGGATCTGCTGGCCCTGGCCACGCTGGATCAGGCCAGCCTGGATCGCATCGTCGCCGGCATCCCCGGTGGTGCGGCGAATGTGCAGGAGATCTACCCGCTGGCGCCGTTGCAGGAAGGGTTGCTCTACCACCACATCACCGATGAGCACGATCCGTATCAGCAACAAGCGCTGTTCAGCTTTGCCAGCCGCGCACAGTTGGATGCATTTGCCCAGGCGCTGCAACAGGTGATCGACCGCCACGACATCCTGCGCACCAGCCTGGTGTGGGACGCCCTTGAGCAGCCGATGCAGGTGGTGTGGCGCGAGGCGACGCTGCGGGTCGAGCCGCTGCACGAAGCCTGTGCGCCGCTGGATTTGCGCCAGGCGCCGCTGCTGGCCCTGGACTATCGCGAGGAGCCGGAGCAGCAGCGCTGGGTTGCCCGGCTGCGCTTCCATCACTTGGTGAACGACGCCACGTCGACCACGATTCTGCTGGATGAAATACGTGCCCATCTGCGCGGTGAACAGGCGCGATTGCCCGCGCCGGTGCCGTATCGCAATGTGGTCGCGCAGGCACGCCTGCCCGTGCGCCAGGCGGCGCACGAAGCGTTCTTTCGTGAGCGTTTGGCCGACGTGGACGAGCCGACCCTGGCCTTCGGTCTACAGGAACATCGGGCGCAGCCTGCCGACACCGAAGCCGCCGAACAGGCGCTGGGCGAGCACCTCAACCAGCGCTTGCGCACGCAGGCACGGGCGTTGGGCGTGAGCGCCGCAAGCCTGTTCCACCTGGCCTGGGCCCAGGTGCTCAGCCGCGTGGCCGGTCGTGATGATGTGGTGTTCGGCAGCGTGCTGCTCGGTCGCTTGCAGGCGGGCGAGGGCGCGGATCGGGCCCTCGGCATGTTCATCAACACCTTGCCGTTGCGCTTGTGCCTGGCCGGGCAAAGCGTGGTCGAGGCGGTGCACGACACCCATCGCCAACTGAGCGCGCTGCTGGTCCATGAACAAGCCTCCCTTGCCCTGGCCCAGCGTTGCAGCCAGGTGGCGCCGCTGTTCAACAGCCTGCTCAACTATCGGCATACCGCCGCAGACACTGCATCGGACCTGGTGCCGGGCATCGCCTTGCTCAGCAGTGAAGACATCCTCAGTTATCCGCTGATGATGACCGTGGACGACGTTGCCAGCGGTTTTCGCCTCAAGGCCAAGGCGCCGCGCCAGGTCGGTGCCGTGTGTTTGCTGGGCTACCTCGACACGGCGCTCAACGGCTTGGCAGACGCCCTCGAACACGACCCGCAAAGGCCATTACGCGATGTGCCGGTGTTGCCCGCCAGCGAACTGCACAGGCAGTTGGTGGACCTCAATGCGACGGCCACCGACTACGACGCAACCCAGACGGTGCAAGCGCTGTTTGAGGCCCACGCGCGGCATATCCCCCATGCGGTGGCGGTGCAGGCCGGCACGTTGCAACTGACCTACCGTGAACTCAACGAGCGCGCCAACCAGCTCGCGTATTGCCTGCGTGAACGCGGGGTGCAACCGGATTCGCGGGTGGCGTTGTGCGTCGAGCGCGGGCTCGACCTGGTGGTGGGGTTGCTGGCCATTCTCAAAGCGGGTGGCGCCTATGTGCCGCTGGACCCGAGCTACCCGCGCGAACGCCTGGCCTACATGCTCCAAGACAGCCAGCCGGTGGCGTTGTTGGTGCATGGCGCCACCCGTGGCTTGCCGGGTGACGTGGCGATCCCGGTGTTCGACTTCGACCGCTGCACCTGGCAGCAGGCACCTGCCGGCAACCCACGGGTGCCGGGTTTGACCCCCGCCAGCCTGGCTTACGTGATGTACACCTCGGGCTCTACCGGCACGCCCAAGGGCGTGATGATCGAACACCGCGGCCTGACCAACCTGATGCACTGGGGCTCGCAGCTGTGCCCGAATGCCGAAGGTGGCGCGCTGTTGCAACGTGCCCCGTTCAGCTTCGATGGCTCGGTGTGGGAGCTGTTCTGGCCGCTGGCGAATGGCATGCGCCTGGTGCTGGCGCGGCCCGATGGGCATCGCGAACCGGGGTACCTGGCGCAGGTGATTCGTGATGAACACATCAGCGTGATCAAATTCGTGCCGGCGATGTTGCAGCAGTTCCTTGAACTGGAAGAGTCGGCGTTGTGCAGTAGCCTGACCGATGTGCTGTGTGGCGGCGGCGAACTCACCGAGGCCCTGGCCCGTGGCGTGCAAGCGCGTCTGCCGCAGGTGCGCTTGCACAACGTCTATGGCCCCACGGAAGCCACGGTGGACAGCAGCGCCTGGACCCTTGAACCGGGCGCCAACGTGCCCGCGCTGCAATTGCCGATTGGTCGGCCGATCAGCAATACCCGCCTGTATGTGCTCGACGAACACGACGCGCCGGTACCGATGGGCGTCAGCGGCCACTTGCATATCGGCGGGGTCGGCGTGGCGCGCGGCTACCTGGGGCTGGCGCAGATGACCGCCGAGCGGTTTATCGACAGTCCGTTTGTGGCCGGTGATCGCCTGTATCGCACCGGCGATCTGGTGCGGTATTTGCCGGATGGCGACCTGCACTTCCTTGGGCGCAACGACTTCCAGGTCAAGCTGCGCGGCGTGCGCCTGGAACTGGGGGAAATCGAAGCGTGCCTGGCGGCGCATCCGGCGTTGCGCGAGGTGGCGGTGCTGATTCGTGATGAGCGGTTGGTGGCGTATTTCACCCTGCGTGCCGAGGCGCCGAGCCCCGAGGTGTTGCGTGCCCATGTGCTGGAGCAGCTGCCGGAGTACATGGTGCCGGCGGCGTTTGTGCAGCTTGACGCCTTGCCGCTGAATCCGGCTGGCAAGCTTGATCGCAAGGCGCTGCCGGAGCCGGGTCTGGCGTCGGTGCTCAGCCGTGCGTATGTGGCGCCGGTTGGGGAGGTTGAAACGGTGATGGCCGGGATCTGGGCCGAGGTGTTGAAGTTGGAAAGGGTGGGGCGGTATGACCACTTTTTTGAACTGGGCGGGCATTCGTTGCTGGCGGTGAATGTGGTGGCGCGGATGCGCAAGGCTGGGTTGGAGGTGGATGCGCGGACGTTGTTTAGTCAGCCGACGTTGGCGCAGTTGGCGGCGTGTACGGTGGCGCAGGTTCAGCAAATGGCTGTTGCTGAAACCGCTATCCCCGCACTCAATCGCCGTCGCCGGATTTGAAACCTGACCGCCGTTGACTATGAGGGCTGGCTTGTGTGGGAGCGGGCTTGCTCGCGAAGGCTATGTGGCAGGCGGCCAAGTCTTATCGGATGTACACCGTTCTAATGTGGGAGCTGGCTTGCCTGCGATAGCGGTCTATCGGTGTACATATCCGTTTTTTGGGTAACGGCGGCTTATGGTTCCGCCCTTACGGCGGCTCACTTTTGAAGAGCGCAAAAGTAAGCAAAACGCTCTTGCCGGTATGACTCACCCACATGGGTTACAAATCAGTTCACGCACATAGGTAACAGTTTTTAACTGGCAGGGTCGATTTCGCGAGGATCTGACCATGCCC
>NZ_JBUZST010000008.1:0-192235 GCF_055407965.1 Pseudomonas sp. B611
TTAGCCGCCCCGCGCCATGGATGGCGCGTGGCGGCGGCCCACGGATTCAAGCCTGCGTTCGGGCACACCGAGCCTAGGCGAGGTGCCGAGTGTTGGGGCGAGAGCGCTTTGGTTACTTTGCCGCTTTTGCAAAGTGACCCGCTGTAAGAGCGGAACCCTAAGTGGCCGTTACCTAAATAACGGATATGTACACCGGCCCAAAAGCCTCAGCTCCCACATTCAATCGCATTTCAACTCAGGTTTTTTGGCGCTTGCAGGTGTGTGGTAGGGAACGCCCTGGCATACACCTGACAAACCCGCAAAACCGTGTCATCGGCAAACCGCGCGCCCACCACATGCAAGCCCACCGGCAAACCATTCGCTGCCAGCCCGCACGGCACCGAGGCCGCTGGCTGTTGGGTCAGGTTGAAGGGATAGGTAAACGGCGTCCACTCCGTCCATTCCTGCAAACCCGAGCCCGGTGGTACGTCGTGCCCAGCGGCGAACGCGGTAATCGGCATCATCGGCGACACCAGCACATCGTAATGCTCATGGAACGCCGCCATCCGCGCCACCAGTGCCGCCCGCGCTTCGAGGGCCGCGCTGAAATCGTCCAGGCTCAAGCGCTCGCCGCGTTGCGCAATGCGCAGCAGGCCGGGGTCCAGCAGTTGTTTTTGCGCGTCGCTCATCGGCCCGGTCAAGCGTGCGGCACCCGCGGCCCACAGGGTGCTGAACACCTCCAGCGGGTCGCTGAAACCGGGGTCGATCTGCTCGACATGGGCACCCAATTGCACCAAACCTTCCACCGCCTGGGCCACCACCTTGGCCACCTGCGGGTCCACATCCACATAACCAAACGTGGGGCTGTAGGCCACGCGCAAACCCTTTAAGTCCTTACCCGGCGTCAACCATGGCGTAGTTCGCGGCGCACCGCTCAGGCCATCGCGTGCGTCCGGTTGGGCGATGGTGTGCAGCATCAAGACGCTGTCTTCGACGGTGCGCGTCATTGGCCCCAGGTGCGACAGGATCGTCATGGAACTCGCCGGCCACTGCGGCACATAACCAAAGGTCGGCTTGATCCCGAACGTACCGGTAAATGCACAGGGGATACGAATCGAACCACCGGCGTCGCTGCCCTGGTGCAACACCCCGAGGTTCAATGCCGCCGCTGCGCCCGCGCCGCCGGACGAGCCGCCCGCTGTGGTGTGGGTGTCCCACGGGTTGCGCGTGATGCCGTACAGCGGGTTGTCGGTGACGCCTTTCCAGCCGAATTCCGGGGTGGTGGTCTTGCCCAGCAGCACCGCGCCGGCCTTGCGCATAAAGGCGGGGAAGGGCGCGTCTACGTCCCATGGCCCGTCGGCGGATGAGGTGCGCGAGCCCTTGCGGGTGGGCATGCCGATGGTCAGCGTAAGGTCTTTGATGGACGCCGGCACGCCGTCCAGGGCGCCGCAGGGCTGGCCTTTGAGCCAGCGCAGTTCCGAGGCCCGCGCAGCGTCCAGCGCACCTTGTGGGTCGACATGGCAGTAGGCGTTCACCACCGGGTTGTAGCGTTCGATGCGCAGCAAGGCGTCTTCGGTGACCTCCACCGGCGACAGGGTCTTGTCGCGAAAATGCTGCAGCAATTGCACCGCCGTCAGTTGCCCGATCTCACTCATGTCAGGTCCCCTTGCGCCGCATTGACCATGGCCCGCAGCAACACTGCGCAGCCCGCCGCCAGGTCATCCGGCGCAGCGTTTTCGATTTCGTTGTGGCTGATGCCGCCTTCGCACGGCACAAAGATCATCCCGGCCGGGCCGAGTTCGGCGACGAAAATCGCGTCATGCCCGGCACCGCTGACAATGTCCATATGGCTCAAGCCCAGGCTGCTTGCGCCATCACGCACGGCGTTGACGCAGGCCGGGGCAAAGTCCAGCGGCGGGAAGTCCGCCGTGGGCGTCAGCTCAAAACTCAGGCCGTGTCGCTCGGCAGTGGCTTCGATCACGCCGCGCACTTCATCGACCATGGCTTGCAGCTTGTCGGCATGCAGGTGGCGCAGATCGATGGTCATATGCACTTGGCCAGGAATCACATTGCGCGAACCCGGGTGCAGGCTCAGGCAACCCACCGTGCCGCAGGCGTGGGGTTGTTGTTGATGGGCGATGCGGTTGACCGCGCTGACCACCTCGGCAGCGCCCACCAGGGCATCCTTGCGCAGGTGCATCGGCGTCGGCCCGGCGTGGGCTTCGACGCCGGTGAAGGTCAGGTCGAACCACTTCTGGCCCAGGCAGCCCATGACCACGCCGATGGTGGTGGCGCGGTCTTCCAGCACCGGGCCTTGTTCGATATGGGCTTCGAAATACGCGCCCACCGGGTGGCCCAGCACCGCGCGGGAACCGGCATAGCCGATGCGCTGCAATTCGGCGCCCACCGACAGGCCCTGGTCGTCGACTTTGTCGAGGGTGTCCTGCAAGTCGAATTTCCCGGCAAACACCCCGGAACCCATCATGCACGGCGGAAAGCGCGAGCCTTCTTCGTTGGTCCACACCACCACTTCAATCGGCGCTTCGGTTTCGATGTTCAAATCGTTCAGGGTGCGGATCACTTCCAGGCCGGCCATCACGCCATAGCAGCCATCAAACTTGCCCCCCGTGGGTTGGGTGTCGATATGGCTGCCGGTCATCACCGGGGGCAGGGCCGGATTGCGCCCGGCGCGGCGCGCAAAGATATTGCCGATGGCATCCACGCTGACGCTGCACCCGGCTGCTTCGCACCACTGCACGAACAGGTCGCGGGCCTGGCGGTCGAGGTCGGTGAGGGCCAGGCGGCACACGCCGCCTTTGACGGTGGCGCCCAACTGGGCCAGGTCCATCAGCGATTGCCACAGGCGGTCGCGGTTGATCAGTTGGGCGTTGCTGTTGAGCGGTTGCGCAAAACTATTCATCTGCAGTCTCCGGTCAGGCACTCAGGGCCAAATAGCGGTTCTTGATCGTCGGGTCGGCGCGGAAGGCGGCGGCGCTGCCTTCGTAGACCACGCGGCCTTGTTCGAGCACGTAATGGCGGTCGGCGAGCTTGTCGCAGACCATCAGGTTCTGTTCCACCAGCAGCACCGGCAGGCCGTCGTCCTTGATCTTGCGCAGGATCTTCACCAGTTCGTCGACGATCACCGGCGCCAGGCCTTCGGTGGGTTCATCGAGGATCAGCAGCTTGGGGTCATTGAGCAGGGCGCGGGCGATGGCGAGCATTTGTTGTTCGCCGCCGGACAACGCATGGCCGGCGTTTTTGCGCCGCTCCTTGAGGCGCGGGAACATGCCGTACACATCCTCCAACTGCCAGCGGCTGGTCTTGCGCGCGGCAATGCGCAGGTTTTCCTCAACCGTGAGCAAGCGGAAAATGCCACGGTTCTCCGGCACCAATGCCAAACCCTGGCGCGCGATTTCAAAGATCTTCTGCCCCACCAATGCCTGGCCGTTGAAGTGGATCTGGCCCTGGCGCGGGCAGATGATCCCGAGGATGCTGCGCAGCGTGGTGGTCTTGCCCGCGCCGTTACGGCCCAGCAGCGTCACCAGTTCACCGGGGTTGACGGTCAGCGACACGCCTTCCAGCACGTGGCTCTTGTCGTAGTAGGAATGGATATTCTCGACGATCAGCATCAGGCAGCCTCCCCCAGATAAGCCGTGCGCACACGTTCATCGGCGCGCACGAATTCCGGCGTGCCTTCCACCAGGATCTGCCCGTGGCTCATCACTGTGATGCGTTGGCTGATGGACATGACGATGCTCATGTTGTGTTCGATCAGCAGCACCGTGTGGTCGCGGCCGAGGTCGCTGATCAGTTGGGTCATGATCGGGATGTCATCGATGCCCATGCCCGAGGTGGGCTCGTCGAGCATCAACAGTTTGGGCTTGGAGCAGATCGACATGCCCACCTCCAGCACCCGCTGCTGGCCGTGGGACAACTCGCCGGCCAGGGTGTCGGCGCGGGCGGTGAGTTGCAGGCGTTCCAGGACCTGGTCGGCCATCTCCAGGTGCTCGCGTTTGCTGTCGACGCGGCGCCAGAAGTTCAGCGCCCGTGCACCGTCACGGCCTTGGGCGGTCAGGCGCAGGTTTTCGCGCACGCTGAGGTTCTGGAACAGGCTGGTGAGCTGGAACGAACGCGCCATGCCCAGGCCGACGCGGCCGTGGGCCGGTTTGCGCATCAGGTTCCTGCCGTCGAAGTGGATCGCCCCTGCGGTGGCCTGGCGTTCGCCGGTCAGGCAGTGGAACAGGCTGGTCTTGCCCGCGCCGTTGGGGCCGATGATGGTGTGGATGGTGCCGGCTTCGACCTTGAGGTTGACGCCGTTCACCGCATGGAACGCGCCGTAGGCCAGTTCCAGGTCCTCTGTTTCCAGCAGGATGCTCATAGCACTTCCTCCTTGGCCACGACAGCCGGCTTGCGAGCGCCGCGCACTTTTTCAAACAGCGACGCCAGGCCGCCCCACAAACCGCCGCGCATAAAGATCACCACCAGGATCAGGATCACCCCCAGCAGCATCAGCCAGCGCGGCCACAGGTCCGAGAGGAAATCCCCCAGCAGCACGATGGAACCGGCGCCCAGCAACGAACCGAACAACGAGCCGGTGCCGCCGACGATGGTCATGATCAGGATGTTCTCGGACATCGCCAGGTCGATATTCGACAGCGGCACAAAGTGCAGCAGCATGGCGTACAGCGCCCCGGCAATCCCGGTGACGGCGCCGGACAGCACAAACACGAGGATCTTGAAGTGGCGTGTGTCGTAGCCGATGGCCGAGGCGCGGGTTTCGTTTTCGCGGATCGCCATCAGCGTGCTGCCGAACGGCGAGGCGATCACTCGACGGGCACCGATAAAGATCAGCAGGAACAGCACCGCGACGAAGCCGTAGAACACACGGGCGTCGGCCAGGGACAGCAGCACCGTCTCACCGAGGCGGATTTCCGGGCGCGGCACACTGAGCAAGCCGTTGTCGCCGCCGGTCCAATCGCTCAAGGTGTAGGCGACAAAGTAGGCCATCTGGCTGAACGCCAGGGTCAGCATCACGAAGTAGATGCCGGTGCGGCGGATCGCCAGGGCGCCCACCAGCAAGGCAAGGAAACCACCGGCGATGGCGGCGCCGAGCAGGGCGGTGAACAAGCCCATTTGCAGGTGCAGCATCAGCAGCGCCGCGCAATAGGCGCCGGCACCAAAGAAGATGCCTTGGCCGAACGACAGCAGCCCGGTGTAGCCCAGCAGCAGGTTGCAGGCGAGGGCCGCCATGGCAAAGATCAGGATCTCGGTGGCCAGGGTCGCCGAGGGCAAGATCAACGGCAGGCCGATCAGCACCGCCAGCACCCACAGCAACATTGCGCGTGATTGGGTCTTGGCAAACGGCAGGGGATTTTTCTCGCTCATGTCAGGCTCTCCCGAACAGGCCGTAAGGACGTACCAGAATCACCACGGCCATGGCGCCGTAGATCATCAGGCTCGCGCCCTGGGGCCAGAGTGTGGTCATCAGGCTTTGCACCACGCCCACCAATAAACCGCCGACCAGCGCACCGCTGAACGACCCCATGCCGCCGATCACCACCACCACGAAGGCCACGCCGAGAATCTCCGGGCCGACAAAGGGCTGCGCGCCGCGCAACGGCGCGAACAGCACACCGGCGACGCCGGCCAGGGCCACGCCGAGGGCGAAGGTCATGGAGAACAAGCGGAAAATATTCGTGCCCAGCAGCGATACGGTCTCGGTGCTTTCACTGCCGGCGCGCACCAGGGCGCCGAAGCGCGTGCGTTCCAGCAGCAGCCATAGCCCCAGGCCGATCAGTGCGGAAAAACCGATCAGGAACAGGCGGTAATGCGGGTACACAAAGTCACCGACCACCAGCACCCCGCGCAGCAGTTCCGGCACGGCGACGCTTTTGCCCACCGGGCCCCAGATCATCACGCTGGCTTCCTGGATGATCAGCGCGATACCCAGTGTCACGAGGATCTGGAACATGTGCGGCAAGTGATAGATCCGCTGGATCAACAGTCGCTCGATCACCCACGCCAGCGCGGCCACCACCAACGGCGCGATCAGCAGCGCCAGCCAGAAGTTGCCGGTGAGGCTCACGGCGGTGTAGCAGATGTACGCGCCCAGCAGAAAGAATGCGCCGTGGGCAAAGTTGACGAAGTTGAGCAGGCCGAAAATGATCGTCAGCCCGACGGCGATCAGGAAGTAGATCATCCCCAATCCAAGGCCGTTGAGTATCTGGAACAGGTAAAGATTAAGCATGCAGGAACCCTCGGCAGGACGCCGCTTGCGCGGCCCTGCTCGGCAATGTTCAGGGGATCAGGCGAGCGTGCAGCCGGTGGCTTCCACGGGCGGGAACGACTGGCCGGCGCTGAGCACCTCTGCCAGGTCATCCTTGTCGGCCATCTCGCTGGCGGCTTTGCCGATCAGCAGGTAGTAGTCCTTGATCACCTGGTGGTCGCCGGCGCGGATCGATTCCTTGCCGGTCGGGCCGTCGAAACTCAGGCCCTGCATGGCCTTGGCGACGGTTGGCCCGTCGAAACTGCCGGTGGCAATGATGGTGTCGAGCATGACCTTGGTGCTGATGTAGTCGGCGGCCAGCGGGTAGGTGGGGTTGATGCCGTATTTGGCCTGGGTCAGCTTGACCAGCTCGCGGTTGAGCGGGGTATCGACCTGGTGCCAATACTGCGCGCCGAGGTACACGCCTTCGAGGATGTCGCTGCCCAGTTCCTGGAACTGGTCGAGCCCGGCGGACCACACCAGCAGCACTTTCATGCGCTCCTTGATGCCGAAGTTCACCGCCTGGCGCAGGGTGTTGGACGACTGGCTGCCGAAGTTGAGCAGCACCAGCACATCGGGTTTGGCGGCGATGGCGTTGGTCAGGTAGCCGGAGAATTCCTGTTCCTGCAACGAGTGATAGCTGTTGCCGATGTGCTCCAGGCCGCTCTCTTTGAGCACGGTCTTCGCGCCTTCCAGCAGCGCTTCGCCGAACACGTATTGCGGGGTGATGGTGTACCAGCGCTTGGCGTCCGGCAGTAGCTTGATCAGCGGCAGCATGGTTTCGCGGATCGCGCCGTAGGTGGGCACCGACCAGCGGAACGTCGCGTGGTTGCAGTCCTTGCCGGTGACTTCATCGGCGCCCACTGGGGTCATGAACACGCCGCCGACCTTGTCCACTTCCTTGGCCACCGCCAGTGCCGACGACGACAGCGTGCAACCCTGGAAGAACCGCGCGCCGTCCTGCTGGATGGCTTCCTGCACCTTGCGCACGGCCTTGCCGGCGTTGCCTTCGGTGTCGATGACCTTGTAGTTCAGCGGGCGCCCGAGAAGCGCGGGGTGTTGCTCGACTGCCAGGCGCGAACCCATGTCGGCAAATTTGCCATAGCTGGCAAAGGCGCCAGACATGGACTTGAGGCCGTAAAAGGTAAAGGGCTCGGCGGCGAATGCGTGGCGCACGCTCAGCGGGAGGCTGAGGGCGGCGGCTGCGGTGAGACTGGCTTTCAATAACGTACGACGCTGCATGGGGTGACTCCCTGGTTTAGTTATTGGCAGGAGCGGCAAGGGCGATACGGTGGAGCTTGGGCCTGTGGGCAGGCTTGTTATTGGATAACTCGGGTGTTGATTGGAATGCGGTCAAAATGTGGGAGCGGGCTTGCTCGCGAATGCGGTGTATCAGTGAAAGATTCGGTGATTGACACACCGCATTCGCGAGCAAGCCCGCTCCCACATTGGAACTGTGTTGTCTTTAAGGGCGGTGATCGAACTCCAATAGAAAATGCGGGCTGACTTCACCTTCCAGCGCCGTCATATGGTGTTCGGCATCGCACATGTGTTCATGCATCAAGCTGCGCACCGCGCTTTCATCACCGGCGCGAAAGGCGATCAGCAGTTGCTTGTGATAATCGAGGTTGGCCGCGTCGAACTGCTTGCGCTTGGGCTTGTAGGCTTTTTTCAGCACCACCAGGTCGCGCAGCAGGTCGTTGAGAAACTGCGCCATAAAGCTCAGCAACGGGTTGGGGCAGGCCTTGGCCAGCAGGTTGTGGAACTCCAGTTCCGCCAGGCGCTGCTCGCGTTGGCCAGCCTCGCTGTCTTCCGGGGCGCTGCAGAATTCCACGTTGTCCTGCAAGGCCTGGTAGTCGTCTTCGCTGAGGCGCCCGAGCACCGAGACGGCCAATTCCACTTCGATCACCTTGCGCAACTGGTAGACCTGTTCACCGTCCAGATGCTGGAAGTGCAGGTAGTTGCGCAATGCGCGGCTGGCCGGCTCGGTGCCGGCCTGGTTCAAGTACGCGCCGCCACTGGGCCCGGTGCGCGTACTCACCAAACCCTCGACTTCCAGGGCCTTGAGCGCTTCGCGGGCCGAGCCTTTGGAGCACTGGAAGCTTTCCATCAGCTCGCGTTCGGTGGGCAAACGGTCGCCGGGCTTCAAGGCGTCGGTGACGATGGAGCGCTTGACCGACTCGACAATCACGTCGGACAGCTTCTGGCGTTTGCGTTTCAACGGGCGGCTTAGCATAAGTTCGATTTATCGTATTAATGCGGATTAATAGCACTTAATAACGATTGGGCCGGAGCGTCAACGCAGGGTGTCGTTTTCCGCGGGAAGAGGTCGCAAACGGATTGTTACTCCCAATCGCCCGGGTCGAGGCAGCGTGTGGACGGTGGCGGGTGTTTGCCATAGATCAGGAAGTCGCCGACCCATTGGTTGACGCAGCCGCTGGAACCGGGTGTGACGGGTTCCCTGAGGTGCAGTTGGTCAACCAGCGGCGCACTGGTTTCACCGGGTGCGGTGTTGACCAGCACCATGCGCGCGACACGCTCGGGAAACAACGCAGCGTAGCGGCTGCCCAGGCGTGTGGCGTCGGCGCTGCCCAGGTAATGCAGTTGGGGTTCGTCGAGTTGGGCGCGGACGAACTCCATGTCCCTTGCTGCGTGTTCGAGCCCATTCTCTTGTTTGAGGTCGCGGGGCGTGAGTTCGATGACGTCGTAGCGATTGAGCAACGTGCGATAGGCCTGGGTGGCATAGGCGCCCCAACTGCCGGCCAAGAGGATCGCGAAGGTGCCGCTGTGATTGGCCTGGGGGCTGTTGCCGGGTTGGGCGAAGACCACGCCTTCACGGCTCAGCGGGTCGCGGGCGCCGACGCGGGTCAGGTACAGGCGCAGGCTGCCTTGGCGGGGCGACGCGTAGTTGCGCGGTACGGTGACGATGGCGCACTGGGTGCGCTCCAGTACGTCGGGTTGCAGGTTTGCAAGAGCGGGGAGGTGGCAGTCCAGTTGCCAGTCGATGGCAGTGGGGCGGATCAACGGCACACCGTGGGCAAGGCTTGCAGCTAGCCACAGCGCTGCGCACATCAAGGTTTTTGCGACAGTCATCAATAGGTCCCGGGCAGCCGTGAGATAGCGGCTTTTTTACCAAGGACCCGGGGTTGATGAATGTAGGTTGAGCAGACGCCAGGTGTACGAAAGTTGACTTTTGTTTATCAGATATCAGTTTGCCAACCGCCACCCAATGCCTTGTACAAGGCGATGCTGGCTTGTAGCCGAGACAGCCGCAGTTGTACGTTCAAGTCCTGGGCCGCGTACAGGGTGCGCTGGGTTTCGAGGACCGTCAGCAAGTCTTCGGCGCCCGCCTGGTAGCGGCTTTCAGCGATGCTGAAGGCGGTCTGCGCCTGTTGCAGTTCCTCGGTTTGCCATTGGCGTTGCTGGTCGAGGTGAGTGATGCTGCTGAGGGCCTTTTCCACATCGGCAAAGCCATTGATGATCGCGCCGCGATAGGTTTGCAACAGCTCATCCTGGCGTGCGCGGGCCTTGTCACGCTCGGCGCTTAAACGGCCGTTGTTGAAGATCGGTGCGACCAGGCCGGAAGTCAGGGTGTAGAACGGGCTGCGCAGGATTTCGTTGGCCTTGTAGGCGCCGCTGCCGAGGGTGGCGCCCAAGGTCACGGTGGGCAGCATGGCGGCGCGGGCGACAGTCACGTCGGCGCTTGCTGCCGCGAGTTGCGCCTCGGCCTGGGCCAGGTCGGGGCGACGGCTGAGCAACTGGCTCGGCACGCCAGGGCCGATGCTCGGCCAGCTCAGCGTGTGGAACGTTTCGCTGCCCAGGTCCACGGCCTGCACCGGCTGGCCGAGCAGGGCGGCGAGGGTGATCTGCGACTCTTCGGCCAATTGCTGGATCAGCGGCAATTGCCGCTGTTGGCTGGCCACCAGGCTTTTCTGCTGGGCCAGTTCCAGGGCGGTGGCGGAGCCGGCGTTGTAGCGGGTCTGCACGAGGTCGAGCACGTTGCGCGCATTGGCCAGGTTGAGCTCGGCGATCTGCTGGCGCTGGCGCGCGGCGAGGGTTTGCGCGTAGCGGTCGGCGACGTTGCTGAGCAGGGTCAGCTCCACCGTGGCGCGGTCGAACTCGCTGGCGCGCAGGGTGTGCACGGCGCTGTCGCGGGCGGCGGCGCGGCCGCCCCAGAAGTCCAGCTCGTAGCTGGCGGTGAGGTTGGCGTCGAAGCTGTTGACGGTGTTGTTGCTTTCGGTGGCATTGAGGTCCGAATTGCCGCTGCCGCGCAGCAGCCTTTCACGCTTGGCGGTGAGGTTGAAATTCACCTCGGGCAGCATCGGCGCACCAGCGATGACCGCGCTGGCCTGGGCCTGGCGCACGCGGGCCATGGCGGCGGCCACGTCAAAACTGTCGCGCCGCGCCTGGTCGATCAGGCGGTTGAGCTGCGGGCTGGCGAATTGCGTCCACCAACGGCTGTTGGTGGCCTGCGCCGCATCCCGTTCGGCATATTGCCAAGCGGCGGGTGCGGCGATGCCGCTGTCGGTAACGGGCGGCTGACCGGCGCAGGCGCTGAGCAACAGGCACAGGCCGGGCAGGTAAAGGGAGGATTTATTCACTGGTCAACGCCTTAACCGGATCGAGCCGGGCAGCTTTACGGGCCGGCATAAAGCCGAAGATGACACCGGTGACCAGCGCACAGCCAAACGCGCCGAGCACCGCCACCAGGGAAAACTGCACCGCCACTTCGGCCAGCACCAGCACGCCGCCCACCAGCAAGGCGAGGGCGATGCCGAACAGGCCGCCGACCACCGACAGCATCACCGCTTCGGTGAGGAACTGGCGCAGGATGTCGCGCTGGCGCGCCCCGGTGGCCATGCGGATACCGATTTCACGGGTGCGTTCGCGCACGGTCATCAGCATGATATTCATCACACCAATGCCGCCCACCAGCAGGGAAATCGCGGCAATCGAGCCGAGCATCAGCGACAGCGTGTTCTGCGTGCGCGCCTCGGCCTGGATCATTGCCGCGTTGTTGGTCAACTGGTAATCGCGCTTGCCGTTGTGCAGCTTGAGCATCAACTGGTCGATGGCCTGTTCGGCCTCGTGGACCTTGCGCGCATCGGCGGCGGCAATCGCCACGTATTCCGGGTTGTAGGTGCCGAACAGGCGCACGCTGGCGGCGGTGTAGGGGATGGCGACGCGGTCGTCGCTGTCCTTGTTGCCGGAGCTGGAGCCTTTTTCCGCGAGCACGCCGATCACCTGGAACGGCACGTTTTCGATGAGGATGTATTGGCCGATGGGCGTTGGCACATCCTTGAACAGTTTCTCGCGGATACGATGGCCGATCACCGCGACAGTGGCGCCGGCGCGTTCATCCGCCTCGGTGAAGTAGCTGCCCTCGACCACCGGCCAGTTGAAGATGTCCGGGAAGTTGATGTCGTTGCCGCCCACATACGCCAGGTAGTCGAGGTTGCCGAAGCGAATCCCGGCATCGCTGCCGTTGACCGGCATGATGCGCTTGACCTGGGGCAACGCCGCCAGCGCCGCCACATCGTTGAGGGTGACGATGCCCAGCGGTGTGCGCGGGTTGGGCGAGGAACCGCTGAGGTAAATGATGTTGGAGCCAAACGCGCCCATCTGCGCCATGACCTGGCGCTTGCTGCCTTCGCCCACCGCCAGCATCACCACCACGGAGGCCACACCGATGATGATCCCCAGCAAGGTCAGGGCGGTGCGGAACTTGTTGATCCACATCACCCGCCAGGCGGCCTGTACCGCGTCCACCAGTTCGGCTTTCCAGGCACCGTTGTGCTCGGCACCGTCGGCCAGGCGCTGGCGCAGGTCCACGGCTTGCAGGGCGTCGCTGTTGGCGATAGCCGGCACGTAGCTCTGATCGTTGGCCGAATCGCTGATGATCAAGCCGTCGCGGATCTCGATGATACGGTTGGCCCGCGCCGCCACTTCGCGGTCGTGGGTGATCAGGATGACCACGTGGCCCTGGCTCGCCAGTTCGTCGAGCAGGATCATCACCTCGGCGCCGCTGTGGCTGTCGAGGGCGCCGGTGGGTTCGTCGGCGAGGATGATATGGCCGCCGTTCATCAGCGCCCGGGCAATCGACACCCGCTGCTGCTGGCCGCCGGAGAGCTGGTGCGGACGGTTGCCCGTGCGGTCGGCCAGGCCCAGGCGCGTGAGCAGGGCCTTGGCACGGGCGTGGCGCTCAGTGGCGCTGATGCCGGCATAGATGGCCGGCATCTCGACGTTTTCCTGGGCCGAACCCGACGGGATCAGGTGGTAGCCCTGGAACACGAACCCGAACGCTTCACGGCGCAGCCAGGCCAGCGCGTCGCCGTCCAGGTGGGCGACGTTTTCCCCGGCGAACAGGTAGTCGCCCGCGGTGGGGCGGTCGAGGCAGCCGAGGATATTCATCAGCGTGGACTTGCCGGAGCCGGACGCGCCGACAATCGCGACAAACTCGCCGGCGTGGATCGACAGGTCGATGCCGCGCAACACATCGACCTGCGGGCTGTCGCCGCCGCCGTAGGATTTGCGGATGTTGTTGAGTTCGATCAGGGGCGTGGTCAACTCAGGCCCCGTTGCC
Source organism: Pseudomonas sp. B611 (assembly GCF_055407965.1). Taxonomy (NCBI): domain Bacteria; kingdom Pseudomonadati; phylum Pseudomonadota; class Gammaproteobacteria; order Pseudomonadales; family Pseudomonadaceae; genus Pseudomonas; species Pseudomonas sp. B611. The sequence goes on from NZ_JBUZST010000008.1 coordinate 12,828, forward strand.
GTCAGCCGGGCCGATCAGCAGGTGATCGCCTTCGTTCAAGCCCTGCAGCACTTCGACCCGCAGGCGGTCGCTGATGCCCAGGCGCACTTCACGCTCTTCGATACGGCCGTTCTTGGCGACCACGCGGGCGATCTGCGTGTCGGCGTTGTGGCTGCCTTGCAGCGCGGCCACGGGGGCGGTGAGGGCGCCCTTGACCTGGCTGGCGACAAAAAACACCTGGGCAGTCATCTCGGCCATCAGCGTGTTGTCGGTGTTGTCCACGTCCAGCAGCACGGTGTACAGCACCACGCGGCCGGTACCGGTCTTGCCGGCGCTGCTCGGGCTGCCGCTGCCTTGGGTTTCGTTCAAGGGTTTGGGCGGGATCGGCAGGATCTGCCGCACCGTGCTGGTCCAGCGCCGGTTGCCGCCGCTGAGGGTGGTGAAATACGCGGTCATACCCGGTTTGACGTGGCCGATATCGGCTTCCGAAACTTCGGCCCACACGGTCATCGGCGACAGCTTGGCGATGCGCAGAATCAGCGGGGTCTGTTGCTGGTTGTTGAGGGTCTGGCCGACACGGGCGTCCACCGCGACCACGGTGCCGTCCATGGGCGCATAGATGCGCGTGTAGCCCAACTCGGCTTCGTCGCTGCGCAGGCGGGCCTGGGCTTCGAGGATCTGCGCCTGGAACATCGCGACCCGCGCCTGGGTGGCGCTCAGTTCGGCCTTGGCGGTTTGCACGTCTTCTTCGCGGGTCGCGTTGCCGGCTTCCAGGCGTTGCTGGCGCTGGTGCTTCTGCTGCGCCAGGGCGTGCAGGGCTTTTTGTTCCTGCAACTGGGCCTTGAGGTTTTCGATGGCGTAGCGGCTGGCGTCGAGCTTGGCTTTTTGCGTGGACGGGTCGATCTCCACCAGCAACTGGCCTTCCTTGACGTGGTCGCCGGCCTCGACGTGGATCTTCTGGATCTGCCCGGATGCCTGGGCGCCCACGTCCACATAGCGGCGCGGTTGCAGGGTGCCCAGGGCGGTGACGCTGTTTTCAATGTTGCCGCGGGTCACGGTGACGGTGGCCAGGGTGTCGCGACCCGGTGGCAACACCTGCCAGGCGGCAACACCAAGTACGGGAATCAGGCACGCGATCACCAGCAGCGCGCGTCGGGCAGGTCGAGAGCGTTTCATGCTTGGGTTCCAGCCGGGGAATATCGGAGCGCAGTTGCGCAGAGCTGACAGTTAAACGAGGAAATTGCACGGGGATTTAGGCGGTTACACAAACGGTTACGCCTCCATTGCGTAAAAAAATCGTCCATTGATACGAGACTGCTTTAAAAGTAGATGAGAATTACTATAAATTGCACGCACTCAAACTGCCATCATCGTTTGGGACTCTTTCTTACAGCGCACAAGGAACGGATCCTGCCTCTCCAGGCGGTCGGGAGTCATGTTGGAAAACTACTATCGCGAGCTGGTGTGTTTCCTCAACGCCAAGCTGGGCAACCGTCAGGTGGCCGAAGATGTGGTGCATGACGCTTATGTGCGGGTGCTGGAGCGCTCCAGCGACACGCCGATCGAACAACCCCGCGCGTTTTTGTACCGCACCGCGCTGAACCTGGTGATCGACGGGCACCGTCGCAACGCGGCGCGCCAGAACGAACCGCTGGAAGTGCTGGACGCCGAAGAGCGCTTCTCCAGCTATTCACCCCATGCCAGCCATGACCACAGCCAGCGCCTGGCCATGGTCGAGCGCGCCCTGGCGGAATTGCCGGCGGCCTGCCGCGACAGTTTCCTGCTGCGCAAGCTCGATGGTCTGTCCCACCCGCAAATCGCTGATCGCCTGGGTATTTCCCGCAGCCTCGTGGAAAAGCACATCGTCAACGCGATGAAGCACTGCCGGGTACGGATGCGCGAGTGGGAAGGGCACTGATCGGCAATCAGTTAAATTTTATTTCACTGTCCTCGTTTCCTATCAACACACGACCTGTTGTGCAGGTCTTGAAAGGTATTCCCGCCCCACCGCCAAGGGGCTTATCCAGAGGACACTGGAATGACACAGGCAATTGCTTCGCCCGCGGTTCACGACCTGATCGGTATCGGTTTCGGCCCTTCGAACCTGGCGCTGGCCATCGCCCTCCAGGAGCGCGAAAAAGCCCAGGGCAAACTGGACGTGCTGTTTCTCGACAAACAAGCCGACTACCGCTGGCACGGCAATACCCTGGTGACCCAGAGTGAACTGCAGATTTCGTTCCTCAAGGACCTGGTAACCCTGCGCAACCCCACCAGCCCGTATTCCTTCGTCAATTACCTGAAAACCCACGACCGCCTGGTGGATTTCATCAACCTGGGCACCTTTTATCCGTGCCGCATGGAGTACAACGACTACCTGCGTTGGGTCGCCGGGCAGTTCCAGGCCCAGGCGCATTACGGCGAGGAAGTGCTGGCCATCGAGCCGATCCTGCATCAACAGCAGGTTGAAGCGCTGCGCGTGATCTCCCGCGATGCGCTGGGCGAGCAGCATGTGCGCACCACCCGTTCGGTGGTGGTCAGCGCCGGTGGCACGCCGCGCATTCCCGAGGCGTTCAAGGCGCTCAAGGGCGATAGCCGCGTGTTCCACCACTCCCAATACCTGGAACGCATGGCCCAGCAGCCGTGCGTCGACGGCAAGGCGATGCGCATCGCGATCATCGGCGGTGGGCAGAGCGCGGCCGAGGCGTTTATCGACCTCAACGACAGCTTCCCGTCGGTGCAAGTCGACATGATCCTGCGCGGTTCGGCGCTCAAGCCTGCGGATGACAGCCCGTTCGTCAACGAAGTGTTCTCGCCGGCCTTTACCGACCTGGTGTTCCAGCAAGTCGGCGCCGAGCGTGAGCGCCTGGTGGCCGAATACCAGAACACCAACTATTCAGTGGTGGACCTGGATCTGATCGAACGCATCTACGGCATCTTCTATCGCCAGAAGGTCTCCGGTATCGCGCGCCAGGCATTCCGCACCATGACCGTGGTGGAGAAGGCTACGCCAGGCCCGCTGGGCATCGAACTGGTGCTGCGCAACAACGCCAACGGCGAAACCAGTGTCAGCCATTACGACGCGGTGATCCTCGCCACCGGCTACGAGCGCCAGACCCACCGCGCCCTGCTGGCACCGCTGGAAGCCTATATGGGCGACTTCGAAGTGGCGCGCGATTACCGCATCGTCACCGACGAGCGTTGCAAGGCTGGTATCTACATCCAGGGTTTCAGCCAGGCCAGCCATGGTTTGAGCGATACCTTGCTGTCGGTGCTGCCGATTCGCGCGGATGAGATTGCGGCGTCGCTGTATGAGCATGACCGCAGCCGTGGCAAGAGCCGTTCGGCGCAGGACCTGTTGCTCGCTACTGCGAGCTGACAAGCTGCACTTGTGACAGGGTGGGCTGGCTGATACTGTACAAAAAACCAGTATCGGTAGCCCTCCATGCAGTTGATCGAAAAACTCAGCATCCTTGCCGACGCCGCCAAGTACGACGCGTCCTGCGCCAGCAGCGGCGCGCCCAAGCGCAGCTCCGAGGGCAAGGCCGGGCTGGGCTCCACCGATGGCATGGGCATTTGCCACAGCTACACACCGGACGGGCGCTGCGTGTCGTTGCTCAAGGTGCTGCTCACCAACTTCTGTCTCTACGACTGCCAATACTGCGTCAACCGCCGCTCCAGCGACGTGCCCCGTGCACGCTTCAGCCCGGAGGAGGTGGTCAGCCTGACCCTGGATTTCTACCGGCGCAATTGCGTCAGCGGGCTGTTTCTCAGCTCCGGCATCATCCGCTCGTCCGACTACACCATGGAACAGTTGGTGCGCGTGGCCAAGCTGCTGCGTGAAGAGCATGACTTTCGCGGCTATATCCACCTCAAGACCATTCCCGATGCCGACCCGGCGCTGATTGCCGAGGCCGGGCGCTATGCCGATCGCCTGAGCGTGAACATCGAGTTGCCGACCGAGGCCAGCTTGCAGACCCTGGCCCCGGAAAAGAAGATCGTGTCGATCAAGCAGGCCATGCAGACCATCTACACCGGCGAGCAAACGGTGCGCAATGAGCCCCGTGCGCCGCGTTTCGCCCCGGCCGGGCAGAGTACGCAACTGATCGTGGGTGCCGACGACACCGATGACAGCACCATTCTCCACGGTGCCGAGGCGTTGTATGGCAGTTTCAAGCTGCGCCGCGTGTACTACTCGGCGTTCAGCCCCATTCCCAACAGCCCGAAAAGCGTGCCGCTCGCCGCGCCGCCGCTGATGCGCGAGCACCGCTTGTACCAGGCGGACTTCCTGTTGCGCAGCTATGGCTTCAGCGCCAATGAACTGTTCGCCGGCCCCGGTCACCTGGCGTTGGATATCGACCCCAAGCTGGCCTGGGCGCTGGAACACCGCGACGTATTCCCCCTGGACCTGAACCGCGCCGAACCGACCCTGATCGCCCGCATCCCCGGCATCGGCCTGCGCACCACCCAGCGCCTGGTAGACCTGCGCCGCGAACGCAAGATCCGCTTCGAAGACCTCGCACGCATGCGCTGCGTGCTGGCCAAGGCCAAGCCGTTTTTCATCACCAGCGACTACCACCCGCAGCAGGCAGAGCGCACCAGCGTGCTGTTGCGTGAGCAACTGCGTGACCGCCCGCAACCGCAGCAAATGGGGTTGTGGGGATGATCAGCCTGGAATGCGACAACCTTTTCAGCACCTGGCGCGAACAGGCCCGCTGGTTGCTCAGCCATCAGGTCGACCCCAGCCAGGTGAGCTGGGGCGAGGTCGAGGTGGCGGACCTGTTTGCTACCGATGTGTCGATCCCTGAAGGGCTGGGGCCGTTCCAGACGCGGGTGCCCAAGGCGCTGCTGGAATTACTGGAGTCGGCAGCCTGTTACCACGGCGAGCAGCGCTGGAGCCTGTTGTATGAAGTGCTGTGGCGCGTCAGTCATGGCGACCGTACGGCGATGTTGGCGGGGGACAAGTTGGGCAGCGAGTTGCAGCGGCGAATCAAGCAGGTACACCGCGAGGCGCACCATCTGCATGCGTTTGTGCGTTTTGTTGCGCTACCGGCTGAGGCCGGCCCTGAGCTGCCGGAGTATGTGGCTTGGCATGAGCCGGCCCACGATATCTTGAAGTCAGCCAGCCAGCATTTTGTCGGGCGCATGGGCCGCCATCGCTGGATGATCGCCACCCCGCTGGATGGGGTGTATTACGACGGTGAGCAGCTTGTTCATCAGCGCGAATGCCCTGAGGCATGGCGGCGGTTGGCGCAGAACGTCGAAGATCCCCACAGCGAGATGTGGTTGACCTACTACAGCCACATCTTCAACCCGGCGCGGTTGAATCCCAAGGTGATGGAAGGGCATTTGCCGAGCCGGTTCTGGAAGAACCTGCCGGAGGGCAAGTTGATCCCGGGGTTGATCAGCGAGGCGCGGACGGGGAAGCAGAAGGATGGGCAGGCGAAGTTGATTGGGGCCAAGCCCGGCAAAAGAATTGCGAACCCGATCAATGTGGGAGCTGGCTTGCCTGCTCCCACATGATCGTTCCCACGCTCTGCGTGGGAATGCCGCCCTGGACGCTCCGCGTCCGCTCTGAAAGGGTGACGCGGAGCGTCACTGGATGCATTCCCACGCGGAGCGTGGGAACGATCGCGTGGGAACGATCATCTACGCCAGCTCTGTGGCGGTGTTCTTGACGACCGCCAACTCCGGGTGCGCCACCAACTTATCAATATGCAACTCGTCATTGTTCAACCAGGTCTCCGTCAGCACCCGGTAATGCTCCATGTCCCGGCAACGCATGCGCAGGCTGTAGTCAAACGGCCCGCTGATCAGCTGGCATTCGAACACCTGCGGGCAGGCTTTGACGCAGGCTTCAAAGGCCTTTTGCGCCGAGCGCCCGCTTTGGTTGGACAAGGCCACCAGCACCAGCAGCGACAACCCCGGCGAGACCATCTGCACATCGATGATCGCCCCGTACCCACGAATCACCCCGCGTCGCTCCAGCTTGCGCACCCGCTCCAGGCAGGGCCTGGGGGTGAGGTGCACCAGCGACGAGAGCTTTTCGTAGGTGATACGCCCCTGGTGGCGCAACACTTCGATGATGGCTTCATCGATGCGATCCAGCGCAGGGGAGGAATGGGGTCCGTTGGCCTTGGTATCCATGGGTTTCACTTCAGACGGTTGGAAAGAAATTGCTGCAAGCGCTCGCTGTTGGGATGGTCAAGGATCTCGGCACCGCCTTGTTCCTCGACCCGGCCCTGATGCAAGAACAGCACTTGGCTGGACACCTGGCGGGCAAAGCCCATCTCGTGGGTGACCATCAGCATGGTACGACCTTCCTCGGCCAACGTCTGTATGACTTTGAGGACTTCTCCTACAAGTTCAGGGTCAAGGGCGGAGGTCGGTTCATCGAACAGGATGATCTCCGGTTCCATGGCCAGGGCGCGGGCAATGGCCACGCGTTGTTGTTGGCCACCGGACAGGAACGCGGGGTACTGATCGGCCACGCGGCCCGGCAGGCCGACCTTGTCCAGGTACAGGCGGGCGCGTTGTTCCGCCTCGGCGGCGCTGACGCCCAACACCCGGCGCGGGGCCATGGTGATGTTTTCCAGCACGGTCATGTGGCTCCACAGGTTGAAGTGCTGGAACACCATGGCCAGGCGTGTGCGCAGGTTTTGCAGTTGGGCCTGGTGCGGCGCGCGGGTGCCGGCGCGGCCGGGCTGCATTTCGATGCTGATGCCGTCGAGGGTGATGACCCCGGCGTCCGGTTGTTCGAGAAAATTGATGCAACGCAGCATCGTGCTTTTGCCCGAGCCGCTGGCGCCGATCAGGCTGATCACATCGCCATTGCGTGCATTCACGGACACGCCCTTGAGCACTTCGTGGTCGCCATAGCGTTTGTGGATGCCTTCGACTTGCAGCTTGACGGCGGCGGTGCTGGTTTTGGCAGCAGGTACATCAATGGGGTATGCGGCCAGGGCCTGCGCGGACTGATTCATGGGTTAGCCTCGGGTAGGAACAAGAAAACGCATCCAGCGACGTTCGGCCAGTCGGAACAGGCCCACCAGTGCAAAGGACAGCAGCATGTACAGCAGGGCGGCGATGCCAAACGCCTGGAACGTGAGGAACGTCTCGGCATTCGCGTCGCGGGCCACCTTGAGGATATCGGCGACGGTGGCGGTAAACGCCAGGGAGGTGGCGTGCAGCATCAGGATCATTTCATTGCTGTAGGCCGGCAATGCGCGGCGCAGGGCCGCTGGCACCACGACGAACAGGTTCAACCGCCAGCCGTGCAGGCCGTAGGCGCGGGCCGCTTCGATTTCGCCGTGGGGAATATTGCGGATCGCCCCGGCGAAGATCTCCACGGTGTAGGCGCAGGTGTTCAGCACAAAGGCCAGCAGGGTGCAGTTCAGCGCGTTGCGGAAAAACTGGTTGAGCAGGGCGTTGTCCTGCACCACCTCGAGGCTGTACAGCCCGGTGTAGCAAATCAGCAGTTGGATATACAGTGGCGTGCCACGGAACAGGTAGGTGTAGACCTCCACCGGCCAGCGCAACCAGAAGTGCTCGGACACCCGCGCCAGCGCCAACGGGATCGACAGGCAAAACCCAAGCACCACCGAAATGATGAACAGCCACAACGTCATGGCCACGCCGGACAAACCTGCGCCATCGCTGAACAGGTAGGCCAGGCCGTATTGCTGGAACAGTTCGATCATCGCGCCATCCCCTTGATGCCGAGGTTGTAGCGCCGTTCGAGGCGCTTGAAGATGCGGTTGGAGAGGGTGGTGATCACCAGGTACACCAGGCCCGCGAGGATCAGGAAATACAGCGGCTCGTTGGTGGTCTTGCCGGCGTTCTGCGCGGCCTTGACCAGGTCCGACAGGCCGATGATCGACACCAGCGCGGTGGACTTGAGCAGCACCAGCCAGTTATTGCCCAGGCCCGGCAAGGCAAAGCGCATCAGTTGCGGGAACAGCACCAGGTGGAAACGCTGCCAGCGGCTCAGGCCGTAGGCGGTGGCTGCCTCCAGTTGGCCGGCCGGTACGCTGAGGATCGCGCCACGGAAGTTCTCGGTGAAATACGCGCCGTAGATAAACCCCAGGGTCACCACCCCGGCGGTGAACGGGTCGATTTCAAAGTAGTCCCAGCCGGCCATTTCGCTGAGGTCGTTGAGCCACAGCTGCAGGCTGTAGAAAATCAGCAGGATCAGCACCAGGTCCGGCACGCTGCGGATCAGCGTGGTGTACAAGGTGGCCGGCACCCGCAGCCATTTCGCGCGGGAGAGCTTGGCACCGGCGGCGATCAGGCCCAGGACGAGGCTCAGGGCGAGAGCGAGGAACGACAGCTTGAGCGTCATCCACGCGCCTTGGGCGAGCATGGGGCCGTAGCCCTGCAAATTCAGGAATTCGTTCATGGGAGGGTTTCTCTTAAGAGCGCAGACATACCCCTGTGGGAGGGGGCTTGCTGTGGCGAGGGAGCTTGCTCCCGCTCGACAGCGCAGCTGGAGCCGGCTTTTTTGGGGGCGCTTCGCACCCCAGCGGGATCAAGCTCCCTCGCCACAAAAGCCCGCTCCCACAGGGTCGGTGTTGGCTTACTCGTTGTAGATGTCCTGATCGCCGAAGTATTTCTTCTGGATCTCGGCATACGTGCCATCCGCTTGCACGGCCGCGATACCTTTGTTGATCAGCGCACGCAGTTCCTGGTCGTTCTTGCGCAGGCCCATGGCGATGTCCAATGGCAAAGTCGGGTCCTTGAACGCCGGGCCGGTCTTGAAGTCGGCGCCTTCAGGTTTGGACAGGAAGTTGAGCTGTGCTTCGAGCTTGTCGGTCAGGGTCGCGTCGAGGCGGCCGTTTTGCAGGTCGGCGTAGTTCTGGTCCTGGGACTGGTACGCCTTGATCTGCGCGCCGAGCTTGGCCAGGTGTGCACGGGCGTAGGCTTCTTGCAGCGAACCTTGCAGCACGCCGACTTGCTTGCCTTTCAACGATTCCGGGGTGTCGCCGAAGTCGGCGCTCTTGCGGGTGATTACCGAGGTTGGGCTGAGGAACAGGCGGTCGGTAAAGTCGATGATCTTTTCGCGGGCCGGGGTTACGGCCATGGACGACATGATGGCGTCGAACTTGCGCGCGCGCAGGGCCGGGATCATGCCGTCGAATTCGTTGTGGACCCAGGTGCATTTGACTTCGAGCTTGGCGCAGATGGCGTTGCCCAGTTCGATGTCGAAACCTTGCAGGCTGCCGTCGGCGGCCACGGATTCGAAGGGCGGGTATTCGGGGAAGACGCCGAAGCGGATTTCTTTCCACTCCTGGGCGTGGGCCGCAGTGGCGCACAGTGGCAACAGCAACGCAGCGAAGAGTGATCGCAGTGGAGTCATGGTGTAGTCCCTATATTTTGTAATTGATGTCAGGGCAGTCAATGAGCTGTAACAAATCGTTCTTGTTGGCGGAGAGAATGCTTCAAGGTGGTGCGTTTTTTGTGTCGTTTACCCCTCGCATAAAGCGCAAATTGCGCTGTTAAATCGGGCAATGCAGCGGAATCGGCTGCAAGACCCGCTGAATCGGCTTTTCATCCCTGCAAACCTGGCCCACCGCCGACGCAAAGCGGCAGGCCAGAGCGGTCTCAGGCGCGCTTTTTCTGCTGTGCGACGGGCTGTGCCAGGCGCGCGAACAGGTCTTTCGGGTCGGCCAGGTCCGGCACCAGGTCCAGTGTGCTGCCGACGTCGAGGGCCTTGGCCACATCCAGTACGTAGCGCAGGGCCGAGTAGTCTTCGATGGCAAAACCCACCGAGTCGAACAGCGTGACCTGGCGCGCATTTTCGCGGCCGGGCCGTTGGCCGTTGATCACTTGCCACAGCTCGGTCACCGGCGAATCTTCCGGCATGTGCTGGATTTCACCTTCGATACGGCTTTGCGGCTCGTACTCGACGATCACGCGGGCACGCTCGACGATACGTCGGTCCAGCTCGGTCTTGCCGGGGCAGTCGCCGCCGACGGCGTTGAGGTGCATGCCCGGCTCGATCATCTCGTCGGTGAGGATGGTCGCGTAGGCCTTGTCGGCGGTGACGGTGGTGACGATGTCCGCGCCTTTCACTGCGTCAGCCACGCTGCTGGCCAAAATCACCTTGATCGCCGGGAACGCCTTGAGGTTGACCGCCAGCTTGGCGGTGGCCTTGGCGTCGATGTCGAACAGGCGGATTTCATTGATGCCGAGCATGGCGTGGAAGGCCAGGGCCTGGAATTCACTCTGCGAGCCGTTGCCGATCAGCGCCATGCTGCGGCTGTTGTCGCGGGCCAGGTAGCGCGCCACCAGCGCCGAAGTGGCGGCGGTGCGGATCGCGGTGGTCAGGGTCATTTCAGCCAGCAGCACAGGTTTGCCGGTGTCCACGTCGCCCAGCGCACCAAAGGCCATCACGGTGAGCATGCCGGCCTGGGTGTTTTTCGGGTGGCCGTTGACGTACTTGAAGGCGTACAGCGCGGCGTCGGACACCGGCATCAACTCGATTACACCGTCCGGTGAGTGGTTGGCCAGGCGCGCACATTTTTCGAAGTCCTGCCAGCGCAGGTAGTCGGCGCGGATGTACTCGGCCATCTCGCTGATGCAGGTTTGCAGGCCTTTTTGCGAGACCAGGTAGCTGAGGTCGTTGACGTCGATGTAACGGGTCATGGCAAGACTCCTTATTGAAATGAGGGACGGGCGGGCAGATGCACTTCTGCCAACATGCAGCGGGCACTGCCGCCGCCGATGCGTTCGATGTTGTCGATGTTCACCACCACCGGCCGCGTGTGGCGCTCTACATGGGCGCGTTGTGCCGGTTGCAAGGCGCCCCAGGCACTGGCCGACATCACCAGCAGCGGCTGGCCGTCGCGGTCGTGGACTTCAAGCATGTTGCCGGCGAAGGCTTCCAGCTGATCGAAGTCGAGGGCGAGGATGTCTTTGCCGGTATCGCGCAGGGAGCGCTCCAGGGTCAGGCGCTCGCCCTCGTCGGGCAGGGATTGCAGGCACACCACCGAGAGGTCGCGGCCGACGCTCATCATCACGTTGCTGTGGTAGATCGGCGCGTGATGGCGGTCCACGGCGTGGAACACACAGAGCTGGTAGTCGAGGCGCTCGGCGAACTGGCGCAGGGCGTCGTGGTGGGTGCGCCCGGAGTGGCAGGCGTAGCTGATGCGGTGTTGGCGGTCGAGCACCATGCTGCCGGTGCCTTCGAGGAAGATGTTCTGTTGTTCCAGGTGGCTGAGGTCGATGGTGCTGTGGATCGCGAAGCGTTGCTCCAGCACTTGCAGCACGCCTTTGTTGCGCTCCAGCCGGCGGTTCTGGCCTTCCATCGGGTACAGCACCAGGCTGCCGTCGGCGTGGCTGCTCCACCAGTTGTTGGGGAAGATCGAGTCGGGGGTATGGGGCGCCAGGGTGTCCTGTACCACCAGCACTTCCACGCCGTGCTGGCGCAGGGTCTCGACATAACCGTCGAACTCTTCCAGCGCTTTCTGCTGCGCGCTGAGCGGATCGAGGGGCTGGCGTTGGAAGCGGTTGTTGATGGCAGTGTCCGGGTTGAAGGCAAAGCGCGCCGGGCGAATCATCAAGACGGTGTTGGTGGTTTGCATGGGTGCACGAATCCATGAGGTTGAGCAGTGCGGCTATTTTGTGGGTTGTGCGGGGTGAATCCCGGCTGAAACGAGGGGGCGGCTCAGCCGGGAAAGCTGAAAAGTGCAGTGGCGCAGCCAAATCGGCTGCGGGAGTGAAATGCAATCCAATGTGGGAGCTGGCTTGCCTGCGATAGCGGTATATCAGCAACAGATGCTTTGCCTGACAGACCGCTATCGCAGGCAAGCCAGCTCCCACATTAGTATGGGGGTGGTTTTTGATCTCTGTTCTCAGCAAGGAGCCCTGCATGCCTACCGCCGTTCGTCTCGCCCAACCCGCCGATGCCGAAGGCATCAGCCAGGTCATCCTGGCTGCCCTGCACAGCAGCAACGCGAAGGATTACCCGGCAGACGTGATCGCCCGGGTTGCGGGCAACTTCACCCCCGATGCGGTACTGGCCCTGCTGACACGTCGGGTGGTACTGGTGGCGGTGCAGGACGACGTCATCGTCGCCACGGCAGCGCTGGATGCCAACGTGGTGCGCTCGGTGTTCGTCAACCCGGCGCTGCAAGGGCAGGGCATTGGCCGGCTGCTGATGATCGAGATTGAACTGCGTGCCCGCCAAGCCGGCGTGACGGTGTTGAGCGTGCCGTCTTCACTGACGGCCGAGCCGTTCTATACCGCGCTGGGGTTTCACACGGTGCGCGACGTCTACCACGGCAATGAACGGACCTTGGTGATGGAGAAGACGCTACTGTCCCGCCATCCCATCGGGTTGTACCGCGATCGTCAGCACCGGGCGCAAGTGGTGGGGTTGTGGCAACAGGCCTTTGGTTATGACACGGCGCATAACTCACCGGCCCTGGCGATTGATAAAAAGCTGGCGGTCAACGACGGGCTGTTTTTTGTCGCGACGGATAAAAAGACCGTGGTCGGCACGATTCTCGCGGGGTACGACGGGCATCGTGGCTGGCTGTATTCAGTCGCGGTACACGCCGACTATCGGCGCCATGGCTTGGGTTCTTCGCTGGTACGCCATGCGGAACAGGCGTTGACTGCGCTGGGTTGCATGAAGATCAACCTGCAGATCACCAGTGGCAATGATGCTGTGACGGGGTTTTACGAGGCGTTGGGGTATGGCGTGGAGCCGCGGATCAGTATGGGCAAGAAGATTGTGGAAAACATCCCCTGAAAACACCGGAGATCAAATGTGGGAGCGGGCTTGCTCGCGAATGCGGTGTGTCAGTATCAGCTGTATTGACTGACACACCGCATTCGCGAGCAAGCCCGCTCCCACATAAGCCCACTCCACATTCAGTTATGTGGTGTTGCGGTCAGACCTTGACGATCCAACCCTCTGGCGCTTCAACATCACCGGTCTGCACGCCGGTCAGCTCTTTATAGAGCTTCTGGGTAATCGGACCCACTTCGGTTTCGCTGTGGAACACATGCAGCTTGCCGTTGTACTGGATGCCGCCAATCGGCGAGATCACTGCCGCAGTACCGCAGGCGCCGGCTTCCTTGAACTGGTCCAGCTTGTCGATGAACACTTCGCCCTCGACCACGTCCAGGCCCAGTCGGGACTTGGCCAGTTCGATCAGCGACAGGCGGGTGATGCCTGGCAGTACCGAAGGCGATTTCGGCGTGATGAACTGGTTGTCGTGGGTGATACCGAAGAAGTTGGCCGAACCGACTTCTTCGATTTTCGAGTGGGTCATCGGGTCCAGGTAGATCGCATCGGCAAAACCGGCTTTCTTCGCTTCCGAACCTGGCATCAGGCTGGCGGCGTAGTTGCCACCGACCTTGGCGGCACCGGTGCCTTGTGGCGCGGCGCGGTCGAAGGTGGAGATCTGGAAGTTGTGTGGCACCAGGCCGCCCTTGAAGTAGGCACCAACCGGGATGCAGAACACCGAGAAGATGAACTCCGGCGCGGTACGCACGCCGATGTTGTCACCGGTGCCGATCACGAACGGGCGCAGGTACAGCGCGCCGCCGCTGCCGTACGGCGGGATGAACCGCTCGTTGGCCTTGACCACTTGCTTGCAGGCGTCGATGAACACGTCGGTCGGTACATGGGGCATCAGCAGGCGCGCGCAGCTGCGTTGCATGCGGGCGGCGTTCTGGTCCGGGCGGAACAGGTTGATCGAACCGTCCTTGCAACGGTAGGCCTTGAGGCCTTCGAAGCACTGCTGGCCATAGTGCAGGGCGGTGGAGCCCTCGCTGATGTGCAGCACGTTGTCGTCGGTCAGGGTGCCGTCTTGCCACTCGCCGTTTTTCCAGACCTGGAGAAACCGTTTGTCGGTTTTGATGTAGTCAAAACCCAGCTTGTCCCAATTGATGCTTTCGTTACCCATGACACCCTCTATCTTTGGTCAAGTCGGTTTTTTTCTGAATGGGCGCAACAATACTTCATTCTTGCTTTGTGTGGGAGCGGGCTTGCTCGCGAATGCGGTGTGTCAGTCGTCAGATTTATTGACTGATTCACCGCATTCGCGAGCAAGCCCGCTCCCACAGGGGGTTGCGGTCTTACAGGTGCAATGCGTGCCCCAAGGCTCTCAAAGCCGCTTCCTGCACGGCCTCGCCCAGGGTCGGATGGGCATGGATCGTCCCCGCCACATCCTCCAGGCGCGCGCCCATTTCCAGGCTCACACCAAAGGCAGTGGACAGTTCGGAAACCCCCACGCCCACCGCTTGCCAGCCGACGATCAGGTGATTGTCGCGCCGCGCCACCACCCGCACGAAGCCGGTTTTCGACTCCAGGGTCATTGCCCGGCCATTCGCCGCAAACGGGAAACTCGACACGATGCAGTCCAGCCCAGCAGCCTTGGCTTCATCCGGCGCCTTGCCGACGACGACCAGTTCCGGGTCGGTAAAGCACACGGCCGGGATCGCCGCCGGGTTGAATTCACGCTGTTGACCGCTGATCAGTTCGGCAACCATCTCGCCCTGGGCCATGGCCCGGTGCGCCAGCATCGGCTCGCCGCTCAGGTCGCCGATGGCCCACACATTGCGCATGCTGGTCTGGCAGCGGTTGTCGATCTTGATGGCCGCACCGTTCATGTCCAGGTTCAGGGCTTCGAGGTTCCAGCCCTGGGTGTTGGGTTTGCGCCCCACGGCCACCAGCACTTGGTCGGTGGCCAGTGACAGCGTGTCGCCATTTGGATCACGTACTTGCAACTTGCCATCGGCAAAGCCGGTGACGCTGTGCTTGAGGTACAGCTTCACGCCCAATTGCTTGAGGGATTCGTTCACCGGTTGCGTCAGCTCGGCGTCGTAGGCGGGCAGGATACGGTCCTGCGCCTCGACCACACTGACTTCGGCGCCGAGCTTGCGGTAGGCAATACCCAGTTCCAGGCCGATGTAACCACCACCCACCACGATCAGCCGTTTCGGCACGCGGGTCGGCGCCAGGGCTTCGGTGGACGAGATGATCGGCCCGCCAATCGGCAGCATCGGCAGGTTGACGCTGTTCGAACCGGTGGCCAGCAGCAAGTGTTCGCAGTGGATGCGCTGGTCGCCGACATCGACGGTCTTGCCGTCCACGACCTTGGCCCAGCCATGAATCACCTGCACCTTGTGCTTTTTCAGCAGCGCGGCGACGCCGGTGGTCAGGCGGTCAACAATGCCGTCTTTCCATTCCACGCTTTTGCGGATGTCCAGGGTCGGCACATCCACTTCGATGCCCAGTTGCGAACCCTGACTGTGGTGGATGGTTTGCTGGAACTGTTCGGCCACATGGATCAAGGCCTTGGACGGGATGCAGCCGATATTCAAGCAGGTGCCGCCCAGCGCCTGGCCTTCCACCAGAATGGTCGGAATGCCCAGTTGGCCGGCACGGATCGCCGCCACATAGCCGCCAGGGCCGCCGCCGATGATCAGCAGCGTGGTATTCAAAGTCTGCGACATGCCTTACTCCAGAAACAGGCTGGCGGGTTGTTCGAGCAGGCCGCGAATGGCCTGGATGAATTGCGCCGCGTCCATGCCATCGACCACGCGGTGATCGAACGAGCTGGAGAGGTTCATCATCTTTCGCACCACGATCTGGCCTTTGATCACCATCGGCCGTTCGACGATGCGGTTGACGCCGACGATGGCCACTTCCGGCAGGTTCAGCACCGGCGTGCTGACGATGCCGCCCAGGGCGCCGAGGCTGGTCAGGGTGATGGTCGAGCCCGACAGCTCGTCGCGGCTGGCCTTGCCATTGCGTGCGGCCGTGGCCAAACGCGTGATTTCTTCCGCGTTGCCCCACAGGCTGCGGGCCTCGGCGTGACGCACCACAGGCACCATCAGGCCAACGTCGCTTTGGGTGGCCACGCCCACATGCACGGCGCCGAGGCGGGTGATGACCTGGGCTTCGTCGTCGTAACGGGCGTTGATCTGTGGGAAGTCCTTAAGCGCCACCACCATGGCACGCACGATAAACGGCAGCAGGGTCAGCTTGCCGCGTGTGGCGCCGTGTTTCTCGTTGAGGTGCACGCGCAGCTCGTCGAGGGCGGTCACGTCGATTTCTTCCACGTAGCTGAAATGCGCGGCGCGGCGGGTAGCGTCCTGCATGCGCTGGGCGATCTTGCGGCGCATGCCGATCACCGGGATCTGTTCTTCGCTGTTGCGTTCGGCGTAGGGGTTGGCGGTGGAGGAAGCCTTCGCCGTGCCTTGTTGCAGGTACGCGTCGAGGTCTTCGTGGAGGATTCGACCCGCCGGGCCTGTGCCCTGGACCAGGCGCAATTGGATCCCGGCGTCCAGCGCATGCTTGCGCACGGCAGGGGAGGCCAGCGGGCGTTCGTCGGCATCACGGGCAACGGGTGCCGCTGCGGCTTTTACAACCACCGGTTTGCTTTCGACCACCGGAGCGGGCTTGGCTTCCACGACCGGTGCAGCCTTGGGCGCTTCCTTCACCACCGGCGCCTCCTTCGCATTGCCCGCACCTTCCACTTCAATGCTGATCAGAATACTGCCCACGGCCATGACTTCACCCGGCGCGCCGCCGAGGGAAATCACCTTGCCGTGCACCGGCGAGGGAATGTCCACCATCGCCTTGTCGGTCATCACATCCGCCAGCACCTGGTCTTCAACCACCAGGTCGCCGACCTTTACATGCCAGACCGACAGTTCAACTTCTGCGATGCCTTCGCCAATGTCCGGCATCTTGATAACGTGCGTGCCCATTCAGACCTCCATGACCCGTTTCAACGCCGCGCCCACACGGGACGGCCCTGGGAAATACGCCCACTCTTGCGCGTGCGGGTAGGGGGTATCCCAGCCGGTGACGCGTTCGATCGGCGCTTCCAGGTGGTGGAAGCAATGCTCTTGCACCAGCGATACCAGCTCGGCGCCAAAGCCGCAGGTACGGGTGGCTTCGTGCACCACCACGCAACGGCCGGTCTTTTTCACCGACTTGACGATGGTTTCCAGGTCCAGCGGCCACAGGCTGCGCAGGTCGATGACCTCGGCGTCGATGCCGGTTTCTTCGGCGGCGACTTGCGACACATACACGGTGGTGCCGTAGGTCAGCACGGTGACGGCCGAACCCGGGCGCACGATGGCGGCCACGTCCAGTGGCACGGTGTAGTAACCGTCCGGTACTTGCGCTTGCGGGTGTTTCGACCACGGGGTTACCGGACGGTCGTGGTGACCGTCGAACGGGCCGTTGTACAGGCGTTTTGGCTCGAGGAAGATCACCGGGTCATCGTTTTCGATGGAGGCGATCAGCAAACCTTTGGCGTCATAAGGGTTGGACGGCATCACCGTGCGCAGCCCGCAGACCTGGGTGAACACCGCTTCGATGCTCTGGCTGTGGGTCTGGCCGCCGTAGATGCCGCCGCCGCAGGGCATGCGCATGGTCAGTGGTGCGGTGAACTGCCCGGCCGAGCGATAACGCAGGCGCGCGGCTTCGGAGATGATCTGGTCGGTGGCGGGGTAGACGTAGTCGGCGAACTGGATCTCGGCCACCGGGCGCAGGCCATAGGCCCCCATGCCCACGGCCACGCCGATAATCCCGCTTTCGGAAATGGGCGCGTCAAACACCCGCGAGCTGCCGTACTTGGTCTGCAAGCCTTCGGTGCAACGGAACACGCCGCCGAAGTAACCGACGTCCTGGCCGAACACCACCACGTTGTCGTCACGTTCGAGCATCACATCCATGGCCGAGCGCAGGGCCTGGATCATGGTCATGGTGGTGGTGGTCATGGCGGTTTCCACTTCAATGCTGTTGTTGTGATCGTTCATGTCAGATCCCCAACTCTTGACGCTGGCGCTTCAAGTGCTCCGGCATCTCTTTGTAGACGTCTTCGAACATGGTCGCGGCGCTTGGAATCTGGCCGCCGGCAAGGGTGCCGTACTGTTCGGCTTCTTTTTGCGCCGCGATGACCTCGGCTTCAAGCTCGGCACTGACTGCCGCGTGTTCCTCTTCGGACCACTGGCCAATCTTGATCAGGTGCTGCTTGAGTCGGGTGATCGGGTCGCCGAGGGGGAAGTGGCTCCAGTCATCGGCGGGGCGGTATTTCGACGGATCATCAGACGTTGAGTGCGGGCCGGCACGATAGGTGACCCACTCGATCAGCGTTGGCCCCAGGTTGCGGCGTGCCCGTTCGGCGGCCCAGGCGGAGGCAGCGTACACCGCGATAAAGTCGTTGCCGTCCACACGCAGGGAGGCGATGCCGCAACCCACGCCGCGTCCGGCGAAGGTGGTGGCTTCACCGCCAGCGATGGCCTGGAAGGTGGAGATGGCCCACTGGTTGTTGACCACGTTGAGGATCACCGGCGCGCGGTACACGTGGGCGAAGGTGAGGGCGGTGTGGAAGTCGGATTCGGCGGTGGCGCCATCGCCGATCCAGGCGGATGCGATCTTGGTGTCACCCTTGATCGCCGAGGCCATGCCCCAGCCCACACCCTGTACGAATTGGGTGGCGAGGTTGCCGGAAATGGTGAAGAAACCCGCGTCCTTGACCGAATACATGATCGGCAACTGGCGGCCCTTGAGCGGGTCACGCTCGTTGGACAGCAACTGGCAGATCAGATCCACCAGCGGCACTTCGCGGGCCATCAGGATGCTTTGCTGGCGGTAGGTGGGGAAGCACATGTCGTCGATGTTCAAGGCCAGGGCCTGGGCGCTGCCGATGGCTTCTTCACCAAGGCTTTGCATGTAGAACGACATTTTTTTCTGACGCTGGGCGACCACCATGCGGTTGTCGAAGATGCGCGTCTTGAGCATCGCACGCATGCCTTTGCGCAGGATCTCTACCGGGACGCCTTCAGCCCATGGGCCGAGGGCCTGGCCCTGGTCGTCGAGCACGCGGATCAGGCCCTTGGCCAGGTCGGCGGTGTCGGCGGGTTCTACGTCGATGGCGGGTTTGCGCACCAGGCCGGCGTCGGTCAGGCGCAGGTAGGTAAAGTCGGTCTTGCAGCCTGGGCGTCCCGAGGGTTCAGGGACGTGCAGGCGCAGTGGTTCGTACTGCTGGGTCATGGCTTTCTACGCTCTATCTTGTGAATTTCTTGTAGTGGGCGCGCTAGCTGACAGTCAGACCCCGGGTAGGGGAAATCTTGTCCTACAACAATCATAGGCGGGGCGTAGAAGAATATTTATCTGTGTTTCGTTGCACTCACGACCATTTGCGGATAAAAAAACTGCATAAACATAATAAACAGGTGATTTTGTCTCATGCGCAAACTGGACCGTACCGATATTGGCATTCTCAACGCCTTGCAGGAGAACGCCCGCATTACCAACGCCGACCTGGCGCGTTCGGTGAACCTGTCGCCCACGCCGTGTTTCAACCGGGTGAAGGCGATGGAAGAGTTGGGCTTGATTCGCGAGCAAGTCACCCTGCTGGACGCGGATTTACTGGGGCTGCACGTCAACGTGTTCATCCACGTCAGCCTGGAAAAGCAGAATGAGCTGGCGTTGCAGCAGTTCGAAAGCGCGATTTCCGACCGCCCGGAAGTGATGGAGTGCTACCTGATGGCCGGTGACCCGGACTACCTGATCCGGGTGCTGGTGCCGACGATCCAGTCGCTGGAGCGCTTCATGATGGACTTTTTGACCAAGGTGCCGGGGGTGGCGAATATTCGGTCGAGTTTTGCTTTGAAGCAGGTGCGCTATAAAACCGCGTTGCCTTTACCCGCTAATGGCATAAACCTCGGTACCTGACCCAACACACCTCCCACTGTGAAATGCTGGCCCCTGTGGGAGCAGGCAAGCCAGCTCCCACAGGGTTATGCATTTCAAAGTTGGTTAAGGGGGATCTTCAGGTACACCACGCCATTGTCCTCCGGCGGCGGCATATTTCCTGCCCGCACATTCACCTGGATCGCCGGCAGCAACAGTGTCGGCATGCCCAGCCCGGCATCCCGAGTGGTGCGCATCGTGACAAACGCCGCCTCATCCACCCCGTCATGCACATGAATATTCCCCGCCCGCTGCTCCGCCACAGTCGTCAGGCATTTCGCCTCACGCCCCTCGGGCGGGTAGTCATGGCACACATACAACTCAGTCTCCGGCGGAAAACTCAGCAACTTGCGCATCGACGCATACAACTGCCGCGCATCCCCACCCGGGAAGTCACAGCGAGCCGTGCCCACGTCCGGCATGAACAGGGTGTCACCCACCAGGATCAGCCGGTCATCCACCAGATAGGCCATGTCCGCGGGCGTATGCCCCGGCACATGCAGGGCCTGGGCCTTGATGTTGCCGATGTAGAAAACCTCGTCCGGCGCAAACAAGTGGTCGAACTGCGAGCCATCCACGCGAAATTCCGGCTCCAGGTTGAACAGGTTCTTGAACACGTCCTGCACGGTGCTGATGGACTGGCCAATGGCGATCTTGCCGCCCAGGGTGCGGCGCAAATACGGTGCGGCGGACAAGTGGTCGGCGTGGGCATGGGTTTCCAGCAACCATTGCACCTGCAGGCGGTGTTCGCGCACGTAGGCGATCACCTGGTCGGCCTGGCGGGTGTCGGTGCGCCCGGAGGCCGGGTCGTAGTTGAGCACCGAATCGATAATGGCGCAGGGGCCGTCATCGGCTTCATGCAGGACATAGGTGTAGGTCGACGACGCCTCGTCCAGAAAGGCTTTGATCAACGCTGACATGACGGTGGTCCTTGGTATAGACGTGATTTCCACATAGGCTTGCGAGCTTAAGTGAAAAAAACGGTCCGAGGCAAAGGATCGCAATGCGGGATGTGACGCCACGCGGCAGCATCCGGCCTAAGGTGGATTGAATGTTGTTGGCAAGTGTTCTGGGGTTATTGATGGGGTTGGTGATGGGCCTGACCGGCGCGGGCGGTGGCATCCTTGGGGTGCCCGCGCTGGTGTTGGGGTTGGGCCTGAGCATGACCCAGGCCGCGCCGGTGTCGCTGCTGGCCGTTGGTGCGGCGGCTGCGGTGGGCGCGCTCGACGGCTTGCGCCATGGCCTGGTGCGTTACCGAGCCGCGTTGTTGATCGCCTTGTTGGGCGCGTTATGTTCGCCGGTGGGGGTGTTTTTCGCCCACCAATTACCGGAGGCCGTGCTGATGGGCCTGTTCAGCGCGCTGATGGTACTGGTGGCCTGGCGCATGTTGCAGCGTGAAAAACACCAGGCCGGGCCGAGTGACCATGGCACCGCGTCCTGGGGCCAGAAGAACTGCATGCTCGACCAGCAGACCGGGCGCCTGACCTGGACCGCCAAATGCAGCGCCACCCTGGCCGCCCTCGGCGCGGTCACTGGCGCGGTGTCCGGCCTGCTCGGCGTGGGCGGCGGCTTCCTGATCGTGCCGGCGTTCAAGCAACTCACCGACGTGCAGATGCGCGGCATCGTCGCCACCTCGCTGATGGTGGTCAGCCTGCTGTCGTTGATCGGCGTGGCCGGTGCGTTCCATGCCGGGGTCACCATCGAACCTGTGGGCTGGGTGTTTGTCGGTGCGAGCATCGTCGGCATGCTCGCCGGCCGGCGCTTGAGTTCGGTGATCCCCGCACGGTACTTGCAGGTCGGTTTTGCCAGCCTGTGTGTACTGGTGGCTGTCGGTATGTTGGCCAAGGCCGGTCTTACGCACTAAGTGCCGGGCCTGGCTTACACCGAACTTGGCGGGCACCCGTGGTCCGCCCAAAGCAGCCTGAAACCACGGCCAAGGCAGCGTATGCCGGGGCCTGGCGCCTTTTGATAATCGCCTCCGACATCAAGTCCCCGTTGCGGAGCGCGCCATGCATAAGAATAAGAATGTCCCCCTGCGTCTGTTGCCAGCCTTTATCGTCGGTCTCGGCATGAGCCCGTTCGCCGACGCCGAAATCATGCTGTACGACAAGGATGAAACCACCTTTTCCACCGACGGCTACATCAACGCCTTCTACGTCAACAGCGACGTGGACCGCGCCGGCGACCAGTACGACCGCCGCCAATCCCGCGTGAAGATGGGCTTCTTGCCCAACTACCTGGGCTTCAACATGACCAAGCAGGTCGACGACCTCAAGCTCGGCGCCCGTGCCTCGTTCTGGGTGACCATCAACGACAGCGAAACCAACGGCACCGACACCGCCATCGACGTGCGCCAGTTCTACGGCACCGTGGCCAATAAAGAATGGGGCGAAGTGCTGATCGGCAAGGACTTTGGCCTGTTCGCCCGCTCCAACATCCTGCTCGATGAACTGCTCGCCGGGTATGGCCAGGTCAGCGACAGCCTCGGCCTGGTGGATGGCGGCGGTGTGTCGTTCGGCAATATCGGCAGCGGCTACCCGTACCCGTTCCCCACGTCGCAGATCACCTACCGCACCCCGGTGATGGACGGCCTGCGCGTCGCCGTCGGCATCATGGACCCAGTGGACACCAACGACAGCAGCGCCCTGGGCAAGGCCTACCAGAAGAACCCGCGCACCGAGAGCGAGATCACCTACCAGTTCGACGTGGGCGGGGCGAAGATCTACAGCTGGCTCAACGGCAGCTACCAGACCTCGGACAACACCGATTCCAACGTCGCCAGCGTCACCTCCAAGGGCCTGGGCTACGGCGTACAGGCGAAGATGGGTGGCCTGTCGTTGACCGGCTCGGGTTTCCAGGCCAAGGGCATCAACCCGTTTTTCACCAACAACGCCGGCGAAGCCACCCTGCGCAATGTCGACAGCAACGGCTACCTGGTGCAAGGCTCGTACAAACTCGGCAAGAACCGCCTGGCGTTGTCCTACGGCAAGACCAAGGATGACGGCAACGGCGTGGTCGGCAGCGGCGCGGATTATGAAACCCGTGGGATTGCGCTGTTCCATGATGTGAACGACAACCTCAAACTGGTGGCGGAGTACAACCAGTTCCAGATCAAGGGGCATGACACCAGTGCGCAGAATGAAGACACGGATACCTTTGCCGTAGGTGCCGTCCTCACCTGGTAACTGATCGTTCCCACGCTCCGCGTGGGAATGAATCCTGTGACGCTCCGCGTCACTGCTTTCAAAGCGGACGCGGAGCGCCCAGGGCGGCATTCCCACGCGGAGCGTGGGAACGATCACCTCATCCCAACGCATCCCCCCACCCAGTACCCAAGTAGCATAGGGCCCACCCCTCGGCCTTCGTACACTGACGCCTTAGAGGGGGAACCAACGATGCACAACAGTGAAGGCGTAGTCAGCGCCATGTCCCAGGCCACCGATCCAGGGCAGGCCGCTGAAGAGTTGGCCCGCCAACTGCTGCATCCGTACCTGGGCTTTGTGCTGTTTTTCTGTTCCGCTGGCTACGACTTGCAGGCCCTCGGCCAGGCCTTGCAACAGTGCTTCGGCAATGTGCGCGTGGTCGGCTGCACCAGCGCCGGCGAGATCACGCCCCAAGGCTACGGGCGCAATTGCATCACCGCGATGGGCTTCAACCATGCGCACTTTTCCATCGCCACCGAATTGATCGACGAGGTCGAGCACTTCAGCCTGATCGGCGCCCAGGACATGGTCGAACGCCTGGTCGGCGGCTGTCGCAGCAACACCCTGGCGCCGATCAAGGGCAACACCTTTGCCCTGACCCTGCTCGACGGCTTGTCCAGCCGTGAAGAGATGGTGCTCGCCGCCCTCAGCGCCGCCCTTGGCGATATCCCGCACTTCGGCGGCTCGGCCGGGGACGACAATTTCCTCACCCACACCCACGTGTACTTCAACGGTGTGTTCCACAGCGGCGCGGCGGTGGTGGTACTGGTCAATACCTGGCTGGACTTCGAGGTGTTCACCACCCACCACATCCTGCCGCGCACGGAAAAACTGGTGGTGACCGGTGCCGACAGCCCGTCACGCCGGGTCTTTGAGCTCAATGCCGAACCCGCCGCCGAAGAGTACGCGCGGCACATCGGCGTGGCGGTGGCCGACCTTGACCATCGCACCTTCGCCGCCCACCCGCTGGCGGTGCGCATCCACGACCAGTACTACGTCCGCGCGATCCAGCAGGTGCATGACGACCTCAGCCTGAGTTTCTACTGCGCGGTGGAGAACGGCATTGTGCTGACCCTGATGCAACCGGGCCCGATCCTGCCCAACCTGCAAGACTTGTTCGACGGCCTGCACGCGCGCCTCGGCGACCTGTTGCTGACCATCGGCTGCGACTGCTTCCTGCGGCGCATGGAGCTGGAAGACAACGGCAATCTGGAACAGATCGGCAACTACCTGCAAGGCCAACGGGTGCTGGGTTTCAACACCTACGGAGAACAGTTCAATGGCATGCACATCAACCAGACATTCACCGGGGTCGCCATTGCCCGTGGCCGACGCTGAACTGCGTGCCCAGGTTGCCCAGTTGCAGCAGGCCAACCACAAGCTGGCGCGGATCAATGCGGCGCTGATCGAGCGCATCGAGTCCGGCATGACCCAGGGCAACAACCCGTACACCACCTTCCAGCATTCGGTGGTGCTGGCCGAGCAAGTGCGCGAACGCACCGACGCGCTGAACCAGGCGATGGCCGAACTCAAGGCCAGCAACCACCTGCTGATCAACGCGCGCCTACGCGCCGAAACCCTGCGCGGCGAACAGGCGGCCGCGCAAAAAGCCCAGGAAAGCGAACGCTGGATTCGCCTGATCACCGACAACGTGCCGGCGCTGATCGGCTACCTGAATGCCGAGCTGGTCTACGAATTCACTAACAAGGTCTACGAAGAATGGTACTGCTGGCCACGCGGCATGATGCTCGGCCAGAGCCTGCGCGAAGTGCACAGCGAGCAGCACTGCCAGCGCCTCGACGCCTACGTCGCCCGAGCGCTGGCCGGGGAGAGCGTGACCTTCGAATTTGCTGAAACCAACATCAACAACCAGGAGCGCTACATGTTGCGTTCCTATGTGCCGAACATGCTCGCCAGCGGCGAAGTGGTGGGCATCTTTGTGTTGATCCGCGACATCACCGAACGCCGCCGCACCGCCGAAGCCCTGCACCAGGCCTACCAGCACCTGGAGCAGCGCGTGGCCCAGCGCACCTCGGAACTGACCTCGCTCAACGATCAGCTGTTGCAGGAAATCGACGAGCGCCGACGCATGGAAACCCGCCTGCGCGAAGCCAAGCAGGAGGCGGAAAAAGCCAACCTGTCGAAAACCAAATTCCTTGCCGCCGTCAGCCACGACCTGCTGCAACCGCTGAACGCCGCGCGGTTGTTCACCAGCGCCCTGTTGGAGCGGCCCAACGAAACCCTGGTGCGCAACGTCAGCAACTCCCTCGACGACGTGGAAAACCTGCTGGGCACCCTGGTGGATATTTCCAAGCTGGACGCTGGCGTGATCAAGGCCGATATCGCGCCGTTTGCCCTTAGCGAACTGCTGGAAAACCTCGCCGCCGAATACACCGAACTGGCCCGCGCCGAAGGCCTGGAATTGCACTTCGTCGCCTGCTCGGCGCTGGTGCGCAGTGACATCCAGCTCTTGGCGCGCATTCTGCGCAACCTGCTCAGCAACGCCCTGCGCTACACCTACAAGGGTCGCGTGGTGCTGGGCTGCCGACGCCAGCAGCAGCGCTTGCTGATCCAGGTGTGGGACAGCGGCATGGGCATTGCCGAGGAGCGGCTGGAGGAGATTTTCCAGGAGTTCAAACGCGGCGATGTGCAGCGCCCGGACCAGGATCGCGGGCTGGGGTTGGGCCTGGCCATCGTCGAGAAAATCGCCGGGATTCTCGGTCATCGCATCAGTGTCAAATCCTGGCCGGGCAGGGGCTCGATGTTTTCCGTGGAGGTGCCCGTGAGCGCTACCGCGCCAAAGTCCCTGCCGCTGCCGTGCATGAGCGAAGCGCTGCTGGAGCGTTTACAGGGCGCACGGGTGTGGGTGCTGGATAACGACGCGGCGATCTGCGCGGGGATGCGCACGTTGCTGGAAGGTTGGGGTTGCCGGGTCACGACGGCGTTGTCGGAACAGGACCTGGCGCGGCAGGTGGACAACTACCATGCCGAGGCTGACCTGCTGATTGCCGACTACCACCTCGACGACGACCAGAACGGCGTCGACGCCGTGGCCCGTATCAATGCCCGGCGTGGCAGTGCGATTCCGGCGTTGATGATTACGGCCAACTACAGCAATGAGTTGAAGCAGCAGATTCGCGAGTTGGGGCATACGTTGATGCATAAGCCCGTGCGGCCGATGAAGCTCAAGACCGCCATGAGCCACCTGCTCGGAAAATGATCGTTCCCACGCTGATCGTTCCCACGCTCTGCGTGGGAATGCATCCCCTGACGCTCCGCGTCACAAAGCGGACGCAGAGCGTCCAGGGCGGCGTTCCCACGCGGAGCGTGGGAACGATCGAGGTCAGCGGCGCAGGTACGAGCCGAAGTCGATGTCGCCGGCACTGAGGATCGCCTGCACCCGGTTATGCACATTCAACTTGCGCAATATCGCCGACACATGGGCCTTCACCGTGGTCTCGGCAATCTCCAGCGTGTACGCAATCTGCTTGTTCGACTCGCCCTTGGTCATCCGCTCCAGCACCAGCAACTGCTTGCGCGTCAGGGCCTGCAACAGTTCCGGGGCGAAGCCTGGCGCGTCGTTCATGCGCCGTTGGTTGGGGTTTTTCTGGGTGCGGATGATGTCTGGCGGCAGGTACACGTTGCCGTTGAGGATCTGCTGGATCGCCTCGGTCATTTGCAGGCGCGGCGACGACTTGGTGATAAACCCCACGGCGCCGTAGGTGATGGCTTGCAGCACGATCTGCTTGTCCTGCTCGGCCGAGACGATCACCACCGGGATGGTCGGCGACTCGTTGCGCAGGTTGATCAGGCCATTGAGGCCGTGCATGCCGGGCATGTTCAAATCCAGCAGGATCAGGTCGAGGTCGTCGTGTTCCTGGGTCAGGGCGAGGGCGCTGTCGAGGTCGGCGGTTTCCATTACATCACTGCCGGGGAAACCGTCGCTGATCACGTTGTGGATCGCTTCGCGAAACAGCGGGTGATCGTCGGCGATCAGGATTTTGTACATGGCCGTTCACCTTCTTGTTGTGGTTTTTTATTGAAAAGGCTCGGGTGTCGCAGCCATCACTGGCAGTTTTGCCGCTTCCCATGCATCCAAGCCATCACGGTACCAATACACCGAGGTATAGCCCAGATTGGCGGCTCGTTTTACCGCGTTCCAACTCAACCAGCAATCGGAGCGGCAGTAGAAGACCAACGGGCGTGCGAGGTTGCCGCCGGTGAATTTGTACAGGTGGCGCACGAAGTAGCCTTGCCATTCCGGCGTGAGGTCGCCGTCGCCGGTATTCGCCAGCCAGTGGCTGCCGGGAAGGTTGGCGTGGGGCTGGTCTTCGATAAAGCGCCCTTGCAGCCATTGGCGCCGGTACACATCGATCAGCACCGGCGCGGGCGTCTGGTTGAGCAGGGTTTGCAGGGCCGGGGTGTCGACGATGGTCGCACCGGGCGCCTGGTCGGGCGTGGGGCTGCGGTACAGGCTGGTACGGTAGCCATCGGCGGAAAACAGTGGGGTGTCGGCCTGGGCGTTGGTCACGAGCAAGCAGAGCAACGCCAACAGGGGCAGTCGAGCGGGCAGCATGGCGGGTCAATCCTTATCGTTATGCCGCCATTACACGCCAGTCCCACTGCCTTGGGAATGCGACGATAGACAGGAAAACCAGTACCAAAGTAGTAGATCAGCCTTTTTTGCGCAGGGCCGCGTGCTGTGGATTGAAGGTCAGCACCGCCAACAGCGTGAACACCCCGGTCAGCCCCAGGCACACCAGCAGGGCCAGGCCGGCGAAGCGTTCGTACAGGGCAAAGCGCACCAGCTCCACTGCGTGGGTGAAGGGGTTGATTGCGCACAGCCAGTACAGCCACTCACTCGAATCGCGCATCTTCCACAGCGGGTAGAGCGCTGACGAGAGGAAGAACAGCGGGAAAATCACGAAATTCATCACCCCGGCAAAGTTCTCCAGTTGGCGGATCGCATTCGACAGCAGCAAGCCCAGCGCGCTGAGCATCAACGCCACCAGCAACAGCGCCGGCAACGCGACCAGCAATCCCATGGCCGGCGGTTGCACGCCATACACCCAGGCAATCGCCAGGAACCCGTACACCTGCAACAGCGAAATCAACGCGGTGGCCAACAACTTGCTGCACAGCAGGAACGTGCGCGGCAGCGGGCTGGTGAGCAGCACGCGCATGCTGCCCATCTCGCGGTCGTAGACCATCGACAGCGAGCCCTGCATGCCGTTGAACAGCAGGATCATGCAGGCCAGCCCCGGGATGATGTAGACCTCGTAGGGGATGTAGGTGTCGTAGGGTTCGATCACCGAGATGCCCAGCGCCGCGCGAAAACCGGCAGCGAACACCAGCAGCCACAGCAACGGCCGCACCAGGGCACTGAGAAACCGCGTGCGCTGCAACACAAAGCGCAGCCACTCACGCAGGACGATGCCGCTGAAACATTGCCAATAGGCGTTCATGCCGCCACCTCTGTGCGCGTCAGCTGTGCGAACAAACCGCCTAGGTCGCCGCCTCGTTCGTGGAGCAGTGTGTCGAGTTGCCCGCTGGCCACCAGGCGGCCTCGATGCAAAATCATCAAGGCATCGTCAGCCTGCACTTCATCGAGCAAGTGGGTGGTCCACAACACGCTGATGCGCTGTTCCCGACACAGCATGCGCACGTGTTGGTTCAGCGCCAGGCGGCTGGCGGGATCAAGGCCGACGCTGGCTTCATCGAGCAACAGCAGGCGCGGTTGATGCAGCAGGGCGCGGGCAATTTCCACGCGGCGGCGGTGGCCGCCATTGAGTTCGCGGACCTTTTCCCGGCGCCGCTCGCCCAGCGTCTGGCGCTCCAGTTCGGCCTCGACCCGCAGCCCGGTTTCACGGCGTGACAGCCCATGCAGCGCGGCGTGGTAACGCAGGTTCTGTTCGACGCTGAGGTCCAGGTCCAGGGTGCTTTGCTGGAACACCACGCCGAGCTGGCGCAGTGCTGCGCGGGGTGCCTCGCGCAAGGAATGGCCGCCGACGTGGATGTCACCGCCCTGTAAGTCATACAAACGCGTGAGCAACGCAATCAGCGTCGATTTGCCCGCGCCGTTAGGCCCCAGCAGCGCGGCAAACCGCCCGGGCGCCAGGCTGAAACTCACGTCACGCAGGGCCTGCCTCTCGCCATAGGCAAAACTGATGGCGCGGGCGTCCAGCGCGTTCATGGCGTGACCACCACGCCCCACGGGTAACGCCCGACCTTGACCGACTTGAGCACCTTGCGGCTGTCCACGTCGATCACCGACACGTCGCCGCTCACGCCATTGGTGGCCAGCAACTGTTTCTCATCCGGGGTGAACGCCAGCTGCCACACGCGGCGGCCCACCAGCAGGTAGTCGAGGATCTCGTAGGTCTTGGCGTCGATCACCGCCACATGGTTGGCCGGGCCGAGGGCGACAAAGCCGTACTTGCCGTCGGCACTCAGCTTGATGCCCACCGGTTGCACCTTGTCCGGGTGCACGCCCTTGATCTTGAAGGTCAGGGTCTTGAGGATCGCGCGGCTGGCGACATCGAGGATGGTCACGGTGCCGCCGATTTCCGCCGAGGCCCACAGCTGCGAGCCGTCGTGGTTGAACTCGACGAAGCGCGGGCGCTGGTCCACCAGGGTGCTGTCGGCCAGGGTCTGGGTGCTGGTGTCGATCCAGTGCAGCATGTTCGTGGTTTCGCTGGTGTTCACCGCCCACTTGCCGTCCGGGCTCACGGCCATGCCTTCCGGCTCCACGCCGACGTTGACCTGGGCGAGCACCTTGGAGGTTTCGGTGTCGATCACCGTGACCAGCGCATCGTCTTCGTTGGAGACGTACAGCCAGCGGTTATTGGGGTGCAGGGCAAACTGCTCGGGGTCTTTGCCGGAGGGCAGTTCCTTGATGATCTTGCGCGTGGCCACGTCCATCACCTGCACGCGGTCCGAGTCGCTGGCGCAGATGTACAACAGCTTGTTGTCGTGGGACAGCAGCAGGCCGCGCGGGCGCTGTCCCACCTTGAGGGTGTCGGTGACTTGCAGGGTCTGCAGGTCGATCAGGCTCAGGCTGTTGTCTTTCTCGTTGGAGACCCAGGCCGTGGCGGCCACGGCGTGCCCGGCGGCAAGCAGCAGGGCGCAGGAGAGCAGGGTGCGGCGCATGGCGTAATCCTTATTCTTGTTGTTGTGAAATGTCAGGGAAAGCGGCAGGTCACCTCGGGTTTGTCGTAGCCCAGGCTGTCCATCTCGTTGAAGGGGTGCAGGAAACCGTCCTGGGGCGAAGTGCTCACCAGCGCGCGCGGTTGCACGATGGGGATCGGCTGGCGCAGTTCGCCATTCCACGGGCGGTAGCTGAGCTTGCGGCCCTTGAAACCATCCAGCGGCAGTTGCTCGCTGATTTGCAGCTGGCGGATGCTCATCGGGTCGACCTGGCGCAGCTTGCTCACCGCACTGGCTACGCTGCGCACGGCCATCCAGGCGGCGAAGTCGCGGTCGTTCATCCAGCGCCCGGCGAGGGCTTCGAAGCGTTTTTGCAGTTGGGCGGCGCCGTAGGTTTCCACGGTCTTGTGCCAGCCGGTGGGCGTCAGGCCCTGGGTGCCGGCGACGGGGCGCGGGTACCAGGTCTGGTAGGGCACGTATTCGCCAAAGTCGCCGCGTTCGTCGGCCACCAGCACTACGTCGTATTCGGCGGTTTGGGTGAAGAGGGGCATGTCGGCCTGGGCGCTGCGGCGTTGGTCGTTGTCGAAGCGCCACTCTTTCTCGGCCACCAGTTGCACGCCGAAGCGCTTGGCGGCGCGGCGCAGGGCGGCGGCGTAGGCTTGATCGTCCTCGGTGGGGCCGACGATCAGCAGCGCCTTCTGCCATTTGCGCACCACCAGGAACTGCGCCAGCGCGTCGGCGAGCATGGCGCGGCTGGGCAGGGTGTGCAGCACGTTGCCCAGGCAGGCGCTGCTGCGCAGGCTGTCGTCGGGGCTGCCGGCGTTGAACAGCAGGCTGTCGGGCAGGGCGGCGCTGAGTTGGCGCAGGCTGGCGGCGGGGGCGTTGACCACGAACAGACGCAGGCCCTGGTCGTGCTGTTGTTGCGCGGCGGCGAGCAGCGCCTCGGGGTTGTCCACTGTGGCGTCGGTCAGGCTGTAACGCTGGTTGAGAAAGGCGCCGGTGCTGTTGCTGTCGATGATTGCCAGTTCGGCGCCGCGCAAGCCGGCGTCGGTCGGTTCGGGAATCACGTTGGACAGCAGCGGCCCCGGGTCCGGTCGATAGCCCAGGTAGCCGATCTGCACCTGCAACGGCGCCTCGGCGGCCTGGCCGGCGGTGGCCCAGGTGAGCGCCAGCAGGCAGATCACGGCGAAAGGGGCGAGCTGGCGCATAGGGCACTCCATGACAGGTGGCGCCAGCATATAAAGCCCCGCTACCCCTGCAAATATGCAGAAAGTAGCGCTGGGGCAGTACCAAGGTAGTAGCTCGCCGCGCGCGGCGGGGTCTTAGCATGGGGCTCCAGTGTCCGGTGCGGGGGTTGAACGATCATGCGAATTTTCAAGGCGTTGCTCCTGCCGTTCCTGCTGATCGTCAGCCTGATCGGGGTCGATCGCCCCCATGCCCCACGTTCGGCCACGTTGGCGCCGACGGCGCTGGCGCGCTAGGCATGTCGGCGCTCTGGCGGATCAACCTGTGGGTGTGCGGCTTCTTCGCCCTGGTCACCTGTGCCTGCACTGCGCTGCTGATGCACCAGGCCTTGGCGGATGTGGAGCGCGAACTGCAATCGGCCGAAGCCGTGGTGCATTACCTGAGCGAAACCGCCGCGCGCGACCCCGCCAGCCTGCAACCACGGCTCACCGCCAGCCTGCGCCATGTGCGTGTGCATTGGCTGGGGCCTGACGAAACCCTGCCAGCGCCGGAGCAAGATGGGCTGGACGCCTGGCTCGGGCGCCTGCTGTTCGCCCAGGCGCGCCACAGTGCCCAGGTGCTGGATCTGGCCGATGGCCGGCGCGTGGCCATCGCCGTCGACCCGCGTGATGAAATCGACGAAGTCTGGGATTCCTTGCAGCAACTGCTGGGCCTGTGTGCGCTGGCATTGGCCCTCAGCCTGCTGACCATCCGCTGGGCCGTGCGCCGTGGCATGGGCGTGCTGGATGAGCTGCTGCTGGCCCTGCAACACGTGTGCAGCGGCCGCCTCAACGTGCGCCTGCGCACTGCCGGGGTGCCCGAAGCGCAACAACTGGCGCAGCACTTCAACCGCATGACCGACGCCCTCGAACAGGCGCGCACCGACAACACCCGTCTCACCCAAACCCTGCTGGCGGTGCAGGAACAAGAGCGCACGCGCCTGGCCCAGACCCTGCACGATGACCTCGGCCAGTACCTGGCGGGGATTCGTGCCCAGGTGTGCCTGTTGCCGCTGATCGCCCATCAGCCGGAAACGCTGGCGCGCACCGTGCACCTGCTGGAAGAACACTGCGAACACTTGCAGCAGGGCTTTCGCGAGCTGGTCCACGATCTTTACCCAGTGGCCCTGCAACACCTGCCGATGGCCGAGGCGTTTGCCATGCTGGTGACGCAATGGCGCGCCAGCCATGGCATCGACTGCCAACTGCACGTCAGCCAGGCGCTGCCGCCATTATCCCCGGGCCACAAGACCCACCTTTATCGCTTGCTCCAGGAAGCCTTGACCAACATCGTGCGCCACGCCGACGCCAGCCAGGTGCACGTACGCCTGCAACATCGCGGCGCACGCCTGCGTCTGTGGGTGCGCGACAACGGCCAGGGTGCGCAACACCCCCAGCGCCCCGGCGTCGGCCTGCACTCGATGTACGAACGCGCCCGCTGCCTGGGCGGTGAATTGAAGATCGTCAGCCACCCCGGCAAAGGCTGGGCGTTGGCGCTGGACATGCCTGCGGAGGCGCTATGAATATTCTGTTGGTGGATGACCACGCCGTGGTGCGCCAGGGCTACGCCAGCCTGCTGCGCGCGTTGCTACCGGCGATTGAAGTGCGCGAGGCGGCCAGTGGCGAAGAGGCCCTGGCACGGGTGCACGAAGCGGTGCCGAACCTGGTGATCATGGACTTTGGCCTGCCCGGCATCAGCGGCCTGGAAACCACCCGGCGCCTGCGTCAGCGCTTGCCGCAACTGCGTGTGCTGTTTTTCAGCATGCACGATGAACTGCCCTTGGTACGCCAGGCGCTGGACGCCGGCGCGGCGGGCTACCTGACCAAAAGCTCGGCGCCCCAAGTGTTGATCGAAGCGGTGCGGCGTATCCTCGACGGCCACGCCTACATCGAACAGCCCCTGGCCACCCAGCTTGCCTGTCAGGCTGCCGACCCGCGCCTGCACAGCATGACCCCGCGCGAGCTGGAGATTTTCCTGATGCTCGCCAAAGGCACCCCGGCACGGCAGATTGCCGAGCAGTTGAGTATCAGCAGCAAGACCGTGTCCAACCACCTGACGTTGCTCAAGAGCAAGTTGCAGGTGAGTTCCCATGCCGAATTGGTGCATGTGGGGATTGATTTGGGGGTGGTGAGAGTCGCCGGCTAATTTTGCCTGATGTACACCGAACCCTGTGGGAGCTGGCTTGCCTGCGATGGCATCACTGCGGTCTAACTGACAGGCCGAGTTGCCTGCATCGCAGGCAAGCCAGCTCCCACAGTGGACCGGGTTTACAGATCAAAATGGTGCTCTAGCGGTCCCAGGTCGTTGGGCAGTCCTTGCAGCCTTCCATATTGGCATCCTGGAAATTCGCGTAGTGCTGGCGGCTACCGCTCAAGGTGGCCTTCTCCAGATTACTTTCCCCAAACTTGGCTTCTTGCAGATTCGCATCGCTGAGGTCTGCACCTTGCAGGTCGGCCTTGCTCAACCAGGTCATTTCCAGGTCCGCCGCACGCAGGTTGGCCTTGTGCAGCTTCGCGCCCGACAGCCGCGCAAATTGCAGGTAGGCGCCGCTGAGGTTGGCGTTTTCAAATTGCGCGCCCTGGGCAAACATTCCCCAGCCTTGCACGGCCATCAGGGTGGCGCCGGTAAAGTCGGCCAGGCGCAGGTTGGCTTGTTGCAGGCTGGCGCGGGTGAGGTTGGCGCCTTGCAGTTGGGCTTTTTCCAGGTTGGCCAGGTCGAGGTTGGCGTGGCGCAGGTCCGCGTCGCGCAGGTCGGCGCCGGCCAGGTTCATGCCGCTGAGGTTCTGGTTGCGCAGGTTGGCGCCCTTGAGGTTGGCGCCGGGGCATTGGCTGTGTTCGGCGAGGGTGCAGCCGTTGATGATCAAGGGGGCGTCGTCATCGGCGTGGGCGAGGGGCAGGGACAGCAGGACGATTAGCGGTAGAAATTTCATCACAAAACCTCTGTGGCGAGGGAGCTTGCTCCCGCTCGACTGCGCAGCAGTCGCAAAACCTGGCTGCACAGTGTTGCTGGAGGAA
Source organism: Pseudomonas sp. B611 (assembly GCF_055407965.1). Classification (NCBI taxonomy): domain Bacteria; kingdom Pseudomonadati; phylum Pseudomonadota; class Gammaproteobacteria; order Pseudomonadales; family Pseudomonadaceae; genus Pseudomonas; species Pseudomonas sp. B611. The sequence continues at coordinate 47,117 of NZ_JBUZST010000008.1, forward strand.
AAGCGGGGCCGCTTCGCAGCCCAGCGGGAGCAAGCTCCCTCGCCACAACAGCGGGCCCCGCATTAACTAAAGGTTATTTTTGGGCAGTCTTCTGATCCCAGCTCGGGATCTTGAACACCCAGAATGACCCACCCTGTGCCACCGGCTTGGTCAACTCAGCCATGTCGCCACCCCACAGCGGTACCGCGCCGCCATAACCGACGGTGACGCCGATGTACTGCTCGCCATCCTGTTCCCAGGTGATCGGCGGGGAGACGATGCCGCTGCCGGTCTGGAACTTCCACAGCTCCTTGCCGGTTTTCGCGTCGAAGGCCTTGAAGAAACCATCGCCGGTGCCGGTGAACACCAGGTTGCCCTTGGTCGCCAGCACGCCGGCCCACAGTGGCAGGTGTTCCTTGTGCTCCCACACCACCTTGCCGGTGGTCGGGTTCATCGCGCGCAGGGTGCCGACGTGGTCGTCGTACATGCGCTTGATGCGGAAGCCCATGCCCAGGTAGGCCGAGCCTTTCTTGTAGTTGACCTCTTCGGTCCAGTATTCCTCTTTCCACTGGTTGCCGGGGATGTAGAACAGGCCCGTGTCCTGACTGTAGGCCATGGGGTTCCAGTTCTTGCCACCGAGGAACGGCGGCGACACTTCCACCGGCTTGCCCTTGGTTTCACCCGGCAGCGGCTTGGCCGGACGCTGGCCTTCGTTTTCCACGGGGCGCCCGGTCTTCAGGTCGATATGGCTGGCCCAGGTGATGTTGTCGACGAACGGGAAGGCGTTTTGCAGCTTGCCGTTGTTGCGGTCCACCACATAGAAGAAACCGTTGCGGTCGGCGTGGCCGGTGGCCTTGGTGACCTTGCCGTCCTTGTCCTTGTAGTCGAACAGCACCAGTTCGTTGTTGCCGGAGAAGTCCCAGGCATCGTTCGGCGTGTGCTGGTAGAACCACTTCACTTCGCCGGTGCTTGGGTCGACGCCGACCTGGCCCGAGGTGTAGAGGCTGTCGAAGTCGTGGGGGTTGCCGTCCTTGGAGGTGCGCGCCCAGGTGTTCCACGGGCCAGGGTTGCCGGCGCCGACGATGATGGTGTTGGTCTCGGCATCGAAGCTTGCGCTCTGCCACGGGGCGCCGCCGCCGTGGCTCCAGGCCTCGACCTTGCCGGTTTCGGTGGTCGGATCATCCGGCCACGACGGCGCCTTGACGTCGCCGGTGGGGGTGCTGTCCTTGCCGTTGAGGCGGCCCATGTGGCCTTCCACGAACGGGCGCATCCACACTTCTTCGCCGGTGTCCGGGTCGCGGGCATACAGCTGGCCGACCACGCCGAATTCATCGCCGGAGCTGCCGTGGATCAGCAGCACTTTGCCGGTGACCTTGTCTTTGATCAGCACCGGTGCGCCGGTCATGGTGTAGCCGGCGGCGTGGTCGCCGAATTTCTTGTTCCACACCACTTTGCCGGTGTTTTTGTCGAGGGCGATCAGGCGCGCATCGAGGGTGCCGAAGTAGATCTTGTCGCCGAAGATCGCCGCGCCACGGTTGACCACGTCACAGCACGGGCGAATGTTGTCGGGCAGGCGGTGGTTGTAGGTCCACAGGCGTTTGCCGGTCTTCGCGTCGAGGGCGAACACGCGGGAATACGAGCCGGTGACGTAGACCACGCCGTCGCTGACGATGGCCTGGGATTCCTGGCCGCGTTGTTTCTCGTCGCCAAAGGAATACGACCAGGCGGGCGTGAGCTTGAACACGTTCTTGTCATTGACCTGGGCCAGCTGGCTCCAGCGCTGGGCGTTGGTGCCCATGCCGTATTGCAGCACGTCCTTGGTGGTCAGGTGGTCGTTGGCAATGTCTTCCCAGGTGACGTTGCGGGTTTGCTTGGCGACAGCAGGTTCGGCGGCGGCAAAGCTTGCCGCACTGAAGGACAGGCTGCCCACCAGCAAAAAGGCTTGCACGGCAAGGCTCAAAGGTGAACGGGCGGGTAGCGATCTTATTGTCATGGTTGCAGTTCCCAGTGGAGGTTTTGGCCTGCACAGGGTGGTGCGCCGGGGCGGTGGCTGGATACGGAAAAATTCCCGCTGTTGCCGGGAAGACTTCCCGAACCGCCGCTGATTTGGGTGTGCCCCACAAGCCCTACTACCAAGGGATTAGAGCGCGGCCACCAAAGCAGCATACGGTGCACGGCGGCGGGTTCCTAAGATGGTTGCCATAGCCTCTGCAATGGGGTTTGCGTGCAATCTGAGAGGACAAAAATAATGACAACAAAACGCAACGCCTTGCTCGTGGCCGGCCTGCTGGTGGGTGTAATCAACGTGGGCGCAGTATGGGCCCATGGCAACGTGGTGCCGCAAGCGGTGGAAACCAAAGGCCTGACGCCGATCAAGGACGCGGGCGTGCCGCTCGACGGCGATGGTTGGGCGGCCAATAACCCGTATCGCAAGTCCCCTGAGCACGACAAGGCTGTCGAAATCGGTTCCTCCGCCTACAACCAGAACTGTGCCGCGTGCCACGGGCTGGAAGCCAAGTCCGGGGGTATCGCGCCGGACCTGCGCATGCTTGATGAAGGCGACGCCGGGGATGAGTGGTTTGTCGAACGGGTGCGCCACGGCGCCGTGCGCGACGGCCGCGTGTACATGCCGAAAATGGCCGACTACCTGAGCCAGGAAGCCCTGTGGGCCGTGCGTACTTACCTGGATTCCGTGCGCGTCGAGGAGTAAGCCATGCGCCTGATCAGCCTGGTGTTGAGCCTGGCCTTGCTGTGCTGCCAGGCGGCACAGGCGCAGGTGCGCAGCTATGACCAGATGATCGCCGCCGGCGAGTTGAAAGTGGCGGTGTACAAGGATTTTGCGCCCTACAGCTTCGACGACGGCGGCACCCCGCGCGGCGTCGACGTGGAACTCGCCCAGGCCCTGGCCAAGGCCTTGGGCGTGCAGCTGCGCCTGATCTGGGCGCCGGCCGGCGAGAAACTCGACGACGACCTGCGCGACTACATCTGGCGCGGCAGCCAGTTGCATAACCAGCAACTGGCCGACCTGATGATGCGCGCGCCCTACGACCATGAGTACACGCAAAAGCGCAACGATCAGGGCGAGCTGGAAAACGGCCATGTGGTGATGTTCGGGCCGTACCAGAACGAACAATGGCAGGTGGCCTATGACCGCCGTCGCCTGGACAGCGTGGCCAGCGTGGCGGTGTTCCAGCAACACCCCATTGGCGTGGAAGTGGACAGCGTGCCCTCGTTCTATCTGACCTCGGTGTTCAACGGCATGCTGGCAGGCAAGACCCGCCACTATGCCAACGTGCCCCTGGCTTTTGCGGCGATGAAAGCCGGGGACGTCGACGCGGTGATGGCGATGCGTGGCGAGATTGACTGGCAGGTACACCAGGCCCGCGACCCGCAGCTGGCCCTGGCGGAAAACGCTTACCCGAACATGGGCCGACAACGTTGGGAGATCGGCATGGCGGTGCATGAAAGCAACCGGCAACTGGCGTATGCGGTGGAAGAGGCGCTGGAAGGCCTGATCCGCGACGGCAGCCTGCAAGCCATCTACAGCCATTACGGCCTGCGCTACGAAGTGCCCGAGATGTACCAATGAACCGACGCCTGATCTGCTTGCTGGCGTGCCTGTTGCCGTGGGCGGCGCAGGCCACCGAGGTGGACCCGGTGCCGTCGGTGATGTGGGCGTTCTATCACAAGCAATTCCTCGACAACGCGCCGTTTGTCTTCGATGAGCGGGTCAAGCTGCTGGCGCCGCCGTTCGCCGAGGATGCGCGCCAGGTGCCGTTGGAGATTGATGCGCGGGCGTTCAAGGGCAGGGTGGTGCGCATCTTCGCCTGGGCCGAGTTGAACCCGTTGCCGAAGATCGTCGACTTCCAGCCCAAGGCCGGGGTGTTGCCGTGGTTGTCGTTGCGCATTCGCATCGAGCAGGCCACGCCGTTGCGCGCCGCCGTGCTCACCGATGACGGCGTGTGGCATGTCGGCTCGACCTTGATCGACGCCGCCGGGGGTGGCTGCACCGCGCCAAGCGTGGTGCGCACCCAGCCGGGGTGGGAAGAGCATATCGGCGAGGTGCTCGGCGGGCGTTATCCCCGTGGCGAGTACAGCCGCGTGCGTGTGCAGGTGGCGCACCCGATGGACAACGGCATGGTCAGCGGCATCCCCGAGTTCTACCTCAACCACGCGCAATTGCTCGGCGACCAGGGCCAGGTCATGGCCGAGCTGGAGCTGTTCCCGGCGGTCAGCGAAAACCCCAACCTGGCCTTTGACATCGAAGGCGCCGGGCAGACGCGCCTGGTATTACGCGACAACAGCGGCAACGAATTCGACGCGGCCATCCCCTGACCAGAAGGAGCGCGGCATGCGCTGGATACTGTTGTTCTGCCTGGGCCTGGGCCTGCCCGCCCTGGCCGACATGGACTACGCCCTCAAACCCCGGCAGATCGCCGAAGGCACCTGGCTGCTGGAAGGCAGTACCGACAATTTCGCCAAGGCCAACGGCGGCAATATCGTCAATGTGGCGTTTATCGTCACCGATGCAGGCGTGGTGGTGATCGACACCGGGCCGTCCAGGCGTTACGGCGAAGCGCTGCGTCAGGCCATCGCCAGCGTCACCGCGAAGCCGGTGATCCAGGTGTTGCTCACCCATCATCACCCCGACCATGCGTTGGGTAATCAAGCATTCAAGGATGTGCCCATCGGCGCCCTGGCCGACACCACAAAGCTGCTGCACGAACAGGGCGACAGCATGGCGGAAAACCTCTACCGCATGGTCGGCGACTGGATGCGCGGCACCGAAGTGGTGTTGCCCACCGAGGTGCTGCAACCCGGCGTGCGCAGCTTCGGCAACCACGATTTGCGCCTACTGGCGCTGACCGGCCACACCGGCGCCGACCTGGCGATTCTTGACCAGAGCACCGGCGTGTTGTTCGCCGGCGACCTGGTGTTTTACCAGCGCGCCCTGACCACCCCCAATAGCCCCGGCCTCGCCGCCTGGCTGGCCGACATCACCACCCTGCAAGGTCTGCCCTGGACCCTGGTGGTGCCCGGTCACGGCCCGATTGCCACGGATGCGCAGCCCTTCGAACAGATGCGCGACTACCTGACGTGGCTCGATCAACTGCTGCGCGACGGCGCCGCCAACGGCAGCGACATGACCGAGATGATCCGCAGCCCCATCCCCGAGCGCTTTGCCGCGATCAGCCTGAGCCGCTATGAGCTGATCCGCAGCGTCAGCCACCTGTACCCGCGCTACGAGCGCGCGCAGATGCACCCGCTACTAAGGAACTAGCAAACTCGATACTGCGGTCAATTGTGACAAGGGCCCCTGCGTCCAAGAATCTGCACCAGACCGGGAAAATTTCCCGGGTATAACAAAAAACCGCAGAGGTAGCCGTCATGACCCAACCCGCACGTCGCCAACCCTTCGCCTTGAGTGTGTTGCTCGGTGCCATCCTGTTATCCGGCCAGGCCCTGGCCGCTGTCACCGACCAGGACATTCTCCAGGACCCGAAAACCCCCGACCAGATCGTCACCAACGGCCTCGGCGTGCAGGGCCAGCGCTACAGCCCGCTGGACACGCTGAACGTCGACAACGTGAAGGAACTGCGCCCGGTCTGGGCGTTTTCCTTTGGTGGCGAGAAACAGCGCGGCCAGCAGGCCCAGCCGATGGTCAAGGACGGGGTGATGTACCTCACCGGTTCCTACTCGCGGGTGTTTGCGGTGGATGCGCGCACCGGCAAGAAACTCTGGCAGTACGACGCACGCCTGCCCGACGACATCCGCCCCTGCTGTGACGTGATCAACCGTGGCGTGGCGCTGTACGGCGACCTGGTGTTCTTCGGCACCCTCGACGCCAAGCTGGTGGCCCTGAACAAAGACACCGGCAAAGTGGTATGGAGCAAGAAAGTCGCCGATCACAAGGAAGGCTACTCCATCAGCGCCGCGCCCCTGGTCATCAACGGCAAGCTGATCACCGGCGTGGCCGGTGGCGAGTTCGGCGTGGTCGGCAAGATCGAAGCCTACGACCCGAAAAACGGCGACTTGCTGTGGAGCCGCCCGACCGTCGAAGGTCATATGGGCTACGTGTACAAGGACGGCAAGGCGGTGGAGAACGGTATCTCCGGCGGCGAGGCGGGCAAGACCTGGCCCGGCGACCTGTGGAAGACCGGCGGCGCCGCGCCGTGGCTGGGCGGTTACTACGACCCGGAAACCAACCTGCTGCTGTTCGGCACCGGCAACCCGGCGCCGTGGAACTCCCACCTGCGTCCGGGCGACAACCTTTATTCGTCGTCGCGCCTGGCGCTGAACCCGGACGACGGCACCATCAAGTGGCACTTCCAGAGCACGCCCCACGATGGCTGGGACTATGACGGCGTGAACGAACTGATCTCGTTCAACTACAGCGAAGGCGGCAAGGAAATCAAAGCTGCCGCCACCGCCGACCGCAACGGTTTCTTCTACGTGCTGGACCGCACCAACGGCAAGTTCATCCGCGGCTTCCCGTTCGTGGACAAGATCACCTGGGCCACCGGCCTGGATAAAAATGGCCGGCCGATCTACAACGACGCCAGCCGTCCTGGCGCGCCGGGCAGTGAAACCAAAGGCACTTCGGTGTTTGTCGCACCGGCGTTCCTCGGCGCGAAAAACTGGATGCCGATGGCCTACAACCGCGACACCGGGCTGTTCTACGTGCCGTCCAACGAGTGGGGCATGGACATCTGGAACGAAGGCATCGCCTACAAGAAAGGCGCAGCGTTCCTCGGTGCGGGCTTCACCATCAAGCCGTTGAACGAGGACTACATCGGCGTGCTGCGCGCCATCGACCCGAAGACCGGCAAGGAAGTGTGGCGCCACAAGAACTTCGCGCCGCTGTGGGGCGGGGTGCTGACCACCAAGGGCAACCTGGTGTTTACCGGTACGCCGGAAGGCTTCCTGCAGGCGTTCAACGCCAAGACCGGCGAGAAAGTCTGGGAATTCCAGACCGGTTCCGGCGTGCTCGGCTCGCCTGTGACCTGGGACATGGACGGCGAGCAGTACGTCTCGGTGGTCTCCGGCTGGGGCGGCGCGGTGCCGCTGTGGGGCGGTGAAGTGGCCAAGCGCGTCAAGGACTTCAACCAGGGCGGCATGCTCTGGACCTTCAAGTTGCCCAAGGAACTGGTGGCCAAGCACTAGTTCTACGACCAAATGACCATAGCCCCCCTGCCAACGGCGCATACGCCCGGCGGCGGGGGCTCTTTACTATCGGCTCATCGCCTGTTGACCGACAGGCCCGGACCCCGACAGAGGCCTCACCATGATCTACGCACAACCCGGCACCCCTGGCGCCATCGTCAGCTTCAAGGCGCGCTACGGCAATTACATCGGCGGTGAATTTGTCGCACCGATCGATGGCAACTACTTCACCAACACCTCGCCGGTCACCGGCGAAGCCATCGCCGAGTTCCCGCGCTCCAGCGCCGCCGACATTGAAAAAGCCCTCGACGCCGCCCACGCCGCCGCCGATGCCTGGGGCAAGACCAGCGCCCAGGACCGCTCCCTGGTGCTGCTGAAAATCGCCGACCGCATCGAACAAAACCTGGAAGTGCTGGCCGTCGCCGAAACCTGGGACAACGGCAAGGCCGTGCGTGAAACCCTCAACGCCGACGTGCCCCTGGCCGCTGACCATTTCCGCTACTTCGCCGGCTGCATCCGCGCCCAGGAAGGCGGCGCGGCCGAGATCAACGAACTGACTGCTGCCTATCACTTCCATGAGCCGCTGGGCGTGGTCGGGCAGATCATCCCGTGGAACTTCCCGCTGCTGATGGCCGCGTGGAAACTCGCCCCTGCGCTGGCCGCCGGTAACTGCATCGTGCTCAAGCCGGCCGAGCAGACGCCGCTGTCTATCATGGTGTTTGCCGAGCTGATCAATGATTTGCTGCCACCCGGCGTGCTGAACATCGTGCAAGGTTTTGGTCGCGAAGCGGGGGAGGCCTTGGCCACCAGCAAGCGCATCGCCAAGATCGCCTTTACCGGTTCTACCCCGGTGGGCGCGCACATCATGCATGCGGCGGCTGAGAACATCATTCCGTCCACTGTGGAACTGGGCGGCAAGTCGCCGAACATCTTCTTCGAAGACATCATGCAGGCCGAGCCTGCGTTTATCGAAAAGGCTGCTGAAGGTTTGGTGCTGGCGTTCTTCAACCAGGGCGAAGTGTGCACCTGCCCATCGCGGGCTCTGGTGCAGGAGTCGATCTACGACGCGTTCATGGCTGAGGTGATGAAGAAGATCGTCAAGATCAAGCGCGGCAACCCGCTGGACACGGAAACCATGGTTGGGGCGCAGGCGTCGGAGCAGCAGTTCGACAAGATTCTCTCGTACCTGAAAATCGCCCAGGAAGAAGGTGCGGTGTTGCTCACTGGCGGCGCGGCTGAGCGTTTGGAGGGTGATTTGTCCAGCGGTTATTACATCCAGCCGACGTTGCTCAAGGGGCACAACAAGATGCGTGTGTTCCAGGAGGAGATCTTCGGGCCGGTGGTAGGGGTGACCACGTTCAAGGACGAGGCTGAAGCGCTGGCGATTGCCAACGACAGCGAGTTTGGCCTGGGTGCTGGGTTGTGGACCCGTGATATCAACCGGGCGTATCGGATGGGGCGGGCGATCAAGGCGGGGCGTGTTTGGACTAACTGCTATCACCTGTATCCGGCGCATGCGGCGTTTGGGGGGTATAAGAAGTCGGGGGTGGGGCGTGAGAACCATAAGATGATGTTGGATCATTATCAGCAGACGAAGAATTTGTTGGTGAGTTATGACGTTAATCCGTTGGGGTTCTTTTAGTCGCTTTGTGTACATATCCGTTATTTAGGTAACGGCCACCTATGGTTCCGCTCTTACAGCGGGTCACTTTGGAAAAGCCCCAAAGTAACCAAAGGGCTCTTGCCCCAACACTCGGCACCTCGCCTAGGCTCGGTGTTCCCTCACTCCGGCTTGAATCCGTGGGCCGCCGCCACGCGCCATCCATGGCGCGGGGCGGCTAACCCGGCGTCCTGCCGGGTTACCCACGGATTCAAGCCTGCGTTCGGCCAGCGTGTTTGACGGGGCAAGTAAGATCAAAAGCCAGAGCGCGGCGGCCTTAAAGCCGACCGGTATGTTCGGGGGGAACTGGGTCAAAACTGTGGGAGCGGGCTTGCTCGCGAATGCGGTGGGTCAGTCAATGAATGAGTTGATTGATCCACCGCATTCGCGAGCAAGCCCGCTCCCACATTTTGATCTCCATGTATCAGGTGGGACTGTGGTTTGCTCTGGCTCTGGCTCTGGCTCTGGCTCTGGCTCTGGCTCTGGCTCTGGCTCTGGCTCTGGCTCTGGCTCTGGCTCTGGCTCTGGCTCTGGCTCTGGCTCTTGATCTTGATCTTGATCTTGATCTTGATCTTGATCTTGATCTTGATCTTGCTTTTGATCTTAGGCGCCCCATTAAACACGCTGGCCGGAATTCGGCATGGATTTGGGGGGTAAACCGGCAGGGATGCCGGTTTAGCCGCCCCGCGCCATGGATGGCGCGTGGCGGCGGCCCCCCAAATCCATGTCGGATTACGGGCATGCCGAGCCTAGGCGAGGCACCGAGTGTTGGGGCAAGAGCCCTTTGCTTACTTTGGGGCTTTTCCAAAGTGAGCCGCCGTAAGGGCGGAACCAATATCAGCCGTTACCCAAATAACGGATATGTACACCGACAAACCGCCATCGCAGGCAAGCCAGCTCCCACATTTTTACCCGCCGTACATCCGCGACTAATGCACTGCGCCAATTCCTTCGAAAGTAGCATTCGCCTCCCACATCCCCCATGCATTAATGACCCAACCGGAATCTTCCGGCACAACAAGAGGAACGCCCCATGTGGAAAAAACCCGCGTTTACCGACCTGCGTATCGGCTTTGAAGTGACCATGTACTTCGCCAGCCGTTGATCGACCCTCCGGCCAGCCCCGTGCTGGCCGGTGCTGGGTGGAAGATGACTCTTTGGTCTGATTGCAATCGCCCAAGGATCAGTTAGTGTGGAGCGCATTCTTCCAAAATAATAAGAACAGGCTTTCCAATGAGCCCAAACCTGAGCCTTCTGCGTAAATTCGTCTCTCCTGAAATCATCTTTGGCGCCGGCTGCCGGCACAACGTCGGCAATTACGCGAAGACCTTCGGCGCGCGCAAGGTGCTGGTGGTCAGCGACCCCGGGGTGATCGCCGCCGGTTGGGTCGCCGATGTGGAAGCCAGCCTGCAAGCCATCGGCATCGACTACTGCCTGTACTCCGCTGTGTCGCCCAACCCTCGGGTTGAGGAAGTGATGACCGGCGCCGAGGTGTACCGTGAAAACCACTGTGATGTGATCGTCGCCATCGGCGGCGGCAGCCCGATGGACTGCGGCAAGGCCATCGGCATTGTGGTTGCCCATGGGCGCAGCATCCTTGAGTTCGAGGGCGTGGACACCATTCGTGTGCCCAGCCCGCCGCTGATCCTGATCCCCACCACGGCCGGTACGTCGGCGGATGTCTCGCAGTTCGTGATCATTTCCAACCAGCAAGAACGCATGAAGTTCTCCATCGTCAGCAAGGCGGTGGTGCCGGATGTGTCGCTGATCGACCCGGAAACCACGGCGAGCATGGACCCCTTCCTGTCCGCCTGCACCGGCATCGACGCGCTGGTGCATGCCATCGAGGCGTTTGTCTCCACCGGCCACGGCCCGCTGACCGATCCCCATGCGCTGGAAGCGATGCGCCTGATCAACGGCAACCTGGTGCAGATGATCGCCAACCCCACGGACATTGCCCTGCGCGAGAAGATCATGCTCGGCAGCATGCAGGCGGGTCTGGCGTTCTCCAATGCGATCCTTGGCGCGGTGCATGCAATGTCCCACAGCCTCGGCGGGTTCCTCGACTTGCCCCACGGGCTGTGCAACGCGGTGTTGGTGGAGCATGTGGTGGCGTTCAACTACAGCTCGGCGCCGGAGCGTTTCCAGGTGATTGCCGAGACCTTTGGCATCGACTGTCGTGGCCTCAATCACCGGCAGATCTGCGGGCGTCTGGTAGAGCATCTGATCGCGTTGAAACATGCGATTGGCTTCCACGAAACCCTCGGCCTGCATGGGGTGCGCGTGGCGGATATTCCATTTCTGTCCGAGCATGCGATGGATGACCCGTGCATCCTCACCAACCCGCGTGCGTCGAGCCAGCGTGATGTTGAGGTCGTCTATGGCGAAGCACTCTGACGACCCGCAACGCGCGCTGTCGGCGCTGTTGGGGCTGGGCGACCAGTCGGCGCGCAAGAGCCACTACCCGGAGCTGACCGCACGGTTGGATGAGCTGGAGGCCGAGCGCAAGCGTTATATCCGCCTCAACGATGAGCTGGAGCAACGCGTCGCCGCGCGCACCGATGAACTGCTGGAGGCCAACCACAACCTGCAACAGCAGATCGCCCAGCGCGAGCAGATCGAACAGGACCTGCGCGACGCCCGTGACGCCGCCCAGGCCGCCAACCGCAGCAAGGACAAATACCTCGCCGCCGCCAGCCACGACCTGCTGCAACCGCTGAACGCCGCACGCTTGTTGATCGCCACCTTGCGTGAGCGCCAATTGCCCAGCGTCGAACAGGTGCTGGTGGAGCGCACGCACCAGGCGCTGGAAGGCGCCGAGGACTTGCTCACCGATTTGCTGGATATCTCGCGGTTGGACCAGGCAGCGGTCAAGCCGGATGTGGCCCTTTACCGCCTGGATGAAGTGTTTGCGCCGCTGGTCTCGGAGTTCCAATCGGTGGCCCAGGCGGCCGGGTTGAATCTGCGGGTGCATACCGGGCATTACGCGGTGCGCACGGACCTGCGCTTGTTGACGCGCATCCTGCGCAACTTTCTCAGCAATGCCTGCCGCTACACCGATGAGGGCTGCATCCTGTTGGGGGCGCGGCGTCGCGGTGATTGCCTGCGCCTGGAGGTGTGGGACACCGGGCGCGGGATTGCGGCAGACCGGCTGGAGGCGATCTTCCTCGAATTCAACCAGCTCGACGTCGGCCGCGCGGCGGATCGCAAGGGCGTGGGGCTGGGCCTGGCGATTGTCGAGCGGATTGCCGAGATCCTCGGTTATCCGATTGCCGTGCGCTCCTGGCCGGGGCGTGGCTCGATGTTCAGCATCGAAGTGCCGCTGAGCGCCGAGATGCCCGTGGCGATCAGCCAACTGCCGGTGCAACCGAGCACCGGCAACCCGCTGCCGGGCCGGCGTTTGCTGGTGATCGACAACGAAACCAGCATCCTCGAAAGCATGAGCGCTCTGCTTGAACAGTGGGGCTGCGAAGTGCTCACCGCCACCGACCAGGCGGGCGCGCTGGCGGCGTTGCAGGGCAGGGCGCCGGAGCTGATCCTCGCCGACTATCACCTTGACCACGGCGTGGTGGGTTGTGAGGTGGTCAAGCATCTGCGTGAGCACTTCGCCTGCAAAATCCCCGCGGTGATCATCACCGCCGACCGTACTGACCAATGCCGACGGGCCTTGCGTCGGCTGGAAGCGCCGTTGCTGAACAAACCGGTCAAGCCGGGGAAGCTGCGGGCAGTTCTGAGCCAATTGCTCAGCTGAGTCCGCACATCTTGCTGTGTAAACCCCATCCCCTGTGGGAGCGGGCTTGCTCGCGAATACGGTGTATCAGTCAATACATTTGCTGACTGACACTCCGCATTCGCGAGCAAGCCCGCTCCCACATTTGAACCGATTGATACCTGTCAACACGGAGTGCGGCAATTCGGTCCATGCTTGCCGCCTGATTTAAAGGCTGACGGAGCCCGCCATGAACGCCCCCGCCACAACCGCAGCATCCTTCAAACTCCCCCTGGGCCTGGTCGTCGCTGTACTGGTAATGGCCGGGGTGCTGCTGTTGCCGCTGCCCGCCGATTTGCCGGTGGCGGGGCATCGCATGCTGGCGATCCTCGCGTTTGCCGTGGTGGTGTGGATCACCGAGGCGGTGTCCTATGAAGCCAGCGCAATCATGATCACCTCGTTGATGGCGTTCCTGCTGGGCACCGCGCCGTCGCTGCAAGATCCCACGCATCTGATCGGCACCAGCCCGGCCATCAGCATGGCGTTGACCGGGTTTTCCAACCCGGCGCTGGCGCTGGTGGCGGGCGCGCTGTTTATCGCGGCGGCCATGACCCATACCGGTCTGGACCGGCGCATTGCGCTGGTGACGTTGAGCCGGGTCGGCACCAGCACCCGGCGTATCCTGTTGGGGGCGATTGCCGTGACCATCCTGCTCAGCCTTGTCGTGCCCAGCGCCACGGCGCGCAGTGCCTGTGTGGTGCCGATCATGATGGGTGTGATCGCGGCGTTTGGCGTCGACAAGCGTTCGAACATCGCCGCCGGCATCATGATCGTGGTGGCCCAGGGCACCAGCATCTGGAACGTCGGCATCCAGACCGCCGCCGCGCAGAACCTGCTCACCGTCGGCTTTATGGACAAGATGCTCGGCCAGCGCGTGTCGTGGATCGACTGGTTGATCGCGGGTGCGCCGTGGGCGCTGATCATGTCGGCGGTGTTGCTGTTTCTGGTGCTCAAGCTGCTGCCGCCGGAGACCGATAGCATCCCCGGTGGCAAAGAGGCGGTGGCCCAGTCGCTGGTGGAGATCGGCCCCATGACCGGGCCACAGAAACGCCTGTTGGGCGTGTCGGTATTGTTGTTGCTGGCCTGGGCCACGGAAGGGCGCCTGCATAACTTCGACACCACCTCGACCACCTACGCCGGCTTGGTGTTCCTGCTGCTGCCGGGGCTTGGTGTGATGACCTGGAAGGATGTGCAGTCGCGCATTCCGTGGGGCACGGTGATTGTGTTTGGGGTGGGTATCAGCCTTGGCACGGCGCTGCTGACCACCCAGGCGGGGCAGTGGCTGGGGGCTACGGTGGTGGCGCACACTGGGTTGGATCAGGTGGGGCCTTTGGGTGTGTTTGCGATTTTGGGGGCGTTCTTGATTCTGATTCATTTGGGGTTTGCCAGTGCTACGGCGTTGACCTCGGCGTTGTTGCCGATCTTGATTGCGGTGTTGCAGACCTTGCCGGGGGATTTCAGTCGGTTGGGCATGACCATGCTGTTGGGGTTTGTGATGAGCTACGGGTTTATCCTGCCGATCAATGCGCCGCAGAATATGGTGTGTTTGGGGACTGGGACGTTTACGGCGCGGCAGTTTGCCAAGGTGGGGATTTTGGTGACGCTGATTGGGTATGGGTTGATGTTGGTGTTTGCCGCGACTTATTGGAGTTGGTTGGGGTGGATTTGAGGGCCCTGGAGTAGTGGTGTACATATCCGTTGGTTAGGTAACGGCGGCTTATGGTTCCGCCCTTACGGCGGGTCACTTTGGAAAAGCCCCAAAGTAACCAAAGGGCTCTTGCCCCAACACTCGGTGCCTCGCCTAGGCTCGGCATGCCCTCACTCCGGCTTGAATCCGTGGGCCGCCGCAATGGGCCATCCATGGCCCAGTGCGGCTAACCCGGCGTCCTGCCGGGTTGCCCACGGATTCAAGCCTGCGTTCGGCCAGCGTGTTTGACGGGGCAAGTAAGATCAAAAGCTAGAGCGCGGCGGCCTTAAAGCCGACCGGTATTTCTCATGGCGTTCACCCTTCAACTGTGGGAACCGGAAACTGTGGGAGCTGGCTTGCCTGCGATGCAGACACCTCGGTACATCAGGCACACCCAGTTGATGCCATCGCAGGCAAGCCAGCTCCCACAGGGTCCCGCGCACGCTTCACCTATCAGGTCGGCTGTCAGGCCGCCTCGCTTTGCTTTTGATTTTGATCTTAGGCGCCCCGTTAAACACGCTGGCCGGAATTCGACATGGATTTGGGGGGTAAACCGGCAGGGATGCCGGTTTAGCCGCCCCGCGCCATGGATGGCGCGTGGCGGCGGCCCCCCAAATCCATGTCGGATTACGGGCATGCCGAGCCCAGGCGAGGCACCGAGTGTTGGGGCAAGAGCCCTTTTGGTTACTTTTGGGGCTCTTTTCCAAAAGTGACCCGCCGTAAGGGCGGAACCATAAGCCGCCGTTACCGAAGAAACGGATATGTACACCGCCAAGCCCAGCCCCCCCACAGAAAAGCACACCCAAGATGGCAAGATACCCGCCCCTCAGGTTTACTACCCTCTGAGTAAGGTTTTACCGACACCCCACGTCGGGTCATCTAGGTCATCGAATGAACAACTACACCCCCCGCACCTGGCAGCCCCACGAGCGCCCGAGCCTGCCCGGTTCGCCGTCGACGCCGTTGCACCCCACGCACAAGCGTTGGCTGTTCGCACTGGTCGGCGTGCTGGTAGCAATCACCGGCGGCCTGGGCAACGCGCTGGTGATCGCCAACCTGCAATACCTGCAAGGCGCCCTCGGTGCGACCACCGCCGAAATGGCCTGGCTGCCCGCCGCCTATGTCATGACCAACGTGTGCATGAACCTGCTGCTGGTGAAGTTCCGCCAACAGTTCGGCCTGCGCGCGTTTACCGAAGTGTTCCTGGTGCTGTACGCGCTGGTGACCTTCGGCCATTTGTTCGTCAACGACCTCAGTTCGGCCATTGCCGTGCGCGCGGCCCACGGCATGGTCGGCGCGGCGCTGAGTTCGCTGGGCTTGTACTACATGATCCAGGCATTCCCGGCCAAGTGGCGCTTGAAGGCGTTGGTGCTGGGCTTGGGCACGGCGCAGTTGGCCTTGCCGCTGGCGCGGTTGTTCTCCGAGGATTTGCTGCAAATCGCCGAGTGGCGCGGCTTGTACCTGTTTGAACTGGGCATGGCGTTGATCTGCCTGGGCTGTGTGTTCCTGCTCAAGTTGCCTCCCGGTGACCGTTTCAAGACTTTTGAAAAACTCGACTTCCTCACCTTCGCGATCCTCGCCACCGGCGTTGCCTTGCTGTGTGCGGTGTTGTCCCTGGGGCGTATCGACTGGTGGCTGGAAGCCCCGTGGATCGGCGTGGCCTCGGCCTGTTCCCTGGTGCTGATCATGGCCGGGCTGGCCATCGAGCATAACCGCGCCAACCCGATGCTGATGACCCGTTGGTTGGGCAGCGGGGTAATGATCCGGTTGGCGTTGGCGGTGATCCTGATCCGCATGGTGCTGTCCGAGCAGTCCACCGGCGCGGTGGGGTTCATGCAAATGCTCAACATGAGCTACCAGCAGATGCACACGCTGTACGTGGTGATGCTGGCCGGGGCGATTGCCGGGCTTGCGGTCAGCGCGTTGACGATCAACCCGGCGCACTTGTTGATGCCGCTGGTGATTTCCCTGGCGTTGATGGCGACGGGGTCGGTGATGGACAGCTTCTCCAGCAACCTGACCCGCCCGCAGAACCTGTATATCAGCCAGTTCCTGCTAGGCTTCGGCGGGACGTTCTTCCTCGGGCCGACCATGGTGTTGGGCACCAAGAACGTGCTGACCAATCCGCGCAACCTGGTAAGTTTTTCGGTGATGTTCGGCATTTGCCAGAACCTCGGCGGCCTGATGGGCGCGGCGCTGTTGGGCACGTTCCAGATCGTGCGCGAGAAGTTTCATTCGAGCATGATCGTCGAACACCTGAGCCTGCTCGACCCGCGTGTGGCCGCGCGGGTGTCGAGCGGCGGCTCGGCCTATGGCGGGGTGATTGCCGACCCGGAATTGCGCAACCTCATGGGTATTCGCAGCCTGGCCACCGCGGCCACCCGTGAAGCGAACGTAATGGCCTACAACGATGTCTTCATGCTGATCGCGATCATCGCGATACTGACCATGATCTGGATCTTTATCCGCAGTCTGTGGCTGATGAGTACCACGAAAGCAGCCACTCCCGTTCAACCCAGCGGCGCACCTCAATGACCGAACCTTCAACGACCACCACCACCGCCATCGCGGCGACCCCGGAAGGCAGCACACCACCCGGTGCAGTGCCCACTGAATTGCGACCGTTGCGGGTGCGCATCCTCTCGTCCCTGGGCTTTGCCGCCATCGCCGTGGTCGGCGTGCTGATCGTGCTCTATGCCTGGCAATTGCCACCGTTCAGCAGCGCGGTGGAAACCACCGAAAACGCTCTGGTGCGCGGGCAAGTGACGATCATCGGGCCGCAGCTCGCCGGTTATGTGTTTGAAGTGCCGGTGCAGGATTTCCAGTACGTGAAGGCCGGCGACCTGCTGGTGCGCCTGGATGATCGCATCTACAAGCAGCGCCTGGACCAGGCACTGGCGCAACTGGCGGTGCAGAAAGCCGCGCTGGCCAATGTGGTGCAGCAGCGCAACAGCGCCGAAGCCACCATCAAGCTGCGCCAGGCCGCGCTGGCGGACAGCGAGGCGCAGGCGCGCAAAAGCACCGCCGATTTGCGCCGCAACGAAGAGCTGATCAGCGACGGTTCCGTGTCCCGGCGCGAGCTGGACGTGACCCGTGCGGCGAATGCGCAGACTATCGCGGCGGTGGCGCAAGCCCAGGCCAGCCTGGAAATCGCGCGGCAGGATTTGCAGACGGTGATCGTCAATCGCGGCTCCCTGGAAGCGGCGGTGGCCAGTGCCGATGCGGCGGTGGAGCTGGCGCGGATTGACCTGTCCAACACGCGCATCACGGCACCGCGTGACGGCCAGTTGGGGCAGATTGGCGTGCGCCTCGGTGCCTACGTCAACTCTGGCGCGCAGCTGATGGCGCTGGTGCCACCGCAGCTGTGGGTGATTGCCAATATGAAAGAAACCCAGATGGACAATGTGCAGGTCGGCCAGCCGGTGACGTTTACCGTGGATGCGTTGAACCACCGCAAGTTTCACGGCACGGTGCAGCATATTTCGCCGGCCACGGGGTCCGAGTTCAGCCTGTTGCAGGCGGACAATGCCACCGGCAACTTTGTGAAGATTGCCCAGCGCGTGCCGGTGCGGATTACGGTGGACCCTGATCAGGAGCAGAGTGAGCGGCTAAGGCCGGGGTTGTCGGTGGTGGTGAGTATCGATACCGCAGGGCGCCTGAAAAACAGCCCACCCTGACACTGACGCTGACACTGACACAACAGAGATCAAAACTGTGGGAGCTGGCTTGCCTGCGATAGCTATCTGTCAGTTGATGCACCTTTTACTGATGTACCGCTATCGCAGGCAAGCCAGCTCCCACAGTTGGAATGTATTTCAGGTTGAACTGTAGGTGTGCCGACTGGCCATGTTCCAGCAGCTTCAACCCCGGTTTTTCGGGCAGATGATGCGCATTCACCGGATGACTCACCGGCTCAATACAAAAGAACCCCAACCCCGGCGGGCAATACAGCAGGAAATAATCCGCACCACTGGCCTGGCACTCCAAGGCATAACCCAGCTCCGGTTGTTCGATCCGGCAATGCCCATCCCACTGGCAAAAACCGTTATCCACCAGGCCTTCAGGCAAGGCCTTGAGCTTTTGGAAATCCCACTCGACCGGAAGCGGCGCCAGCCCGGTAGGCAGTTTAGACGCATCACTCAGCCACACCTGCGAGGCCTTGGCCTGTAACCGCGTGCCGGGTTGGCGCGGCAAGTACGGGTGCAACCCCAAGCCATGCCAGGCGGGTTGTTCGGCCAGATGCGTGACCGTCAATGCGATGCTCAGCTCGCCGTTATTCAAGCGAAACCGTTGCTCGGCACGATAGGCAAACGGCGTATCGCAGATCACCTCCAGCACTACTTCATCCACCGACTGGCTGACCACTTGCCACGCCTGTTGCCACGCCGAACCATGGATCGGCAACGGGTCGGTCAGGCTGTTGGCCGACAGGGCCAGCCAGCCATCGGGGTTGTTGAAACCACCGTTGGCAATGCGGTTGGACCAGGGCGCCAGCGGATAACAGCCCAGCTTGCCCGCAAGCCCGGTGTTCACCGCGTGTTCGTCACTATGGCGCAATAACGGTTGGCCGCTGGCGATAACCTGCCAGTTGACGATGCTGCCGCCAGTGGCGGGCGCCAGGGTGAGGTGGGTGAGGGCGTCTTTGAGTTCGATCATCAGGGCTATCCCGTCAGAGGGTGAAAGTCGGCTCGGCCAAGCCCTGCACACCAGGATTGAGCGCAAACACACCGCCCGACAGCGACTGTTCACTTTGATCATCACGGATCGAGGTGACGAACAGGGTATCCAGGCGGCTGCCACCAAACGCGCACATGGTGGGCTTTTTCACCGGCACGCTGAGGGAGCGGTCGAGGCGCCCGTCGGGGGTGAAACGGTGGATCAGCCCAGCGTCGTTGGCGCAGATCCAGTAGCAACCGTCGGCGTCCACTGCGGCGCCGTCGGGGCGGCCTGGGTGTTCGTGCATGTCCACGAACACGCGGCGGTTGGACGGCGTGCCGGTGTCGATGTCGTAGTCGAACGCCCAGATTTGCTGCACCAGCGGGTGTGAGTCGGAGGCGTACATTGTGCGCCCATCAGGGCTGAAGGCCAGGCCGTTGAGGGTGATGAAACCATCCAGCGCGGCATGGGGCTCCTGGCCCGCCGCGTAACGGTAGAGGATGCCCTCGGCGGCATTCAAGCCCATGTTCAGCACCATGCTGCCAGCCCAGAAACGGCCCTGGCGATCACAGCGGCCATCGTTCAGGCGCATGTCGGCGCGTGGGTGTTCGACTTTGGCCAGGCGCGTGGCGTCGAGGCTGCCATCGCTGTGCGCGGTGAGCTGGAAGAAGCCGCTTTCCATCCCCGCGACCCAGTTACCTGTGGTGGTGCGGGCAATGCAGGCGAGCATTTGCGGGGCTTTCCAGGCGGCGACGTGGCCGCTGGCGGCGCTCCAGCGTTGCAGGCCGCCGTTGGGGATGTCCACCCAGTACAGCGCGTTTTCCTCGGGCACCCACACGGGGCATTCGCCTACGGCGTTGCGCGCGTCGACAATCAGTTCTGCGCTCATGACTCAGTCCCCGAACGGCCCGGCCGCGCAGAAGGCGCCGCCCTGGTAGACCTTGGCCGGATCATCGGCGGCCACCGGTGGCTGCGTCTCGACCTGGGCGCGGAACACTTCGGAATTGTCTTTAGGCGCGTAGCCCAGGTGCGCGGCGTAGCGGTTGTCCCACCAGGTGTCGAGGTTGTCCGACATACCGTAAACCACCGTGTGGCCGACGTCTGGCGTGTACAGCGCGCGCTCCAGCAATTGGGTCAGGTCGTCGAAGCTCAGCCAGGTGTGCATCATCCGGCGGTTCTGCGGCTCGGGGAACGAGGAGCCGATGCGAATGCTCACGGTCTGGATGCCGTAGCGATCGAAGTAGAAGCTGGCCATGTCTTCGCCGTAGGACTTGGACAGGCCGTAGTAACTGTCCGGGCGACGTGGCGAGTGGGCGTCAAGGATTTCGCCCTGTTTGTGGAAGCCGATCACATGGTTGGAGCTGGCGAAGATCACGCGTTTCACGCCATGCCGGCGCGCGGCTTCGTAAATGTGGAATATGCCGCTGATATTGGCGCCGAGGACTTCTTCGAAGGAGCGCTCAACCGAGACGCCGCCGAAGTGCAGGATCGCGTCGACGCCTTCTACCAGGTGGTGTACGGCCTGTTTGTCGGCGAGGTCGCAGGGTTGCACTTCTTCGCTGTCATCGGTGGCCGGGGCCATCTCGGCGATGTCAGACAGGCGTAGCACGTGGGCGTAAGGGCGCAGGCGTTCACGCAGGACTTTGCCCAGGCCGCCAGCGGCACCGGTGAGTAACAGGCGGTTGAAGGGAACGGCAGTGGTGGTGGTCATGGGCGGGTCCATTGTTGTTGTAGGTTGTCGTATGACTGTAACGAAGTATCGGTATTGATTCCCGGGGTTGTCAACGTCCTCTTGGATGAACGAGGTCCCCTGTGGGAGCTGGCCTGCCTGCGATAGCGGTGTATCAGAACCCGCTATGTGGCTGACCCACCGCTATCGCGGGCAAGCCCGCTCCCACACAAGCCTGTTCACACAGGGGGAAGTGGTGTTTGCCGGGGTTGAGGCCCTACAACAGTGAAATCGGGTAACTGATGAAAATCCGGTTTTCATCGAACTCATTGTTGCTGAAATCCCGGCGCATGGTCGAGTTGCGCCATTTCACATTCAAGTTCTTCAGCGCGCCACTTTGCACGGTGTAAGCCAGTTCCGATTCACGGCCCCACTCCTTGCCGTCGGTGATCGCCCCGGTGTGTACGTTACTGCCGCTGATATAGCGGTTCATCATCGTCAGCCCCGGCACGCCCAGCACGACGAAGTTGAAGTCATGGCGCAGTTGCCAGGATTTTTCCTTGGCGTTGTCATAGCTGGCGTTGTAGCTGTCATTGGCCAGGGTGCCGCCGCTGGTGCCGTTGACCTTCATCCACACGCTGTTGCCGGTGAGTTTCTGCAGGCCCACGTAAAAGGTGTTGCCGCCATAGCGCGCCGAGAGCAGGGCGAAGGTGGTCTTGTTGTCGAGGTCGCCGGCCAGGGCGCTGCCGTCTTCCTTGCCGTTGAAGAAGCCGAGGTTGGCGCCCAGGGTCCAGTCGCCCACGGGTTGGCTGTGGGTGAGGTTGAGGTATTGCTGCTGGTAGATGTCGGTGAGTTCGGCGTACCACAGGCCGACCTGGGTGCGTTTGTCGTTGAACGTGTATTCGCCGCCGCCGAAGTTGAAGCGGTCCGAGGTGAAGGCGGCTTTGCCGTTCATGAACATGTCTTCCATGCTCGCATCGTTGCGTGGGCTGTTGCCACGGAACTGGCCGCCGTAGAGGGTCAGGCCGGCGATTTCGTTGGAGGTGACCTGGCCGCCACGGAAGGTCTGGGGCAGGGAGCGGCCGTCGTCGGAGCGCAGAATCGGCAACACGGGCATCCATTCGCCGACCTTCAATTCGGTCTTCGACAATCGGGTCTTCAGCGCCACCCCCAGACGCCCGAAGTTGTCGGCCGGGCGGCCATCGTCGTGCACGGGCAACAACTGCGTGCCAGCGGTGCCTTTGCCGCCGTCGAGCTTCTGCGAGTAAAGGCCCAGCACATCAATCCCGAAGCCCACGGTGCCCTGGGTGAAGCCGGACTTGGCGTCGAGAATGAAGTTTTGCGTCCACTCCTCGGCCTTGGCTTGCGGATTGCTCGGGTTGGTGAAGTTGCGGTTGAAGTAGGCGTTGCGCAGGTTGAGCGTGGCCTTGGCATCGTCAAGAAAACCGTCGGCCTGGGCGCAGAGGGGTAGGACGGCGCTCAGGCTGCCGAGACCGATAAGGCCCAGGCGTGCGCAGGAATGGCGGGCGAATTGACTCACAGTGGAGCTCCCTTTCTTTTGTTGTTTTTATTATTTGTCGTACGTCGTCGTACAACATTGATGGCGATATTTGCGAGGTTTACGGGGCTTGTCAACAAGAAGTTATACGATGACTATGGTTTTCACCGGCAGAGAGTGGGCACGGTTTAAATGTGGGAGCGGGCTTGCTCGCGAATGCGGTAGACCAGTCAATAAATCTTGTGACTGATACACCGCATTCGCGAGCAAGCCCGCTCCCACATTTTTGATTGATGTTCGACTTGAGGGCTTAGTTGCTCATTACCATCGGCGGTAAGGTCCCCAGTAGGGAGACCGCAGCGACCGCCGCAATCCCCAACAGCCACTCCAGCAATACACTGGCCTTCAAGCTGGCACGACGTTCGTCACAGTGCTCGATCCGCAACCGGTTCAACAGCGCCAGGGCCAACATGCCCAGCACCAGCATGACCTTGACCAGTAGAATCAAGGCAAAGCCGCTGAACAAGGGCGTCGGCCACAGTTGCCCGGTCAGCACGCGCACGTTGATCAATCCAGTCACCAACAGCCCTGCAACCAAACCATAGCCCACCCCGCTGAACCGCCGCAGGATCGGCTCCAGTCCATAGCCCTGGGGTTGGCGCAGGATCAACACCAGCACCAATAACCCACCAAGCCACGCGCCGACGCACGCCAGGTGCACCACTTGGTTGAGGATCAGCAAGCGCCCGCTGAGCCCATCGAGCATGGCACCGTGGCCTACGGGCGCCAGGGTCGCCAGCAGCAGCGCGAGCAGCGGCAGGCGCAACGCCGGCCAGGGCTTGGCCAACGCAATCACCAGCAACAGGTTGAACAGCAAATGCCAAGTCCACACCTGGCCAAAAAAGGTCTTGCCCAACACCAGTTGCACGGTGGCCGGTTGCAGCGCCGCGTCCCAACTGCCGGCCATGCTGGCGGTGATCAGCAGCAACCAGGTCACACCCGACAACAGGCCGACCCAGGCCAGTGCCCGGGTGATGCGCAGCAGTTGCCGGTCGAGCGCCGGCTGTGGCCCGGCGCCGAGTAGCAGGGGCCTGAACACGCAAGCCCCGAACATCAGCAGCACGACGATGAAATGCACAAAGCGGCACAGCACCAGCAGGGTTGTCATGGGTTATTGGCCGACCTTGAAGCTGTATTCGCCGTTGCTCTTGTGGGTGTCGACCGACACCGCGTTCCACACCACCTTGTAGTCGCCGGCGGCCAGTGGCGCGGCCGGCGTGACGACCAGGGTTTTCTTGTCGGCGTCTGGGGTTTCCAGGCCCTTGATGGCGACTTCCGTGCCGTCCTTGCTCAGGGAGACTTTGGTGAAGGTGGCTTCCACGCCTTCGCTAAAGGTCAGGCGCAGATCGGCCGGCGCGGCGACGGTGCTGTCGGCGGCCGGCGTGGTGCTTTTCAGGTGGGCGTGGGCAAACGCCGCCGAAGCGCCCAAGAGCGAGGCGAGCAGGGCGACGGTGGTCAGGGTCTTTTTGATCAACATTGGGCAATACCAATCAATGGGGAGGAGGGGGCAGTGTACGAAGTTTCAGTATGGCCTGTCGCCGCGATCTAGAGCCGGTGGTAGTCTCTAACCCATGTTGTTGTCGGGGAGCCCTTATGGGCAATCACAAGAGTGGCATTCGTCGGGTTAACGTCGAAAAAATCCTGCTGGCGGCGGAGAAGGTCTTCGCCGAGAAGGGCTATGGCAGCACCGCCATGGCCGACATCGCCGAAGAAGTGCAACTGCCGCGCTCCAACCTGCATTACTACTTCACCACCAAGAGCGAGCTGTACAGCGCGGTGCTGTTCGACCTGCTGGACCTGTGGAAGCAGGACGCCCTGAGCTTTGAAACCTTCGATGATCCGCGGGTGGTGCTCAGCAGTTACATCCGCGCCAAGATGCAGCGCTCGCGTACGCGGCCGTATGGCTCCAAGGTCTGGGCCAATGAAATCATCCACGGCGCGCCCACCCTGGGTGAGGCGTTGGATGCGAGCCTGTACGACTGGGCCAAGATGAAGGAAGCGAAGATTCGTCAGTGGGTGGAAGACAAACGCATCCTGCCGGTGGAGCCGTCGAGCTTGCTGTATATGATCTGGGCGTCGACCCAGCACTATGCGGACTTTGACCACCAGGTGAAGATTTTGAATGATCACCAGCCGTTGTCGGATAGGCAGTTTGAGAAGGCGATCCAGACGGTGACGGGGGTGATTTTGCGGGGGATTGGGTTGGAGCCTTGAGGCTGATCGTTCCCACGCTCTGCGTGGGAACGCCGCCCTGGACGCTCCGCGTCCGCTGTTGTGGGTGTGACGCGGAGCGTCACTGGAGGCATTCCCACGCAGAGCGTGGGAACGATCAGGGTTAAACAGCTTCCCGGTAGGGATTACGCGGATCCTGCGTCCAATTCAAAAACGGCTTGCCCGTATCCACCGCCACCATCTCGATACAGTCCGCCACCGGGCAGGTGATCTGGCATAGGTTGCAGCCCACGCATTCCTCATCGATCACCTCGTAGTGATGCGTGCCATCCGCCAGTTTCACGTTCGAGATGGCCTGGTGCGAGGTGTCCTCACAGGCAATATGGCAACGCCCACACCCAATGCACGCCTCCTGGTCGATCTTCGCAATCACCTGATAGTTGATATCCAGGTACTTCCAGTCCGTGGTATTGCCCACCGCCCGCCCGGAGAATTCCTGCAAGCTCTTGTAGCCCTGACTGTCCATCCAGCGCGACAGCCCGTCCTTCATCTCATCGACAATGCGAAACCCGTGCAGCATCGCCGCCGTACACACCTGCACCGCGCCGCAGCCGAGGGCAATGAACTCCGCCGCATCGCGCCAGTTGCCAATGCCGCCGATGCCGCAGATCGGCAGGCCCTGGGTCTGCGGGTCACGGGCAATCTCGGCGACCATGTTCAGCGCGATGGGCTTGACCGCCGAGCCGCAGTAACCGCCGTGGGTGCTCTGGGTGCCGACCATTGGCAGGGCGACCATGCGTTCCAGGTCGACGCTGGTGATGGAGTTGATGGTGTTGATCAGCGACACCGCATCCGCCCCGCCGCGATACGCTGCCCGCGCGGCCACGCGGATGTCGGTGATATTCGGCGTGAGCTTGACGATCACCGGCAGCGAGCAGTACGTCTTGCACCAGCGCGTCACCTGTTCCACATATTCCGGCACCTGGCCCACCGCCGCGCCCATGCCGCGCTCGGGCATGCCGTGGGGGCAGCCGAAGTTCAGCTCGATACCGTCGCAGCCGGTGGCTTCTACCAGGGGCAGGATGTTTTTCCAGGATTCTTCCACGCACGGCACCATCAGCGAGACGATCAGCGCGCGGTCGGGCCAGTCCTTTTTCACCTGGGTGATTTCCCGCAGGTTGATCTCCAGGGAGCGGTCGGTGATCAACTCGATATTGTTGATGCCCAGCACTTCACGGTTGGCACCGTAGTGCGCCGAGTAGCGTGAGGACACGTTGACCGCCGCCGGGTCTTCACCGAGGGTTTTCCACACCACGCCGCCCCAGCCGGCTTCGAAGGCACGGACCACGTTATAGGCTTTGTCGGTGGGTGGCGCGGAGGCCAGCCAGAACGGGTTGGGGGCTTTGATACCGGCAAATACAATCGAGAGATCGGCCATTACGCAGCCTCCACAGTCAGCATGAGTTGGGCGTGCATGGCTTCGGCCGCCAGCTTGCCGTGTTGCACCGCTTGCACGGTGAGGTCCTGGCCGAGGCTGACGCAATCACCACCGGCGTACACCCCGGGAATGCTGGTGCGCAGGTGCTCATCGACAAAAATCCGCTCGCCGACGCGGTGCAGTTGCTGGGCCAGTGGGTCGTGCAAGGCCTCGCTGTCAAAGCCTTGGCCGATGGCCTTGAAGATCGCATCGGCGGCCAGTTCGAAGGTCTCGCCGGTGGGGTGCAGGCGGCCGTTGTCCATGCGCGTGCGCAAAAAGCGCATGCCGCGCACGTGGCCCTGGTCATCCAGCAGGATTTCTTCGGGTTGGGCCCAGGTCAGCAGGCGGACCTGGTTGGCCTTGGCGATATCCTGTTCATGGTGGGTGGCGCCCATGTCCGCCAAGCCACGGCGGTACACAAGGTTCACATCGCGAGCGCCGAGGCGGGCCATCTGCACGGCCATGTCGATGGCGGTGTTGCCGGCGCCGAGCACGATGCAGCGGTCGGCCAGGGGCAGTTGGGTGAGGTCGTCGGTTTGGCGCAGTTCGCGGATGTAGTCGGTGGCGGCGAGCAGGCCGGGGGCGTCTTCATGGGGCAGGCCGAGCTGTTTGCTCGCGGCCAGGCCGAGGCCGAGGAACACCGCGTCGAATTGCTGGTGCAGTTCGCTCAAGGTGAGGTTATCGCCCAGGCGTTGACCGTGGCGGATCTCGATGCCGCCGATCTGCAGGAGGAAATCCAGTTCCTTCTGCGCAAAATCATCCACCAGCTTGTACTTGGCGATCCCGTATTCATTCAGGCCGCCGGCTTTTTCCCGTGCTTCGAACACCACCACGTCATGGCCGTGCAGGGCGCTGCGATGGGCGCAGGCCAGACCGGCCGGCCCGGCGCCGACCACGGCGATGCGTTTGCCGGTGGCAGCGGCGCGGTGGAACGGGTGTTCGCTGAAGTGCGCGTTGTCCACGGCATAGCGTTGCAGCAGGCCGATCAGCACCGGCGCGCATTCTTCGGCGTTGTTGCGCACGCAGGCTTGCTGGCAGAGGATCTCGGTGGGGCAGACGCGGGCGCAACTGCCGCCGAGGATGTTGGCCGAGAGGATCTTCTGCGCGGCGCCTTGCACGTTTTCAGTGTGGATATTGCGGATGAATGACGGGATGTCGATCTCGCTGGGGCAGGCGTTCACGCACGGCGCGTCGTAGCAATACAGGCAGCGTGAGGCCTCCAGTTGCGCCTGGCGGGCGTTGAGGGGCGGGGCCAGGTCGGTGAAGTGGCTGGCGAGGGTGGGTCCATCCTCAGCGGGATGGGGGAGGTGGGTCAGGGTCTGGATCACGGTGGTGGCCTCACGGTTATTGAGGTGCTGCCTCTGATGGGCGATCGTTCCCACGCTCTGCGTGGGAATGCCTCACTGGACGCTCTGCGTCCGCTGTTGGGGCGCAGAGCGCCCTTGGCTGCATTCCCACGCGGAGCGTGGGAACGATCACATGTGCGCTGTATGTTCAGCGCTTTACGGCAGTGGGCCTGGAATGCTCAGCCCGCTTGCTCAACTGCTCAAACACCGACGGATACGCCGGCCGCTCCACATACCGCCCCGCACCGCGTTCGGCGCGCAGGTCGCCATCGGCCCAGACCAGCTTGCCCTGGCTCACGGTGTGGCTTGGCACACCGCGTACGGTCTTGCCTTCGAAGATATTGAAGTCGACGTTTTGATGGTGGGTCTTGGCGGAAATCGTCCGCGTCCCCTCGGGGTCCCACAGCACCAGGTCGGCATCGGCGCCTACGCGAATCGCGCCTTTGCGTGGGTAGAGGTTGAAGATCTTCGCGGTGTTGGTGGAGGTCAGCGCGACGAACTCCTGCATCGACAAACGCCCGGTGTTGACGCCTTCGTCCCACAGCAGCGCCATGCGGTCTTCGATACCGGCGGTGCCGTTGGGGATCTTGCTGAAGTCGTCACGGCCGGCGGCTTTCTGCTCGGCGCAGAAGCAGCAGTGGTCGGTGGCGGTGGTGTGCAGGTTGCCGGATTGCAGGCCGTGCCACAGGGCTTCCTGATGCCCGCGTGGGCGGAACGGCGGGCTCATCACGTAGCCCGCGGCGGTCTGCCAGTCGGGGTGGCGATAGACGCTGTCGTCCAGCAGCAGGTGGCCGGCAAGGACTTCGCCATACACCGGCTGGCCCTTGCTGCGGGCGTAGGTGATTTCATCCAGTGCCTCCTTGGTCGAGACGTGCACCAGGTACAGCGGTGTGCCGATGGTTTCGGCGATGCGAATCGCCCGGCTCGCCGCTTCGCCTTCGACCTGGGATGGCCGCGACAGCGGGTGCGCTTCCGGCCCGGTGATGCCCTGGGCCATGAGCTTGCGTTGCAGGTGGTACACCAGCTCGCCGTTTTCCGCGTGCACGGTGGGCACCGCGCCCAGTTCCAGGCAGCGCTCGAAGCTGGCGACCAGGGTGTCGTCGGCCGCCATGATTGCGTTCTTGTAGGCCATGAAGTGTTTGAAGCTGTTGATGCCGTGGTGGCTGACCAGCTCGGCCATTTCTTCGCGCACCTGCTCGCTCCACCAGGTGATCGCGACGTGGAAGCCGTAGTCGGATGCCGATTTTTCCGCCCAGCCGCGCCACTGGTGAAAAGCTTCCAGCAGGGACTGCTGCGGGTTGGGAATCACAAAGTCGATGATCGACGTGGTGCCCCCCGCCAGACCCGCCGCCGTACCACTGAAAAAATCTTCACTGGCCACGGTGCCCATGAAGGGCAGTTGCATATGGGTGTGGGGATCGATGCCGCCGGGCATCAAGTATTGGCCGCTGCCGTCGAGTATTTCAGTGCCGGCGGGAATATCCAGGTCCGTGCCAATGGCGCGGATTAGACCGCCTGCGCATAAAACATCGGCGCGGTAACTTTCATCATGGGTAATAACGGTGGCGCCACGGATCAACAGCGACATGTCGAGTTCCTCACAGGCTTGACCGGCTTGTGCCAGTTCTAAGTGTTGTAATGCTGCTTGCCGATGGGTGGGTTTATTCCTGTCATCGGTGACAGGAATAGAAGCTAGCCCGAGTTTTTCGATTGGGCAAGCAGATTTTTTATAAGCTTATATTGTTATTAACTTTTTGATTTTTAATGATTAAAAATACAAATCACCAAAATGAAGCGGGCGTTCACCGTTTTGACGCACTTGACAGGTTCTTAAATTGAGCAACATTTCTTATTGCAAATCAGACGCTTGAGATATGCCGCTTGACGGCGATGGGAAATAAAAATAATTGTGTTGCACCAGATTGAGTCCTGACAGTTCGGGCAACTTCCACGTTATTTAGCCTGAGTAACGTGGCAAGTACCGAGGGATCAATCGGAAAGCTGATTAACATCAGCCAGTTATATACGCGGTAGGGGTATGGCAACGGTTGTCGGCACGATTATTGAGTGCAGTGGCGGCTGGCCGGACCCGTGATGTCATGTTGTTTACGAGGTACTCCGGCCATCCAGCGCCAAGCGTTGGATGAGCAACAATAATTCGAAAAAACCGTGGAGCGGCCATGCAACAGAACAGATCGCAAGTCATTGAGCGCAACGGCCTGTACGAACTCGACGCCGGCCCCGACGTCCTCGACAGCCCCCGCTACAACCACGACATGGCACCGACCAAGGTGCATGAACGAACCTGGAACAAGTGGCACATCACCGCGTTGTGGGTCGGTATGTCGATCTGCGTGCCCACCTATACGCTGGGCGGGGTGCTCACCGCGTACTTCGGCCTGTCGGTGGGCGAAGCGCTGATGGCCATTCTGCTGGCCAATATCGTGGTGTTGATCCCGCTGACCCTTAACGCGTTTCCTGGGACGAAGTACGGCATTCCGTTTCCGGTGCTGTTGCGTTCGTCGTTCGGCATTCTCGGCTCCAACGTGCCGTGTCTGATTCGCGCGCTGGTGGCGTGTGGCTGGTTTGGTATCCAGACGATGTTTGGCGGGCTGGCGATTCACTTGTTCCTGGGCTCGATTTTCGAGGGCTGGAAGTCCCTCGGCGGCACCGGTGAAGTGATCGGCTTCATGATTTTCTGGTGCCTGAATTTGTGGGTGGTGCTGCGTGGCGCCGAGTCGATCAAGCGCCTGGAAACCCTGTCGGCGCCGCTGCTGGTGGCGGTGGGGATTGGCCTGCTGGTGTGGGCGATGCCGAACGTGTCCCTCAGCGAGTTGATGGCGATCCCGCCAAAACGCCCGGAGGGGGCGAGCCTCACCGGTTACTTCATGGCCGGCCTGACCGCGATGGTGGGGTTCTGGGCCACCTTGTCGTTGAATATTCCCGACTTCAGCCGCTACGCGAAAAGCCAGAAGGACCAGATCCTCGGACAGATTTTCGGCCTGCCGCTGACCATGTTCCTGTTCGCTGCACTGGGCGTGATCATGACGGCCGCGTCGGTGAAACTGGTGGGGGTGAGCGTGTCCGACCCGGTGACCTTGATCGGGCATATCCAGAGCCCGGTGTGGGTGGCCATTGCGATGCTGTTGATCATCATCGCCACCTTGTCCACCAACACGGCGGCGAACATTGTCTCGCCGACCAATGACTTCCAGAACATCGCGCCGAAGCTGATCAACCGCACCACGGCGGTGATCCTCACCGGGTTGGTGGGGCTGGTGTTGATGGGGCATGAGCTGCTGAAAAAGCTTGGTTTGATCGTTTCCGATGTGAGCCTGGAGACCGTCTATTCCAACTGGCTGCTCGGTTACTCCAGCCTGCTGGGGCCGATTGCCGGGATCATGGTGGTGGACTATTTCATCACCCGCAAACAACAACTGGACCTGGCCGGCCTGTACCGCGATGACGTGTACCCGGCGTGGAACTGGAGCGGGTTTGTCGCCTTTGGCGTGCCGGTGGTGCTGACGTTGCTGTCCCTGGGCAGTGATGCGTTCAGTTGGTTCTACAGCTATGGCTGGTTTACCGGTTCGGCGTTGGGTGGCTTGCTGTATTACGGCTTGAATGCCAAGCGCGGAGTCAGCCCAGTCGCGGTTAAAAGTTGAAATGCAATCCAAATGTGGGAGCGGGCTTGCTCGCGAAGGCGGTGTATCAGTCACCGAAAATGTTGCCTGAAAGACCGCATTCGCGAGCAAGTCGAATCGTCGCACCGCCGCTCCCACATTTTTGACCGAGTTTCGCCAGTTGAAACCATAAAAATGTAGCCTGAGGAGATCCCCATGAACGCTGCCCTCGACGTTCTGCAATCCACCCATCAGCACATCAATCGCGACCGTTTGTGGCAGTCCCTGATGGACCTCGCCAAACTCGGCGCCACACCCAAGGGCGGCGTGTGCCGCCTGGCGCTCACCGACCTCGACCGCCAGGCCCGCGACCTGTTCGTGCAGTGGTGCGAAGCCGCCGGTTGCACCGTGACCATCGACGGCATCGGCAACATCTTCGCCCGCCGCCCCGGGCGCAACCCCGACCTGCCACCGGTGATGACCGGCAGCCATATCGACACCCAGCCCACGGGCGGCAAGTTCGACGGCTGCTTTGGCGTGCTCGCCGGTGTGGAAGTGCTGCGCACCCTGAATGACCTCAACGTGGAAACCGAGGCGCCGCTGGAAGTGGTGGTGTGGACCAACGAAGAAGGCTCGCGCTTTCCGCCGTGCATGATGGGTTCGGGGGTGTTTGCCGAGAAATTCAGCCTGGCGGATACCCTGGCCAAGGTCGATGCCGATGGCGTTTCGGTGGGCGATGCGTTGAACGCCATTGGCTACGCCGGTACACGGGCGGAAAGCGGGCACAAGGTCGGCGCGTATTTTGAAGCGCATATCGAACAAGGGCCGATTCTTGAGGATGAGAAAAAGACCATCGGCGTGGTATTGGGCGCACTGGGCCAGAAGTGGTTCGACCTGAAACTGCGTGGCGTCGAAGCCCATGCGGGGCCGACGCCGATGCACCTGCGCAAGGACGCCCTGGTGGGCGCAGCGGCGGTGGTGGCGGCCGTGAATGCGGCGGCGTTGGGGCATCAGCCCCATGCGTGTGGCACGGTGGGTTGCCTGCAAGCCTATCCTGGCTCGCGCAATGTAATCCCCGGCGAGGTGCGCATGACCCTGGATTTCCGTCATCTGGAGCCGGCGCGGTTGGATTCGATGATTGCCCAGGTGCGCAAGGTGATCGATGAAACCTGCGCCAAGCACGGCTTGAGCTTTGAAATGGAGCCGACGGCGGACTTCCCGCCGCTGTATTTCGACAAAGGTTGTGTGGACGCCGTGCGAGATGCGGCCAATGGCCTGGGCTTGTCGAACATGGACATTGTCAGCGGGGCAGGGCACGACGCAATCTTCGTCGCCGAGTTGGGCCCGGCGGGGATGATCTTTGTGCCGTGTGAAGGGGGCATCAGCCATAACGAAATCGAAAACGCCGCGCCGGATGATCTGGCGGCGGGCTGTGCGGTGTTGTTGCGCGCGATGGTCGCCGCCTCCGCGGCGATAGCGGGGCGCCAGATGGCCGCCTGACGCGGTTTTTCTTCACTCACGGAGGCGCCACCTGGGCGCGTCCGCGCACACACAGAACCGGCGCCTAGCGCCGGTTTTTGCGTCTTTCCCCTTCTGAAAAATATCGCCTGCCTGCTCTGGTACAGATGTTGGAAAAAACCACCATACAGATGGCCGGGCGTTCAACTGTGCATCAAATAAGTGGTTTTTCTGGATCTTAATTAAGTGCCAAGTAGCGTTAACAATAGCTTATTCGTTGAGTTGCGTTGGGCACGTCTTAATGCAAGTACCGGAAAACCTATTCGTCCAGTTGTCTGTGTCCGGGGTTTAATAATGACTATCTATGCGTGGTTGTCGTTCATTCTGATTACGATGGTGCAGGCCGGTTCACCAGGGCCGTCAACGGTATTCCTGGTGAATAACTCAATCAAGTATGGGCCACTGAAAGCGATTGGCGTATTGACCGGGGATGTATTTGCCATCTTGATCATGGGCTTGATCTCGTCATTGGGTATTGCCACTTTTTTTGCAGAACATCCGTCGATGTTTAATGCCTTGAAACTGGCCGGTGCGGCCTATCTTGTTTATCTGGGGGTGGGCGCATTCAAGAAAAGTCGCGCGATCATGACTGCTGCAAGTCCTGATACACCTGTTGTCAGGGCGCCCGCTTTGACGCGCCAGTGGGCCCAGTCCTTTTTGATCGGTATCAGTAACCCGAAGGCGCTGGTGTATTTTACCGCGCTGCTGCCGCAGTTCGAAAAAAGTGGCACGCCTGATCTCCAGTTCTTTGCGTTTCTTGTGATTATCAGTGCACTGATAAAGTTTTCGATTCTTTCCTGTTATGCCGTGGTGGCGACCAGGATAGCGTCGAAGTTGACGTCGCCCTCCGCCAGTAGAATCGGTTCCAAAGTAGTCGCTGTATTCTTCGTATTTTTTGGTGCGGCACTAGGGTTCTCTACCATCCATTGAAGGATATCTATCTATGAAGTATGAAGGCTCTGCAGCCCGTTCATTGTCAACTGTGCAAAGCACCTCTGATCTGATTGAACAGCAGCTCAGGCACAGCGGTTATTGGGTGGGTAACTATTTCAACTATTTTGTAACGTTGGCCCATCGCTCCGCTGACTGGAGAACGTTCCTGCAGACGTGGGACAGCTTGCCGCCGGATGAGTTTATGGCGGACGGCGGCAAATACCGTCGGCGCCGGTTTACCGAACTTCGCTACAGTGTGCTTAACGATGAAATCGGCATACTTCCGCATCGGCCGTTCTTTCAGGACAAGTACACGAATACCTTGAATGGCGGCGTGGATCGATATTTTGAACCGATCACCCCCTACATTGCGACACACCCGTTTATAAAGCGCATGATTCGCGATTATGTGGCGATCTTTACCCGTTATAAAGATGTGGCGGTGTGGCAGGTCTATTTGCACCAAGTGCGAATTACATCGTCGCGCGGCGTTGCCGGTTTCCCGACGCCGGAAGGCATACATAAGGACGGTGTTACGTTTTCCAGTTTGTTTTGCGTCAACCGCACGGACAATTGCACCGGTGCAGAAAATTCCATCTACGACAACGACAAGGCCTTGCTCGAAAGTTTTACCCTCAAGCGTTATGGCGACCTGGTGATCTTTGATGATTCCAAGGTTTATCACAGCGTCAGTCAGATGAACACGGCAGACGATGGCGTCGCGTCGCGGGATATGTTGTTTCTGGAATTCACGGCGCAAGGGGCTGAGCATGTCGCGTCATAGTGGAATGGATATTGAAACCCGCGATTACTCGCGGGAAGTGATTGAACGCATCAGTCAAAGTTGGTCATTCGACGCCGAGGTCATGCGCTTTAAAGGTATTACCAGCCTTGCCTTTGATATGCATGCGCCAGACTTTCTGGAGGCGATGGTGCCCTTTTCGTCGTTCGACGCATGGCGCGCCCTGGAACCTCAAGATAAGAACGACTTGCTCTCTGCCGGGTGGATTATCTATCAGAGCAACACCATCTTTATTGAAACCGATTTAGTCACGCCGGCCTGTATCGAAGTCATTCGTTCGCGGCAAGACAACAGTGTCGGCCCCGAGATGGCGCGCTCCATGGCAGAGGCGATGACGGACGAGGGCTACCATACGCTGCTGGCAGTGCTCACCTGTGATGAGGTGCGGGCCAACCGGCAACTTGCGTTGTTTCCTGCGGACTTTCACCTGGTGAATGTCATGAATGCCTATATCCATGGGCTCGATAGCGAATGGAAGCGGCGCATTGCGCGTATCGCTACGGCCTGTTGCACAGAGAACCACATCACCGATTACCTGGACCTGCTGGCGAACGCGACGTCGATCCAGCCGATGTTTCTCGCGGCGGTCAATGCCCATGCCAAGGACGAGTGGAGCCACGGCTCGCAGTTTGCGGTGTTGGCGCGGGATATCTATTGGCAGCTCTCCAGCGCTGGAAAACAGGTGTTCAAGGAAACCGTCGAGCTGGTCGCGAAGAACTTCTTCCGGGCCGATCTGAATGCCTGGATCACGGTGATCGATCAACTCGCGCGGCCCTCACTCGATGGCGTGCGGGCGGCCGTGGTCGACAACGCCGTAGAGCTGCAGCGCGGCGTCGAGTTCACGAATAACAATCGCGGCTTGATGAAGCTCTACGACAGCCTGGAATGGGAATGGACCAACGATGACCGCCAATAATTTTACCCTCGCGTGCGCCGGGCAGCGTGAGCCCATCGCCGGCGACGTTTTTTCCCTGGTCAATGCCTGTGAAAAGCTCGGCCTGGTGCGTACCCGTTGCCGGCAGGGGCGGTGCGGCGCCTGTCAGGTGAAGTTTGTCTCCGGTGAGTACAGCGAGTGGGCACCCATGCTCGCACTCACGGAAAAGGAAAGAGGGCACAACGCAATTTTGCCCTGTGTGCTCGTTCCGCTCTCGGACATTGAAGTTGAGGCTTGGTACCCATGAGCGAGATGATTTACGTAAAAAACCAACACTTCCTGATTCGCAGCGCAAGACTCGAAGACGCTATCGCCATCCGCAAAATGGTGTTCAAGACCTTCGTGGAGTACGGCATCGCGGCAGACCCTGACGATGATGACCGCGACATCATGTGCTTTGGTGTACCCAAGGCGAATGTCGTGGAGCTGGTCACGGTGTTTGGCGATGTGCCGGTGGGGTCCGCCATCCTCACGGGGGGCGACGATGGCCGGGTGAAACTCACCAAGTACTACCTGGACAAGGACTACCGTGGTTTCGGTGCCGGTGTGGCGATGCTCCAGGCGGCGGTCTCGACGGCACGGCAACTGGGGTACAACGAGATTTTCCTGAAAACCCGGGCACGCTACAAAGAGGCGGTTCAGTTGTACGAGTCAACCGGTTGGGTGAGGGGGGCGGACCAGCCAGGCCCGGGCCCGGAACGCGTCTACGCCATTCGTTTTTCTGCAAGCTGACATTGATGCACTGAGGCAGGCAGGCCGTCACCGGCCTGTTTGTCATTGAGGCACTAGCGCAGCATGTTGGAAACGCTCAGGTCCAGCACCCGTTTGCCGATCATCTTGATCGCTTCCTCGACCCGCTCATCAAGCGCACCGCCATAGTTGATGCGGATGCAGTTTTCATACTTGCCGGAAGAGGAGAATATTTTCCCGGTGGCAATTTGTATGTTGTGTTGCATCAAGTAGTCGCTGAGCTCATAGGCCGACACCCCGTCCGGGAGCTCCATCCACAAGAAATACCCGCCTTGGGGCCGGCTGATCCGAATGCTCGGGTTGAAGTACTTGGAGATCCAACTGGTCATCAACTCGCGGTTGGCTTTGTAATTGGCGCGCATGCGCCGCAGATGGATCTGGTACAAGCCCTTGCCCATGAACTCGGCAATGGCTCGTTGGTTGGCGGTGGCCGTGGCGCCGGAGCTGGTGTATTTGATATGCAGCACTTTGTCGTAGATTTTCCCGGGCACGACCCAGCCCACCCGCAGCCCAGGCGCGAGTGTTTTTGAGAAGGAGCCACAGAGGATGATCTTGCCCTCGGTGTCCAGGGACTTGATGGTTTTGGGGCGCGGGTACGGGTACGTGAGGTCGCCGTAGGTGTCATCTTCGATGATAAAGAAGCCGAAGGTCCTGGACAGTTCCACCAGGGTTTCCTTGCGCTCATCCGGCATCACATAACCCAGCGGGTTGTTGCAGTTCGGGTTGACCAGCACCGCGCGGATCGGCCAGCGCTGCGCGATCAGCTCCAGTGACTCCAGGCAGATGCCCGTCAGCGGGTGGGTGGGCACTTCAATGACTTTTATGCCGCAGACTTTGAGGGTCTGTATCGCCCCGTGAAAGCTCGGTGACTCGACGACAACAATATCCCCCTGGCTGCAAATGGCCCGTATGGAGCACATCAGGGCTTCCTGGCAGCCGGTGGTGATGATGATTTCTTCGGGGTCGACCAGGCAGCCGGAATCGATAATCAGGCGGCTGACTTGCGCCCTTAGTTCCAGGTTGCCTTTGATGTTTTCATAGTTGAGCCCGTCCTTTTGCCAGCGTTTGGCTTCGTGGCTCAGGCTTTTCATCAGGGGCTTCAAGGTCGGTGTGTCAACGTGGGGCATGCCTCTGCCCAGTTGCAGCACCCGTTCGTCCGGGGTGCTGGTGGTCACCTTGTAGATTTCATCCCACTCGAGGATATCGAGGGGGTTCTTTTCGATTGCGCGCATGGTGGGCAACAGGTGCAGGTTCTGCCGGCGGGTGACGAAGTGGCCGGACTTGGGCGCGGGCGAGGCCAGGCCTTCTTCTTCCAGCAAGCGATACGCCTGTTGCACGGTGCCCAGGCTGACGCCGTGTTCCGCGCTCAACATGCGCACAGAGGGAAGGCGTTGCCCCGCCTGGTACATGCCCATTTCAATTCTGCTGCGCAGTAAACGGGCCAACTCTGAATACTTTGCCACTGATCCCTCACCGCTAACCTGTCCTGTGCGTAGTGGCATAGTCCTCCACCGCCCCGGTGGGTGGCAAGGGCGGCGGCGGTGAGGTGCCATCAGTGACTTTGCCAGCCACCTCCTAGAGCGGTCACTAAACCCACACTCGCTTGCAGTTGGCGCGTCTGCACCGCCTGCAAGGTCCGTTGCGCCTGCAAGGCGGCGGTCTGCGCCGTCACCACATCCAGGTAACTCACAGCGCCCGCTTGATAGCTGTTCATCGCCAAGGCCTGGGTGTGCTGCGCCGCATCCGCCGCTGCCTGTTCATCCTCGGCTTGCTGCTGCAAGTCGCGCAGTTGGGCGAGGTTGTCCTCCACTTCGCGCAGGGCTTTCAACACGTGGCTGCGGTACTGCGCCGAGGCTTCTTCGAATTCGGCCTTGGCCTGGCGCTCATTGGCGCTCAAGCGTCCGCCATCGAAGATCGGCAGGTTGACCAGCGGCCCCAGCGCCCAATAGCGATTACTCGCCGACAGCAGGTTGCCGACGCCTTGCGTCTGCCCGCCGATCAACCCGGTCAAGCTGAAGTCCGGGTACCACGCCGCCTTGGCCACGCCGATATTGGCGTTGGCCGCAAACACGCGCCGCTCGGCCGCCGCAATGTCCGGGCGACGTTGCAACAGGTGGCTCGGCAGCTGTGCAGGAATGCCTGGTAGCGCGAGCAGTTGCGCACTCGGCGCCAGGCTGAAGGTGCTGGCCGCCACGCCCACCAGTTCGCCAATCGCATGTTCGGTCAGGTTGCGTTGCCCGCGCACGTCATCCCATTGCGCCTTGGCTTCAGACAGTTGGTTTTGCGCGCGGGTGAGGTCCAGTTCCGAGGCGATCTGGCCCTCGTAGCGGCTGCGCGTCAGTTGCAGCGCCTGGCGAAAATCCTCCAGTGAGCGCTCGAGAATCCGCGCCTGCGCATCCAGCCCGTTGAGCTGCACATACAAGCTCGCCAATTGCTGTTGCAAGCTCAAGCGCGCCACCGCCAAGTCGTCGCCGGCCGCTTGCGCCTGGGCATCGCCCGCTGCGACCTGGTTGCGGATTTTGCCCCACAGGTCCAGGTCGTAGCTCAGGGAAAACCCTGCGGTGTTGCTGTCATAGACCGACGGCTGGGTGGTGCCGCGCAGGGGCCGCGAGTCCGATTGGCGTTGGCGCAGCGGCTGCGCACTGGCATTGATTTGCGGGAACAAGCCAGCATGCAGTTGGCTGGCATATGCCTGGGACGCGTCGAAGTGCGCCAGCGCCGCGGCCAGGTCCGGGTTGGCCTTGAGCAGTTGCTGTTGCAGTTCACTCAGGCGCGGGTCGTGGTAGAGCGTCCACCATTCGGGCGCCAATTGATCGGACGGTTGCGCGCTGTGCCACGGGCCGTCGCTGGTCTGTTCGCGATAGCCAGCGGGCAGGTCAACGCTGGGTACCTGGTAGGTGGGCGCCATGGAGCACCCTTGCAGGGCCAGCAATATCAGGGCCGCGAGGGGTTTAAGCCTTGGGCGCATGGGCACCTCCCGAGGCGTCGGCCACTTGCACCGGGTCACCTTCGCGCAGGGCGTCGGGCGGGTTGTCGATCACACGGTCGGCGGGCTTGAGGCCCTGGTCGATCACCAGGCGTTCGCCGAGGTCGAGGCCGATATGGATGCTTTGCAGGTGCACGTGATTGTGCCCGTCGAGCACGGCGACTTGCGTGCCCTCGGCGCGGAAAATCAACGCGCTGGCGGGAATGCTCACGCCATGGGTGTCGGCTGGAATCGGCAAGGTCGCTTCGGCGTAATCACCGGGCAGCAATTCGCCGTTGGGGTTGTCGGCGACGAACTGCGCGAGCAGGGTGCCGGAACGCCGGTCGATGGCGGTGGAGTCGCCGATCAGACGGGCCTTGAAGTGTTCGCCGGGATGTTCGGGCACGCTCAGTTCGGCTACCAGGCCGGGGTGGATGACCGCCGCGTAGTTTTGCGGCACCGGCACGTACAGGCGCAACTGGTGGGTATCGGCGAGGTTGAACAGCTCCGGGTCGCTGTCGGTGTCGGCCTTGATCAACTGGCCGATATCGGTGTTGCGTGCGGTGATGGTGCCGGCGAACGGCGCGCGGATCGTCTTGTAGCCGGCCAGCGCCGATAGCCGCGCATAATCGGCAGCGGCGGCATCGGCGTTGGCCTTCGCGGCGGCGGCGTTGGAGGTTTTTTCATCGGCCTCCTGACGTGATACCGAGTGGCTGGCCAGCAGGTTTTGCCAGCGCGCTGCGGTGGTCTGGGCCAGGCGTGCGTTGGCCTGTTCCTGAATCAGCCGGGCGTGGGTTTGCGCCAATTGCTGGTCGAGGTCCGGGCTGTCGATGTCAGCGAGGATTTGCCCGGCTTTGACTTGGGTGCCGATGTCGGCTTTCCAGTCCTTCAAGTAGCCGCTGACCCGTGCATGGATCGGCGCCTTGCTCCAGGCTTCCAGGTGCGCGGGCAAGCGCAGGGTATCGCCGGTGACGTTCTGTTGCGGTTGGAACACCAGCACGTGCGGGATGGCGGCGGTTTCCGTCCAGGCGGTGACGGATTGTTCATGCAATGTGCGAGCATGCAGGCCGTTGGCGACCAGCAGGGCGGCCAGGGTCAGGCCGCCGACACCCAGGAGCATCAGACGCTTGCGCGAGGGTTTGTGATCAGACGACATGTGGGGTTTCTCCGGCAACTGCGCGAGTAGGGTGACGGCCGTGGACCAGGCTGAAGACCACGGGGACAAACAACAGGGTGGCGAGGGTGGCGAAGATCAGGCCACCGATCACCGCCCGGCCGAGGGGGGCGTTTTGTTCTTCGGACAGGGCCAGCGGCAGCATGCCGATGATCATCGCCAGGGCGGTCATGCACACCGGACGGAAGCGCGTGTAGCCGGCCTCCATCGCCGCCTTGAGCGCATCGCCATGTTCGGCCAGGCGTTCACGGCAGAAGCTCACCACCAGGATCGAGTTGGCGGTGGCCACGCCCATGCAGAGGATGGCGCCAGTGAGGGCCGGCACCGACAGCGAGGTGCCGCTGAGGAAGAGCATCCACACAATGCCCGCGAGCGCGGCCGGCAGTGCGGTGATGATCACAAATGGGTCGGCCCACGACTGGAAGTTGACCACGATCAGCAGGTAGATCAGCACCACCGCGCCGAGCAGGCCCAGGCTCAAACCACTGAAGGCTTCGTGCAGCGCATCGATCTGCCCATGCAGGCTGATGGTCGCGCCTTTGGGGCGCATCGCGGCGGTGTCATCCAGCACTTTTTGCACGTCGCGCGCTACGCCGCCGAGGTCGCGGCCTTGCACGTTGGCGTACAGGTCCAGGGTCGGTTCGATGTTGTAGTGGGTCACCACCGCTGGGCTTTGCACCCGGGAAATACTCGCCACGCCGCCGAGGATCTGCGACTGGCCGTCGGCGCCGGTCACCGGTAGGGCTTCCAGCGCGGGCAGGCTGTCGAGGCGGTATTGCGGCGTCGCCGCGACGATGGAATACGACACACCGTTGGCCGGGTTGAGCCAGAAGGTCGGCGCCGTCTGCGAACTACCGGCCAGGGACGCGACCATGCTGTTGGTCACGTCGCGCTCGGTGATGCCCAGGCCGTTGGCGCGCAGGCGGTCGACATTGACTTGCAGCGAGGGGTAGCCGGTGGATTGCTGGATACGCAGATCGGCGATGCCGGGTACGTGTTGCAGGCGGCGTTCCAGCTCCACTGCGTAGGCACGGTTTTCGGCATCGTTGCGCCCGGAGATTTTCACGTCCAGCGGGGCCGGGGCGCCGAAGTTGAGGATCTGGCTGCTGATATCTGCGGGCAGGAACGCGAAGTGGCTGCCGGGGAAACGTTGCGGCAGCGCTTCACGCAGTTTTTTCACGTAGTCGGCGGTGGGCGCGTGGTCCTTTTTCAGGGTGACCTGGATGTCGCCATCCTGCGGGCCAATGGTGCCGCTGCTGCTATAGGCCATGTCGATGCCGCTGAGCGGGATGCCGATGTTATCGACGATGGTGTCGAGTTCAGTGCTGGGGATCACTTCACGGATGCGTGCTTCGATGCGGTCGAAGGCGGCGGCGCTTTCTTCGATGCGCGTGCCCAATGGCAAACGCACGTGAAGGGCCAGGGCGCCGGCGTCGGTGGCGGGGAAGAAATCCTGGCCCAGGCTCGGCAGCAACAGGAACGACGCGAGCACGCAGGCGAGGAAACCGACGATAAAACGCTTGCGCTTGCCCAGCACCAACAGCAGCAGGCCGTGGTAGGTGTCGCGGATACTCGAGAAGTGGCGCTCGAAACCCTGCTGGAAATTCAACACCGCTTGCAGCATCGCGTTGCGCGGTTTCTTGTGTTGCTCGCCTTCGTGATGGTTGATGAATTCATCTTCCGGGTGATGCCCCGCGCCTTGCTCCGGCGTGTGCGGCTTGAGCAGGAACATCGCCAGCGTCGGTACCAACGTACGCGAAAGGATGAACGAACTGGCCATGGCAAAGATCACCGCCAGTGCCATGGGGCGGAACAGGTAACCGGCAATACCTTGCAGCATGAACATCGGCACGAACAC
Source organism: Pseudomonas sp. B611 (assembly GCF_055407965.1). NCBI lineage: Bacteria > Pseudomonadati > Pseudomonadota > Gammaproteobacteria > Pseudomonadales > Pseudomonadaceae > Pseudomonas > Pseudomonas sp. B611. The sequence continues at coordinate 88,808 of NZ_JBUZST010000008.1, forward strand.
GATGCAGATGCACAGCAGCGAGACGAACGCCGGGCCGACAATTTGTGCGGCGCCGTCGAGGATGGCGGTTTTGACCGACTTGCCTTGTTCCAGGTGCCAGTTGATGTTTTCGATGGTCACGGTGGCGTCGTCCACCAAGATCCCCACCGCCAACGCCAGCCCGCCGAGGGTCATCACGTTGAGGGTTTGCCCGCTGACGGCGAGCAGTGCGATGGCCGACAGCACGGCCAGGGGGATCGACGCGGCGATGATCAGTGTCGAGCGCCAACTGCCGAGGAACAGCAGGATCATCGCACTGGTCAGCAGGGCGGCGATGATGCCTTCCTGGGCCACGCTGCCCACTGATTGCTTGACGAACACCGAGGCGTCGCCCAGCAACGAGGTCTTCAGGGACGGCGGCAGGGTCTCGTCGATGCGCGGCAGCATCTGGCGGATGCCGTCGATGATCGACAGGGTGGAGATGCTGCCGTTTTTCAGTGCCGGCATCAGCACGGCACGATGGCCGTCGACGCGCACGATGTTGGTTTGCGGCGGTGAGCCGTCACGCACATGGGCTACTTGGCCGATGGTGATCAGCGCGCCATCCACAGTCTTGATCGGCAGGTCGTTGAGCTCATCAATCGCCTTGGGGCTGTTGTTGAGCAGGATTGTGTATTCGTTGGGGCCGAGTTTGGCGGTGCCCACCGGGATGATCTGGTTTTGCAGGGCCAGGGCGTTGCCCACGTCCTGGGCCGACAAACCTTTGGCGGCGAGCGCCTGCGGGTCGAGGTCGAGGGTGATCTGGCGTTGCTTGCCGCCCATGGGCGTGGGCATGGCCAGGCCCGGCAGGGCGCTTAACGGCAGGCGGATATTGTTCTGCACCAGGTCGCGGATCTTCGCTTCCGACAGGCTCGGGCTGGAGAACGCCAGTTGCAGGATCGGCACCGTGGAGGCGCTGTAGTTGAGGATCAGCGGCGGTGTGATGCCCGGCGGCATTTGCTTGAGCACGGTTTGTGACACGGCCGTCACTTGGGCATTGGCGGTGCGGATGTCCACGCCGGGCTGGAAGAAGATCTTGACGATGCCCATGCCGGGCAGCGATTGCGATTCGATATGTTCGATGTCGTTGACGGTGGTGCTCAGGGAGCGTTCGTAGGTGTAGATCACCCGCCCGGCCATGGCATCCGGCGACAGGCCGTTGTACTGCCAGACCACGGCGACCACGGGGATGCCGATATCGGGGAAGACATCCGTGGGGGTTCGCAGGGCCGCCATTGGCCCGATGATGCAGATGAATATAGCCAACACGATAAACGTGTACGGCTTGTGCAGTGCGGTCTTTACCAGCCCGAGCATGCGTGAACCTCCATTGGAGCAGGATTGCAAACCCCGGCAGTCTTGCCCGACCCACCTAACACGCACCTTTCAGCCAGGTGAAGGAACATTTAGGGAGCGGCTGAAGATCGTTTCATATGTATTCATTTGTTCTACAAAGGGGCGCTCTCCAAGCTTGTGACCCATCGGACACGTCGTCCTTTTTTTGGAGCCCTGCCATGTCACTTAAACCTTTGTTGTTGATCCCCGCCCTCGGCGCTGTCTTGTTGTTATCGGCGTGCGCCGGCCCGATCCCCAAGGCGGACCCGAGCGAGGCATGGATTGGTTTGAAGGAAGAGGCGCCGAATGACCTGATGGCCGAGCGCCTGGATGGCAAGCGCGTGGACGACGGACGCTTTTTTGAAGTGCCACCGGGTGCCCATCGATTGGACGTGACGCTGTTCGAAGAGGAGCCAGGCGACGACAACCAGCAGGACTGCCAGGGGCGGGTCGAGTACAAGGATTTCAAGGCGGGTGAGCATTACACCCTGGTGGAGTCGAGCCTGGGCACCACCGTGCGTGCATCCCTGATGGATGCACACGGCAAGGAAGTCGCGGCGACCCAGGACTTCAACTGCATGCCTGGCTAGGCGTGATGCACTGCAGCCTTGAGGGGCTTGGCAGGTTTGACGACGTGGGGGTGATGGTGGCGGCGCGTGATGCGCAACACCCCCCACAACATGGCGCCGGCCACTGCCAGCCAACCGCAGACCAACAGGAAAATCGTTGTTGCAAGGCTCATACGGGCCTCCTTTCGCCCCGAGGGGGCATACACAGTCTTCTCAATGGACAGTCTAGCTACCTGGCGGTTGCCTGCTATTGACCAATGGTCGAGTCTGTCCAACTTCTTTGCTCTATCCCAGGCGCTTTACTGACGCTTGAGGCTATACCCGCGTGGCGCAGCGCCCTATGATCAGGACCCTTACCGGCAGTTGATCAAGAGAGTAAAAAATTGCGGTTACGGTCGAACGTGAAAACATCGTTGTTGCTGGCCTGCGCCCTCGGGCTTGCGGCCTGTTCCGGCAGCCCCTCGAAACTGCCGGGCCTGCCGGAACGGGTCGAACTCAATGGCGTGCCGACCTTTCGCAGCGAGGCTTATCAAAGTGGCCCTGCAGCACTAGCCAGCATGCTGTCGCAACAAGGCATTGTCATGACACCGGGCTTGTTGGATAAGCCGCTGCGCTTGCCCGGCGCCGAGGCGGACCTGGAGCGCAACATGCAGGTGCTGGCGCGTGAGTACGGGCTGATGGTGTATCCGCTGGATCCCCAGCTGACGGCGGTGCTGGCACAGGTTGCAGCCGGTTACCCGGTGATGGCGCGGATTGGCGGGGGCCTGTGGTCTGACGCACGGTACGTGGTCGTGGTGGGCTTCAATCAGCAGAAAAGCACGGTGCTGCTGCGCTCCGGGATGGACCGGCGCCTGTTGATGAGCTTCAGCGAGTTTGAATCGAAGTGGAAGAGCGCCGGGAGTTGGGCGATCCTCACCCAGCGGCCCAGTCAGTTGCCGGCCAAGGTCGATGCGCAGCGCTGGCGTGAGGCGGCGAATGCCACGGCCCAGGCCGGGCAGGAGCGGGCGGCGGCGCAGGCGCTCAAGGTGTTGGCGGAAACAAAGTAAGAGACAACACCTGAGATCTCATAGGGGAGTGGGCTTTGTGTGGGAGGGGGCTCCCACACAAGGCAGTTGCTCCCACATTCTTTTAGCGGCGCACTTCTGCCGCATTCGGCCGGTTCTTCAGATTCTTGTCAGCCTTGTAGCGCAACGCCACATCCGGCACCGAACCACTCTTGCCCGTCTCGACCCAATTGCGAATCCGGCTTGCATCGGCGAAGTGGGTGAATTTGCCGAACGCATCGAGGATCACCAGCGACACCGGACGGTTACCCATACTGGTCACCAGCACCAGGCAGTGGCCGGCCTGGTTGGTGAAGCCGGTCTTGGTCAGCTTGATGTCCCAGTTGGCACGGTTGATCAGGTGGTCGGTGTTGGAGAAACCCAAGGTGTAGTTGGGTTTGCGGAATGAAACGGTCTTTTCCTTGGTGGTGCTCAACTGGCTGAGCAACGGGTAATGACGCGCGGCGGCCAGCAGCTTGCTGAGGTCACGGGCGGTGGACACGTTGTGGATCGACAGGCCGGTGGGCTCGACATAGTGGGTGCTGGTCATGCCCAGCGCCTTGGCCTTGGCATTCATCGCCGCGATAAACGCCGGGTAGCCACCCGGGTAGTGGTGGGCCAGGCTGGCGGCTGCGCGGTTTTCCGAGGACATCAGGGCAATCAGCAGCATTTCTTTACGCGGCATTTCGCTGCCGATTTTCACGCGGGAGAACACGCCTTTCATTTCCGGCGTGTCCTTGATGTTGATGTCGATGTATTCGTCCATGTTCTGCTTGGCTTCCAGCACCACCAGGCCAGTCATCAGCTTGCTCACCGAGGCGATAGGCACCACCACGTCGGGGTTGCTGGAATAGATGACCTTGTTGGTCTGCAAGTCCACCAGCATGGCGCTGCCGGAGGCGATTTGCAGTTTGGACGTGTCACGCGGCGCCTGGGTGGTTTCGGCGGCGTGGGCGAAGGTGCCTGTAAAAACAAAAAATAGGCTGGCGATAGAGAGACGAATTTTCACGCGGATGAACTCGCTAAAAAGTAAGGAAATAACGTTGGTAAACGGGTTTTGTGACAAATGCCGTTACATTTTAGGAGTATGGATCAGAAAACGATAGAGAGCCTTTAAATAAAGGCTGTAAGACGATGATTGGTAGGGTTTGTACCGATTTTGTACCGGTTGGGAATGTGCAGTCAGGTGGCCGGTTCACGACGCATGCAATCGTACGTATTTGAGCTTTAATGAACACACCCAAAAACATCTGCAGTCGGGTGCCTGAAGTCATGGCTGGACGGCTCGACACTGCCTCACTCTGCGGACCCTCTTCACTGATAGCGGAGTTCCAGCAATGAGCAATAAACCAACGATTGTGCTTGTGCACGGCTTTTGGGGTGGTGCAGCGCACTGGAGCAAAGTGATTGTTGAGTTGAATCGCAAGGGTTATACGGCCATACGGGCGGTCGAGATGCCGCTGACCTCACTGGCCGACGACGCTGAACGTACGCGCAAAATGATTGCCCAGCAAAAAGGGCCGGTACTGCTGGTGGGGCATTCGTATGGTGGCGCGGTCATTACTGAAGCGGGCGACCAACCCAATGTCATCGGCTTGGTCTACATAGCGGCATTCGCCCCGGATGCCGGGGAGAGCCCGGGCGAGATCACCCAGCGCAACCTGCCCCAGGGCGCAGCGAACCTTGAGCCTGACAGCGACGGGTACCTGTGGGTAAAACAGGATAAATACCATGAGAGCTTCTGCCAGGACCTGCCGGCCGAGGAGGCGTTGGTGATGGCGGTGACGCAAAAGGCACCGCTTGCCAGCACGTTTGGCGATACGGTCACGGCGCCGGCCTGGAAGAAGAAGCCGTCCTGGTATCAAGTGTCCAGCGACGATCGGATGATCCATCCTGAAAACCAGCGGCTGATGGCGGCAAGGCTCAAACCCCGGGGCACGATTACCTTGGCGACCAGCCACGCTTCGCTGGCAACCAAGCCCGCCGAGGTGGCTGCGTTTATTGATGAGGCTGCGGTTGCTGCTTCGAGCGCCTGATCGTTGGGGTGTCGTGGCGCGTTTTCTGTCGACAATAAAAAAGCCCTGCGTGAGTGCAGGGCTTTTTCATGGCTGCCGGTTATCAGCCGTGCAGCGTTTCTGCCGCATACAGCGTGTTTTCCAGCAGGCAGGCACGGGTCATCGGGCCTACGCCGCCAGGGACTGGCGTGATCCAGCCGGCACGGGGCAGGGCGGTTTCGTACACCACGTCGCCGACCAGCTTGCCGTCTTCCTGGCGGTTGATGCCGACGTCGATGACGATGGCGCCTTCCTTGATCCACTCACCTTTCACCAGGCCCGGCTTGCCGGCGGCAACTACTACCAGATCGGCACGGCCGACGTGGCCGGCGAGGTCCTTGGTAAAACGGTGGGTGACGGTGACGGTGCAGCCCGCCAGCAACAGCTCCATGGCCATCGGGCGACCGACAATGTTGGAAGCACCGACCACCACGGCGTCGAGGCCGTACAGATCCACACCGGTGCTTTCCAGCAAGGTCATGATGCCTTTGGGCGTGCAGGGACGCAGCAGCGGAATGCGCTGGGCGAGGCGGCCGACGTTATAAGGGTGGAAACCGTCAACGTCCTTGTCCGGGCGGATGCGCTCCAGCAGCTTGGACGCATCCAGGTGCTCGGGCAGCGGCAATTGCAACAGGATGCCGTCGATGGCCGGGTCGTCATTCAGGCTGTCGATCAGGTCGGTCAGGGCCTGTTGGGTGGTGTCGGAAGGCAAGTCGTAGGCCTTGGAAATAAAGCCGACCTCTTCACAGTCTTTACGCTTGTGCGAGACATAAACCTGAGAGGCAGGATCGCTGCCGACCAGGATCACCGCGAGGCCAGGCGTGCGCAGGCCTTGCTGGCTACGCTCGGTGACTCGTTTGGCGATCTGCTGGCGCAGGCTGGCGGCGATTGATTTGCCGTCGATAAGTTGTGCAGTCATTACGCGTGATTAACCATCGAGAGGGGGAAGAAATGTGTGCGCATTCTCGCATGCCACGGCGTGAGGGCAAAGGCGCTTGGTCTGCAAATTGCCCTAACCCCTTAAATAAAATGAATTTTTTTCAAAAAAGATTTGACGGCTTTCCGAGGCGTCTATACTATTCGTCGCACTTGTCGGGCACAGCCTAGCACTGGTTAAGAAGGTCGAGCAGAATAGAGTGTTGTTCTGCAAGGCTGGAAGCACTTAGTTTGTAATCCTCCAAGAGTACAGATTAATAAGGCGCCCGTAGCTCAGCTGGATAGAGCATCCGCCTTCTAAGCGGATGGTCGCAGGTTCGAGTCCTGCCGGGTGCGCCATTAGGCAGCTTTGGCACAAGTAGCGTTAGATGGTGGGCGTAGCTCAGTTGGTAGAGCACGGGATTGTGACTCCCGTTGTCGAGGGTTCGATCCCCTTCGTCCACCCCATATTTTGAAAAGGCGCCAGATTAAACGTCTGGCGCCTTTGCTTTAAGAGCTTCAAGCGCGGATGTGGTGGAATTGGTAGACACACTGGATTTAGGTTCCAGCGCCGCGAGGCGTAAGAGTTCGAGTCTCTTCATCCGCACCAATTTCAAGGCGTCGCCCTGCCGCAAGGTGAGGTGAGGTTCAACAAAGAAGATGTTTGAGTTCTTTGTTAATGCAATATGGTGGGCGTAGCTCAGTTGGTAGAGCACGGGATTGTGACTCCCGTTGTCGAGGGTTCGATCCCCTTCGTCCACCCCATATTCGAAAGGCGCCAGATTTAACAGTCTGGCGCCTTTTTTGGTTTTAGCGGTGCAGATTTTCGGCGGCTGCAGGTTCTGGGTCGCAAGGCTAGGGCGCTTCATCGTATTTATGTGTCTCGATGATGCTGCGCTGCCTGCCAGCCCTGCTTGCAGGGTGGGCCGTCAGGGAGATGAATGGCGACCTCTTCTATATATAGAAGGGGCGGCGCAGAGCCCTGGCGTGATGGGATGTATTTGTCACCGGGGCGAGGTGCATCCGTGCCTTCGTACCGATAAATTGCCGGCTGTTTTCGGGCATATTTCCAGCAGGGTGACTTCTTGAGTTTGACCCTCTAGAATGCATGCCCTTGATTGGGGTCGGAAATGGCCGGCTAACGTCTGTGCAACGAGGAATATCCATGCAAGTTTCTGTTGAAAATACTACTGCTATCGAGCGCCGCCTGAGCATTACCGTGCCGGCAGAGCGTATTGAGACTGCGGTCAACAAGCGTCTGCAGCAGACTGCCCAGAAGGCCAAGATCGCTGGTTTCCGTCCAGGCAAAGTGCCAATGAGCGAAATCAAGCGTCGTTTTGGTGCCGATGCGCGCCAGGACGCTGTGGGTGATGTGATCCAGTCTTCCTTCTACGAAGCCGTAGAAGCGCAGAACCTGAAGCCAGCTGGCTCGCCTTCCATCGAGCCTAAGTCCCTGGAAGCTGGCAAGGACCTGGAATACGTTGCCGTATTCGAAGTGTTCCCAGAGTTCGAAGTTGCCGGTTTCGAAGGTATCACCGTAGAGCGCCTGAGCGCTGACGTGGCTGATGCCGACCTGGACAACATGCTGGAAATCCTGCGCAAGCAGAACACCCGTTTTGAAGTGACCGATCGCGCCGCTCAGAACGAAGACCAGTTGAACATCGATTTCGTAGGCAAGGTTGACGGCGAAGTATTCGCTGGCGGCTCCGCCAAGGGCACTCAGCTGGTGCTGGGTTCCAACCGCATGATCCCTGGCTTCGAAGACGGCCTGGTTGGCGCCAAAGCCGGCGAAGAGCGCGTTCTGAACCTGACTTTCCCTGCTGACTACCAGAACCTGGACCTGGCTGGCAAAGCCGCCGAGTTCACCGTGACTGTCAACAGTGTTTCCGAGCCTAAGCTGCCAGAGCTGAACGAAGAGTTCTTCGCTCAATTCGGTATCAAGGAAGCGACCCTGGAAGGTTTCCGCACCGAAGTTCGCAAGAACATGGAGCGCGAGCTGCGCCAGGCGATCAAATCCAAGGTGAAGAACCAGGTGATGGACGGCCTGCTGGCTGCCAACCCGATCGAAGTGCCTAAGGCCCTGCTGTCCAACGAAGTGGATCGTCTGCGCGTTCAAGCGGTTCAGCAGTTCGGTGGCAACATCAAGCCTGACCAACTGCCGGCCGAGCTGTTCGAAGAGCAAGCCAAGCGCCGCGTTGTTCTGGGCCTGGTCGTGGCCAAAGTGGTCGAGCAGTTCGACCTCAAGCCTGACGAAGACCGCGTTCGCGAAATGATCCAGGAAATGGCTTCGGCCTACCAGGAGCCTGAGCAGGTCGTGGCTTGGTACTACAAGAACGACCAACAGCTGAACGAAGTACGTTCGGTTGTGCTGGAAGAACAAGTTGTGGATACTGTTCTGCAGAAGGCTAAGGTGACCGATAAAGCGGTCTCTTACGAAGAAGCAGTCAAACCGGCGGAAGCAGCACAAGCCGACTGATTGTCCAACTCGTTGGAAATACAACCATAAGCCAGCCTCGCGCTGGCTTATGCGTTTTCAAGACATGACTATTTGGGAGTAACTGCAGAGCATGTTCCGTAATTCCTATATTCAGCAGAACTCTGATATCCAGGCCGCTGGCGGCCTGGTCCCGATGGTTGTCGAGCAGTCTGCTCGTGGCGAGCGCGCCTATGACATCTACTCGCGTCTTCTCAAGGAGCGAGTGATTTTCCTGGTCGGCCCTGTAGAGGACTACATGGCCAACCTGATCTGTGCGCAACTGCTGTTCCTTGAAGCGGAAAACCCGGACAAGGACATCCATCTCTACATCAACTCCCCAGGCGGTTCGGTAACGGCGGGCATGTCGATCTACGACACCATGCAGTTCATCAAGCCAAACGTGTCGACCACCTGTATCGGCCAGGCCTGCAGCATGGGCGCATTCCTGCTGACCGCAGGTGCCGAGGGCAAGCGTTTCTGCCTGCCTAACTCGCGTGTGATGATTCACCAGCCACTGGGCGGTTTCCAGGGCCAGGCATCGGACATCGAGATTCACGCCAAGGAAATCCTCTTTATTCGTGAGCGTCTCAACACGCTGATGGCCAAGCACAGCGGTCGCACCTTGGAAGAAATCGAGCGTGACACCAATCGTGACAACTTCATGAGCGCCGAAGCCGCACGTGATTACGGGTTGATCGACGCTGTGATCGACAAGCGCCCCGCTTAATATAAGCCGCTCAAAATAGGGCTGGTCGGCATGTCCGACCACTTGCGGGCTTGAAAAAGCCCGCATAAGCCTTCATCTTGTGTTGCAAGCCTATCGGATTTGGATCGAACGAATGACTGACACCCGCAACGGCGAGGACAACGGCAAGCTGCTCTATTGCTCCTTCTGCGGCAAAAGCCAGCATGAAGTGCGCAAGTTGATTGCCGGCCCCTCGGTGTTTATCTGCGACGAGTGCGTCGACCTGTGCAATGACATCATCCGCGAGGAGGTGCAGGAAGCCCAGGCCGAGAGCAGTGCGCATAAATTGCCTTCGCCTAAAGAAATCAGCGGCATCCTTGACCAGTATGTGATTGGTCAAGAGCGTGCAAAGAAGGTTCTGGCCGTAGCGGTGTACAACCACTACAAGCGCTTGAACCAGCGTGACAAGAAAGGCGACGAAGTTGAACTCGGCAAGAGCAACATCTTGCTGATCGGTCCTACAGGTTCGGGTAAAACCCTGCTTGCAGAAACCCTCGCTCGCCTGCTGAACGTTCCGTTTACCATCGCCGACGCCACCACCCTCACCGAGGCTGGCTACGTGGGTGAAGATGTCGAGAACATCATTCAGAAACTGCTGCAGAAGTGCGACTACGACGTAGAGAAGGCCCAGATGGGTATTGTCTACATCGACGAAATCGACAAGATCTCGCGCAAGTCCGACAACCCGTCGATCACCCGGGACGTTTCCGGTGAAGGCGTGCAGCAAGCCCTGTTGAAACTGATCGAAGGCACGGTCGCTTCCGTACCGCCACAAGGCGGCCGCAAGCACCCGCAGCAGGAATTCCTGCAGGTTGATACGCGTAACATCCTGTTTATCTGTGGTGGCGCGTTCTCCGGCCTCGAAAAGGTCATCCAGCAGCGTTCTACCCGTGGCGGCATTGGTTTCGGCGCGGAAGTACGCAGCAAGGAAGAAGGCAAGAAGGTGGGCGAGTCCCTGCGTGAAGTCGAGCCTGACGATCTGGTCAAGTTCGGTCTGATCCCGGAGTTCGTTGGCCGTCTGCCAGTCCTGGCGACGTTGGACGAGCTGGATGAGGCTGCTTTGATTCAGATCCTCACCGAGCCGAAGAACGCCCTGACCAAGCAATACGCGAAGCTGTTCGAAATGGAAGGCGTGGACCTCGAGTTCCGTACCGACGCGCTCAAATCGGTGGCCAAGCGGGCACTGGAGCGCAAGACCGGTGCACGTGGTCTGCGTTCGATCCTCGAAGGCGTATTGCTCGACACCATGTACGAAATCCCCTCGCAGTCCGAGGTGAGTAAAGTGGTGATCGACGAAAGCGTCATAGAAGGTAAGTCCAAGCCACTGTATATCTACGAAAACAGTGAGCCGGCTGCCAAGGCTGCGCCTGACGCGTAAGCGTTTGGCGGTTGCTTTACAAACAAGGGGCCTCTAGGGGCTCCTTTGTTTTTTGTATCAGTTTTAGCTGTAGGGCTTTTCCTGCGTTTAACTGCTGGCATTGAGCTTGTTTTTTTCGCAAGCAGCCCCCATCTTGGCTTCAAGCTTATTTTTCATCTGTCATAGAGGCGAAATCATGAAGACCACCATTGAATTGCCTCTCCTGCCGTTGCGTGATGTCGTCGTCTATCCGCACATGGTTATCCCGCTGTTCGTGGGGCGCGAGAAGTCTATCGAAGCCCTTGAGGCAGCGATGACGGGCGACAAGCAAATCCTGCTGTTGGCCCAGAAGAATCCTGCTGATGATGATCCAGGCGAAGACGCCCTGTATCGTGTCGGCACCATTGCCACTGTCCTGCAGTTGCTCAAGCTGCCTGATGGCACCGTCAAGGTGCTGGTGGAAGGCGAGCAACGCGGTGCCGTCGAGCGCTTCATGGAGGTGGACGGTCACCTGCGTGCGGAAGTAGCGCTGATCGACGAAGTCGAAGCCCCAGAGCGCGAGTCCGAAGTCTTTGTACGCAGCCTGCTCTCGCAGTTTGAGCAGTATGTGCAGCTGGGCAAGAAAGTCCCGGCTGAAGTCCTGTCTTCCCTCAATAGCATTGATGAGCCGAGCCGCCTGGTCGATACCATGGCCGCCCACATGGCGCTGAAAATCGAGCAGAAGCAGGACATCCTCGAAATCATCGACCTGTCCACCCGTGTCGAACACGTGTTGGCGTTGCTGGATGCCGAAATTGACCTGTTGCAGGTTGAAAAGCGCATCCGTGGTCGTGTGAAGAAACAAATGGAGCGCAGCCAGCGCGAGTACTACTTGAATGAGCAGATGAAGGCCATTCAGAAAGAACTCGGCGACAGCGAGGACGGCCACAACGAAATCGAAGAGCTGAAAAAGCGCATCGATGCCGCAGGCCTGCCCAAAGACGCCCTGACCAAAGCCACTGCCGAGCTGAACAAGCTCAAGCAGATGTCGCCGATGTCGGCCGAAGCCACCGTGGTGCGCTCCTACATCGACTGGCTGGTACAAGTGCCGTGGAAGGCGCAGACCAAAGTGCGCCTGGACCTGGCCCGCGCCGAAGATATTCTCGACGCCGACCACTATGGCCTCGAAGAAGTCAAAGAACGCATCCTCGAATACCTCGCCGTGCAAAAGCGCGTGAAGAAGATTCGTGGTCCGGTGTTGTGCCTGGTCGGGCCACCGGGTGTGGGTAAAACCTCCCTGGCCGAGTCCATCGCCAACGCAACCAACCGCAAATTCGTGCGCATGGCCCTCGGCGGCGTGCGTGATGAAGCGGAAATCCGTGGCCATCGCCGTACTTACATCGGTTCGATGCCCGGAAGATTGATTCAAAAGATGACAAAGGTGGGTGTGCGCAACCCGCTGTTCCTGCTCGATGAAATCGACAAAATGGGCAGCGACATGCGTGGCGACCCGGCGTCGGCCTTGCTGGAAGTGCTCGATCCCGAGCAGAACCACAACTTCAACGACCATTACCTGGAAGTCGACTACGACCTGTCCGACGTAATGTTCCTGTGCACCTCCAACTCCATGAACATCCCGCCAGCCTTGCTGGACCGGATGGAAGTGATTCGTCTGCCGGGCTACACCGAAGACGAGAAGATCAACATCGCCGTCAAGTACCTCGCGCCCAAGCAGATTTCGGCCAATGGCCTGAAGAAGGGTGAGATCGAATTTGACGTCGGCACGATCCGCGACATCGTCCGCTACTACACCCGCGAAGCCGGTGTGCGGGGCCTGGAGCGCCAGATCGCGAAGATCTGCCGCAAGGCGGTCAAGGAACATGCGCTGGAAAAACGCTTCTCGGTGAAGGTCACGGCCGACTCCCTGGAGCACTTCCTCGGCGTGCGTAAATTCAGCTATGGCCTGGCCGAGCAGCAGGATCAAGTCGGTCAGGTCACGGGCCTGGCATGGACCCAGGTGGGCGGCGAGTTGCTGACCATCGAAGCTGCGGTGATCCCAGGCAAGGGCCAATTGATCAAGACCGGTTCGTTGGGTGATGTGATGGTCGAATCCATCACCGCCGCGCAGACCGTGGTGCGCAGCCGCGCCAAGAGCCTGGGGATTCCCCTGGACTTCCACGAGAAGCACGACACCCACATCCACATGCCGGAAGGGGCGACCCCGAAGGATGGCCCTAGCGCTGGTGTAGGCATGTGCACGGCCCTGGTGTCGGCATTGACGGGTATCCCTGTGCGTGCGGATGTCGCCATGACCGGCGAAATCACTCTGCGTGGCCAGGTATTGGCGATCGGTGGCCTGAAAGAGAAATTGCTCGCTGCTCACCGGGGCGGTATCAAGACCGTGATCATTCCTGAAGAGAATGTTCGCGACTTGAAGGAAATTCCTGACAACATCAAGCAGGATCTGCAGATTAAACCGGTTAAATGGATTGACGAGGTCCTGCAAATTGCGCTGCAATACGCGCCGGAGCCCTTGCCGGATGTGGCTCCCGAGATAGTTGCAAAGGACGAAAAACGCGAGTCTGATTCCAAGGAAAGAATTAGCACGCATTAATGCGAATAAGCCTGGGGGCTTCCTTGACAGCTTTTTAGAGCCCTTGTTATAAAGCGGCTCTTATAAGTGTCTGTAGGCCATTCAGCACTGGTTTTTGCTTTCACCAAAAAACTTAGAATCATACTCAATAGATATATAAGGGGACTTAGAGTGAACAAGTCGGAACTGATTGATGCTATCGCTGCATCCGCTGATATCCCGAAAGCTGCTGCTGGCCGTGCGCTGGATGCAGTAATCGAATCCGTCACTGGCGCTCTGAAGGCCGGCGACTCCGTAGTACTGGTAGGCTTCGGTACTTTCTCTGTGACTGACCGCCCAGCTCGCACTGGCCGTAACCCACAGACTGGCGCAGCTCTGAAAATCGCTGCTGCCAAGAAACCAGGTTTCAAAGCCGGTAAAGCCCTGAAAGAAGCTGTTAACTAAGCTTCGATCCAGCCTTTACCTACCCGGGTCGAACGCAGGTTCGACCTGGCAGCGGAGCGGCAGCAGACCCACGTATCCATCGGGTCGCCAAGCCGGGGGGCGGATTCAAACCCCCGTCCGCTCCGCCAGTTGCGAGAAGGCGCATCCTTGGATGCGCCTTTCTTATATCCGTACTCTACCCACGCTCCACGGTTGCCAATTTTTGAAGTTCAACCGTTTCTGGGGGACGCATGCTGCAAAATATCAGGGACAATTCACAAGGCTGGATTGCCAAGACCATTATCGGGATCATCGTCGCGTTGATGGCGTTCACCGGTATCGAAGCCATTTTCCAGGCTTCCGGTAACAACAAGCAGGACGTGGCCAAGGTCAACGGTGAAGAGATTACTCAAACCGAATTGAGCCAGGCCGTCGATATGCAACGCCGTCAGCTGATGCAACAGCTGGGCAAGGATTTCGACGCTTCGCTGCTGGACGAAAAACTGCTGCGCGAAGCGGCCCTCAAGGGTTTGATCGATCGTAAGCTGTTGCTGCAAGGCGCTGCGGACTCCAAGTTCGGCTTCTCCGAAGCAGCACTGGACCAGACGATCCTGCTGACGCCTGAGTTCCAGGTGGACGGCAAGTTCAGCGCTGAGCGCTTTGACCAGGTGATCCGTCAGTTGGGCTACAGCCGCATGCAATTCCGTCAGATGCTGACCCAGGAAATGCTGATCGGCCAGGTTCGCGCAGGCATCGCTGGCAGCGGTTTTGTCACCGATGCTGAAGTGCTGGCATTCGCCCGCCTGGAAAAACAGACCCGCGATTTCGCCACCGTCAACATCAAGGCCGACCCGGCTGCGGTGAAGCTCACCGACGACGAGGTCAAGGCTTACTACGACCAGCACGCCAAAGAGTTCATGACCCCGGACCAGGTGGTCATCGACTACCTGGAATTGAAGAAGTCGTCCTTCTTCGACCAGGTCGCCGTCAAGGACGAAGAACTGCAGGCTGCCTATCAGAAAGAAACCGCCAACCTCGCTGAACAGCGTCGTGCCGCGCACATCCTGATTGAAGTCAACGATAAGGTCACCGAGGCGCAAGCCAAGGCCAAGATCGAAGAGATCCAGGCGCGCCTGGCCAAGGGTGAGAAATTCGAAGCCCTGGCCAAGGAGTTCTCCCAGGATCCAGGTTCTGCCAACAACGGCGGCGACCTCGGCTTTGCCGGCCCTGGCGTCTACGACCCGGACTTCGAAACTGCTCTGTACGCGTTGAACCAGGACCAGGTCTCGGCACCGGTTCGCTCGTCCTTCGGTTGGCACTTGATCAAGCTGTTGGGCGTTGAAGCACCCCAGGTGCCATCGTTTGCCAGCCTGAAAGACAAGCTGACCCGCGAGCTCAAGACCCAACAGGTCGAGCAGCGTTTTGTCGAAGCGACCAAGCAATTGGAAGATGCGGCATTCGAGGCCTCGGACCTGGCGCAGCCGGCGTCCGACCTGAAGCTGACCGTACACACCTCCGCGCCGTTCGGCCGCGAAGGTGGCGAAGGTGTTGCGGCCAACCGTGCCGTGCTCACCGCCGCGTTCAGCCCGGAAGTGCTGGATGAGGGTGCCAACAGCACCGCCATTGAGCTGGACCCGGAAACCATCATCGTGCTGCGTGCCAAAGAACATCTGAAGCCAACGCAACTGCCGCTGGAAAGCGTAGCAGCGGCGATTCGCGCACAGATGACCAAGGAACGTGCAAGCGCAGCTGCCAAGGCTCACGCTGAAGAGTTGATCGCCAGCCTGCGTGAAGGCAGGACGCCATTGACCCAACCGGTCGATGGCCAGGCGTGGAAAGTGACTGAAGCGGCCAGCCGCAATCAGGAAGCGATCGACCCTGCCGTGCTGCAAGCCCTGTTCCGCATGCCCAAGCCTGCGGCCAAGGACAAGCCGACCTTCACCACCGTGACCCTGGCTGACGGTAGCCTGGTGATCGTGCGCTTGAACGGCGTCAACGAAGCAGCTGCCCCAACGGACGAAGAAAAGGCGCAAATCCGCCGCTTCCTCGCTTCCCGCGTTGGCCAGCAAGACTTTGCTGCGTACCGCAAGCAGTTGGAAAGCCAGGCTGACATCAAGAAGTTCTGATTCCCGCTTGAACAAAAAGCCCCCGGCCTGAAAAGACCGGGGGCTTTTTTATGGGCGTTTGCAAAGGGCCAAGGCCATCAGCGCCACCACAGCCCACGGAAATGCAATCACCCCCCAGCCCTGCAGCAGCAGGCCGCCGACTAATCGTATCCGTCCGGCCAACACACCTTCCTGGCCCCGACGCCAAAGGCGATGGTGTCCACCTGATTTAAGTGGACACCATTTCTAGCCTTTTAAGCGGGTCTTTCATGCAGCCACAACGCCGTTCCTACTCCAAATCCTTCAAGGCCCAGATTATTCAAGAGTGCGCCCAGCCCGGGGCCTCGATTGCCAGCGTTGCGCTGAGCCACAGCCTCAACGCAAACCTCGTCCATAAATGGATCCGAGTGCACACGCAGAAAGCCATGGCGCTGCAACCTGCTTTCATTCCTCTGTCCTTGCAGGCTATTGGGACAAAGTCGGATTCCGCGTCATCGACTATCTGTCTGGAAATCCCACACCCGAGCGGTACCATCAAAGTGAACTGGCCGACCGAAAGCGCCGCTGCCTGGTAGCCGACCGCGCAACACGGTGCAATATCACCATATCTACCAGGAACTGCTCTCTGTGGGTCGGCGCTGGCGCGCACCACCAACGTGCCTACAGACGAGGCGTTAGCCTTACCCTTGGTCAGGTCGCCTCCCAATACCCCGGCATCAGCCGGTCTTCGATCTCCGGCGGACGCACATGAATGCTGACCATCTCAGGGATCAGGCCGCGCCGATCCACACCGCCATAGCGCGGTCTGCGCGTCGTCTTGCTTTGGCGCAGGCAGATGATAAGCTCCTTGCGCAGTTCACCGACCGGCAGGGCATAGATCGCGTTATTGATCGTCTTGCGACAGACGTAGGCCTCTCTGAGGTTGGGAGTCTTCATGCTGCGCATGCTTGCGGGCAATCTGATCGGGAGACAAACGCTCACGCAGCAGATGGGCCACCAACTCGAAGCGCTCGCTACCCAGCAACAGCTTTCGCATCGGTCGACAAACCTAGCGGCGGGCCTGCATCTGCTGCCGGGCCGCACGGGCCGAGTAACAACCGCAGGCATCTCGATTGCGGCGCAGCTCCCGGCTGATGGTCGAAGGGGATCGGGTGATCAAGCAGGTAATCCTACGCAGGCTGAAACCTTGGGCATGACCGATTTAAATGACGCGCTCTTCAACGCTGAGTTCGGAGTAAGACATAGGGGCAGCACCGTACCGGAAAGGCCAGGTGCTGCACTCAACTTTTGCCGCCGCAGGTCGACAACTGTTTGCCAGCCCTAATACCTATCAAGGGGGAGCACTCTTCGACAGTTGTGACTATCAGGCTGTTCACCTGTCTTTTAGCCCCCCCTCTATGGGGGGAGCATCAAGAGGGGTGCCTGCTAATGTGAAAAAGTTTGACTAAACGATCAGCTTACAGAGCCGACTAGACCCACTGCCTCCCAGGCTATCGATGTGCCTATCATTCAGGTGAGCCCTCCCCATGCGAATCAATCAACCACTCAGCGGCCGCGAACGCAGTTTCCCAGCAGAACAGCACCTCATTTCCGCCACCGATACCCGCGGGATCATCACGTACTGCAACGACGAGTTCGCCGAGATCAGCGGATTTACCCGCGAGGAATTGGTCGGCAGCCCGCACAACCTAGTGCGTCACCCGGATATGCCGCCTGCCGTGTTCGCTCATATGTGGGACTACCTAAAATCCGGACGCAGCTGGATGGGCATCGTCAAGAACCGCTGCAAGAACGGCGATCACTATTGGGTCAGCGCCTATGTCACGCCCATCCAGGAAAACGGCCGGGTCGTCGGCTACGAGTCGGTGCGCAGCAAACCCAACAGCGAGCAGGTGCGCCGTGCCGAAGCGCTCTACGCGCGCCTGAACCAGGGGCGCCCGGCCATCGGCCGTGGCGAGGCATTCGCGCAACTGGCACGCTTCTTCGTGCTGCCGCTGCTCGGTGTAGTGAGCGGCGCGGCGCTCTGGAGCCTGGAATTGCCCGGCACGGCGTTGCTGCTGACCTTGGTCCTGCTTGGGCTGCAGGGTTTTGCCAGCCTGCACAACTCCAGCCAGCTGCTCGGCCGGGCTCGTGCAGTAGCGCCAAAAACATTCGACAGCCCGCTGGTGGCCCGCACCTACAGCGATGCCTCCGGGCCACTGGCGCTGCTGCACCTGGCACTGATCAGCGAGGATGCACGGATTCGCACGGCGCTTTGCCGCCTGGGAGACTTCGCCGACCAGACCGCCGCCCTGGCCAAGGAAAACGGCCGCCTCAACGAGCAGGCCGAACGTGCCCTGCAGGCCCAGCGCAATGAAGCTGACCAGGCCGCCACGGCGATGCACGAGATGGCCGCGTCGATCAATCAGGTCTCCAGCCACGTCCAGCAAACCGCTCAGGAAGCACGTCAGGCCAGTGAACTGGCTATGGCCGGCGCCCAGCAGTCGCAGCAAAGCCGCCAGGTCATCGAGCAACTGGCGCAGACTGTCGATGGCATCGGCCAATCGGTGCAGTCACTGGCCGATGAAACCGCTTCCATCCAGCAAGCCGCCAGCATGATCCACGCGATTGCCGAGCAGACCAACCTGCTGGCCCTGAATGCCGCCATCGAAGCAGCCCGCGCCGGTGAGCAGGGCCGTGGCTTTGCCGTAGTGGCCGACGAAGTGCGCGCCCTGGCCTCCAAGACCCGCCAGTCTACCGACGTCATCCAGGGCATCATCACGGGCCTGCATAAGGAAACCGAACGTGCCTTGAGCGTAGCTCGCGCCGGCAGCGAGGAAGCGCGTAACGGCGTGGCGCGGGTAGCGCAAACCGAACAGTCGCTACAGGGCATCAGCCAGACGGTCGACAACATCCATCAGATGGCCGAGCAGATGGCCGCTGCCGCCGAACAGCAGAGTCTGGTCGCTGAGGATATTGCCCGGCAGATCAACTCGATTTCCCAGGCCACCAACGACAATGCCGAAGTCACCGGCAATAGCGCGCGCCTAGGCAGCCAGCTACAGTCCACTGCAGGCTCCCTGCACGCGCTGGTCGAGCGTTTCAACAGTTAATAATCCTGCACAACGGGCGCTAGCAGCGCCCCCGGACAACGCCTTGCAGCCTCTCTATCTGAACCACCGCAGTCTGGCTCTGAGCACCTGCGCCCTGGCCTTGGTACTGATGGCCCTGGCCCTGAGCCTGCCTCCGATTGCCATCTTCACTGCCCGTCCGGCCGACTACCTCTCGGTGCATATCCTGCTGGAAATGTTCGCCATCAGCGTCTCGCTGATGATTGTGACTATTGCTTGGAATACCCCTGATCATGACGCCGAGCCCATAGCTCAGACCTTGGTCTTCGGCTTCGCCAGCGTGGCCGGCCTGGACATGTTGCATACCCTGTATTTCGCCGGCATGCCGGGGCTGGTGGTGGATGGCAGTACCAACACGGCGATCTTTTTCTGGCTCAGCAGCCGTGCGGTCGAGGTGGCCGTTCTCTGCCTGGCAGCCCTGTCGTTGCGCCTACCCGGCAGCCGCAATGCCTGGCTGATAGCAGGCATTGTCCTGGTCGCCGCCCTGTTCCTGATCGCCACTCAGCGCCCACAATGGCTGCCGCTGAGCTATATCCCCGGCAGCGGCCTGACGCCACTGAAGAACACCTGCGAACTCATCCTGTGCGTCGCCAACCTGGGCCTGGCCCTGTGGTTCTTCCTGCGTAGCCGCAAGACTCAGAGCAGCCGCGATCTATGGCTGGGCGCGGCCTGTTTCATTACCGCGATGGGCGGCCTGGCGTTTACCCAATACCGAACGACTTCGGAATTCATCAACCTGTTCGGCCACATCTATAAGGTGGCCGCCTACTGCTTCTTCTACCTGGCTGCCTTCCAGATTGCCGTGCGCAAACCCTATCGTTTGCTGGAAGTGCGTGAGCAGCGCATTCGCGAACAGGAAACCGAACTGCACAACCTGCTGAGCAACCTGCCGGTTGGCATCGCCCGCCTGGATGAGCACCTGCACCTGCGCTATGCCAACCCGACGCTAATCCGCAGCCAGGATCGTCGTCCGGAAAGCGTGATCGGCCAAACCATCGGCGATCTGCTGCTGGACGACGTTGCCGAGCAGATCAGACCACACCTGATCAAAGCCCTCGACGGCATACGCAGCGACCTGGACCTGCAATACCTGCGCCCGGACGGCAACAGCGCCTATGCCTCCTGCCTGGTGGTGCCGGAACGCCAGGTCAGCGGCCGCGAAGCCGGGGTGCTGGCGATTTTCACCGACACCAGCGAACGCGAGCACAATCGCCGACAGTTGATTGACTCACTGCGTGAAATCGCCGAGATCAAGGCCGCCCTGGATGCCCACGCCATCGTCGCCATCACCGATGCCCGCGGGGTAATCACCCAGGTTAACGACAAGTTCTGCGCCATTTCCCAATACGCCCGCAGTGAACTGGTCGGCCGCACCCACAAAATGATCAACTCCGGCCATCATCCGCGCGAATTTTTCCAGGACCTGTGGCGCACCATCAGCCATGGCGAGGTGTGGAGTGGCGAGGTGTGCAACCGCGCCAAGGACGGCTCGCTGTACTGGGTGCAGAGCACCATCATGCCCTTCATCGGCAAGGATGGCCTGCCCGAGCAGTACATCGCCATCCGCGCCGACATCACCAAGCGCAAGCGCATCGAAGAAGCCGCCCAGCGCATGGCCCTGCACGACGCCCTCACCGGCCTGGCCAACCGCCGCCTGATGAGCGAACGCCTGATCCGCGCCCTGCACAACAGCCAACGGCATAATCAGCACGGTGCCCTGTTGCTGATGGACCTGGACCACTTCAAGGAAATCAACGACACCCTCGGCCACCCGATCGGCGACCAGCTGCTCAAGGAAGTGGCCGTGCGCCTGCAGGGCACCCTGCGCCAGAGCGACACGGTGGCGCGCCTGGGCGGCGACGAGTTCGTGGTGATCATCGAAGAGCTGGGCAACAGCCAGGAAAGCGCCATGCACCATGCCAGCGATACTGGCGAGAAGATCCGCCAGGTGCTGTCCGCGCCCTATCAGCTCCACGACCATATGGCGCAGATCACCCCGAGCATTGGCGTGGTGTTGTTCGATGGCACGCTGCAGAACGCCGACGAACTGATCAAGCGGGCCGACATGGCGCTGTACAAAGCCAAGGATGCCGGGCGCGACCAGCTGTGCTTCTTCGATAACGCCCTGCAGAGCGAAATCAACCAGCGCGCCCTGCTGCAGCGGGACCTGCGCCTGGCCCTGGAGCAGGATGAGCTGCGCCTGTTCTACCAATCGGTAGTCGACGCCGACGAGCAGATCCTCGGCTTTGAGGCCCTGCTGCGTTGGCAAAACCCGCAGCGCGGCCTGGTTTCCACGGCGCAGTTCATTCCCCTGGCCGAGGAAAGCGGCCTGATTATTCCGATCGGCCAATGGGTACTGGCCACCGCCTGCCGCCAGCTGGCCGAGTGGCAGCACGACCCCATGCGCCAGGTCTGGACCATTGCCGTGAATATCAGCGCCCGCCAGCTCAGCCAGGCCGATTTCGTCCAGCAGGTGCTGCAGGTGCTGGCCAGCAGCGGCGCACCGGCCAACCGCCTGCGCCTGGAAATCACCGAATCCATGCTGCAACACGACCTGACGGTAACCATCGGCAAGATGCAGGCACTGCGCCAGGTCGGCGTGCGCTTCTCGCTGGACGACTTCGGCACCGGCTATTCGTCCATGAGCTACCTCAAGCACATGCCGCTGGATCAGCTGAAGATCGACAAGTCCTTCGTCGACGAAATCCTCACCGACAACACCGACAGCGCCATCGCTCACACCGTGGTGACCCTGGCGCAAAACCTCGGCCTGGAGGTGGTAGCCGAAGGCGTGGAGCAGCGCGAACAACTGGAGTTGCTGATTGCTATCGGCTGCCGAGCGTTCCAAGGTTACCTGTTTGGTAAGCCGGAACCGATCACCCGAACATAAGGGGAAATTAGCGTGTAAGGCTGAGCTGTAAATGAAGTTGTCAGCGAAGGTTATAAAGCCGTCGCTGAATGAGATCGAACTCAGACTGGAGATCTGTTTTAGTCGCTCATTCGACAAGCGTCTGCGTGAGTTAGCCCGTGTCCAGGAGACCGTTCACGCACCCCATTGAAATCCTAGGGCACAGCCTAGTCGTGTCAGCCAGCCTGGGGGTCGCCATCGCGCCCAAAGATGGGCAATGCACGAACGATCTCATCATGCATGCAGATCTGGCCATGTACCGCGCCAATGAAAGCCTTCCGCGAATACTTCCGTAACTCTTTTTTGGCACAGCAGCTCGTCAGCACTAGGCGATAAATTGCCGGCGGCGAATCGCCATGACACAGAGAAGCAACCCGATGTTTGCTAACGCCGGACTTGGTGAGCACCATGAGCGCCATCAACGGTCGCTGGGGGCGCGGAACTGTAAGCGTCTGCCGAACTCACCTTGCGTAATTCAGGCGGGTGCCCATTGATGCGGCAGTAGTTGGCCAATCTCGCTGGCCCGCTGTGTCGGCAGCCGCATCAGCACATCCTTCAGGTAGGCGTACGGATCATGCCCATTCATCCGCGCCGACTGGATCAGGCTCATGATCGCCGCCGCCCGTTTGCCGCTGCGCAGCGACCCGGCAAACAGCCAGTTCGAGCGTCCAAGGGCCCATGGTCGAATCTGGTTCTCGACCTGATTGTTGTCGATAGGCACGGCGCCGTCGTCCAGATAGCGCGTCAGCGCTAACCAGCGTTTTAGGCTGTAATCCAGGGCTTTTGCCGTGGCTGATCCGTTGGGCACCCGATCACGCTGGGCCAGCATCCAGTTATGCAGCGCATCGAGGATTGGTGAAGACTTTTCCTGCCGTATTCGCCAGCGTTCTTCATCGCTCATGTGCCGTGCTTGCCGCTCGATTTCATACAGCCCGGCAATGGAGTGCAGCGCCTGTTCGGCTAACTGGCTTTTGTTCGCTGCGTGCAGATCGAAAAATTTGCGGCGGGCGTGGGCCATGCAGCCAATTTCGGTGATGCCCTGCTCGAAGCTGGCCTTGTAGCCGGCGAAGTCGTCGCAGACCAGCTTGCCACTCCACTGACCCAGAAAATTGCGCGCATGCTCACCAGCCCGGCTGGGGCTGAAGTCATACACCACGGCCTTCAGGTCGGCGAAGGGTGTGGTGCAGTATGCCCAGACGTAAGCCCGGTGGGTTTTCTTCTCGCCAGGGGCCAGCATTTGCACGGGGGTTTCGTCGGCGTGGATCACGCCTTGCGCCAGTACCGCCTCGCGCAGGGCGTCGACCAATGGTTGGAGCTGTACGCCGGTGTGTCCGACCCACTGCGCCAGCGTCGAGCGGGCGATGGCCAGGCCAGCGCGCCCAAAAATCTTTTCTTGCCTATACAGCGGCAGGTGGTCGGCAAATTTGGCCACCATCACGTGAGCCAGCAGGCCGGCAGTGGGGATGCCCTTGTCGATCACCTGGGCTGGTACCGGCGCCTGGATCAGTGTTTCGCACTGACGGCAGGCCCATTTGCCACGCACGTGCTGTTCGACGGTGAACACGCCCGGCGTGTAATCCAGCTTTTCGCTGATGTCTTCGCCGATGCGTTGCAGCTGGCAGCCGCAGGTGCATTGAGTGTTCTGCGGCTCGTGACGGATCACAGTACGCGGAAACTGGGCTGGCAGCGGTGCGCGCTTGGGCTGTTGGCGGGGTTCAGCCGGAGCCGCCGGAGGATTGAGGGTTTTCAGTTCCGCCTCGATAGCGGCAATGTCCGTGTCGAGCAAATCATCCAGCAGGCTGCCCTGGTCAGGGCTTAGTTGCTCGCTACGCTTGGCGAACTTGTATCGCTTGAACCAGGCGATTTCATGGGTGAGCTGCTCGATGACGGTTTGATCGCGGTCGATCTTCTTGCCCATCGTTTCAACCGTCTTACCCAACGTGTCGACTTGCGACAGCAACTGCGCAGCGAGTGCGCGCAGTTGCTCAGGTGTCAGTTGGTCGAGATTGGGCGAGGAAGTCATGCCGCTGATTGTGCCAGAGCAGGCGATCAGCGCAGATAAAGCGATGGGCTAATGGCCGGCGCTACAGCACTGTGATCGCACCGGCTGCACCAACCCGCTGCCAAGGTAAACCGAGCACCAAAGCCTGAAGCTGCTCGGTGTCGAGTTCAACTTCCGAGCCGCGGTGGATGCCTGGCCAGTGAAACTTGCCCTGGTTCAATCGCCGCGCGGCCAGCCAGATCCCTACACCGTCATGCACCAACACTTTCATGCGGTTGGCGCGGCGGTTGGCGAACAGATAAGCACAGTGCGGCTTCGCCGCACCGAATACCTCCACTACACGGGCCAATGCGGTCTCGGTGCCGGCGCGCATGTCCATCGGCTCAGTGGCAAGCCAGATGCTATCGATGCGGATCACGGGGCAAGCCCCCGGACAAAGCGGGCGCAGCCGTCAGGATCGGACACTGGCCATTTCACTGTGACTGACTGCTCGCCAAGCGATAGCTCAATAATCACCGATGCTGCAGTCGGCCGTTTGGGCGTAGCCCTCAATGGAACGAACGCCGACAACACCGCGGGTAGCTGATCTCGGTAAAGCGGTAGCCATTTTCGAATGACGTTGGCGTTGATGCCATGGCGGATGGCAACGCTGGAGACGGTCGCACCCGGTTGTAGGCATTCCTGAACGACCTGGACCTTGAACGGTTTGGGGTAAGAGCTTCGTTGGCGCATGGAAATCCTAACGTTAAGGACGATCGCGTCCGCTTAAAAATACGCGGACACCATCGCCCTTAATGCTGGAGTTCGGAAGGTGACTTGGCTGGACGCTTACGACTAATCCCCCGCCCGCGATGCCCAGGTTCCACACGGTGACCAGCATCGATTGCGCGGCATCCGCCGAGTCGCCAGCGGCCTTGGCCAGTGCCGTTTGCAACAAGGCCGGCAGGCCGCCGAACGCCAGGCCCCACAAGGCCACCGCGAGGTAGATCACGCTGGGGGAGGTGATCCAGAACGCCAACGCCAGGGCGATCAGGCCAAACAGCGCGCAACTGATCAGCACCAGCTTGCGCAACCAGCGATCGATCAACAGGCCCGTCAGCCAGATGCTCAACAGCGCGGCGACACCAAAAACCAGCAGCACGCGGTCAATATCCGCCGCAAGGCCAGCGGGAACCAACAGTGGGGCGATGTAGGTATAGAGAATGTTGTGGGCCAGCACGTAGGTAAACGTCACCCACAGCACCGGACGAATCCCTGGCAAAGTCAGTACCTGACGCAGCCCCAGGCGCTTGCCTGTAGCTTGCCCGGCAAAATCCGGCAGTTGCCAGCGCGCCCAGATCAGCAACACCAGCGTCAGCCCGGTCATGATCGCAAAGCTCAGGCGCCAGCCTACGACGGTCCCCAGCAAGGTCCCCGCCGGTACGCCGAGGGATAACGCCAGCGGCGCCCCCAGCATCGCCACGGCAATTGCGCGGCCTTGCAGGTGCGGCGCGACCATCCGGCTCGCATAACCCGCCAGCAACGCCCAGAGCAGTCCGGCGAAGACACCGGCGAAAAAGCGCGCCACCAGGGTCAGCCCGTAATGGCTGGAGAACGCGGTGACGCTGTTGACCAAGGCAAAGCCACCGATGGCCACCAGCAGCAACGGGCGCCGGCGCCAGCCGCGGGTCCATAACGTCAGCGGGATGGCGGCGAGCAATGAGCCCAGGGCGTACAGCGTGACCAATTGGCCGACGAGGGCGGGTGACACACCCAGGCCTTCGCCCATTTGTGGCAGAAGCCCGGCGGGCATGGCTTCGGTGAGGATGGTGATGAACCCGGCGAATGCCAGCGCCAATAAACCACCCAGCGGTAGCGTATCGCCCTGGGTTGTCGTTGCGGATTCGGTAAGTGCTGTCATGACGCTGTATCCCTGAAAAAGGCCAAGGCGCCAGAGTAGGGGGCTGTGGGCGGCGGAAAAACAGGCTAAGGTTCCGAACTTATCGGACAGGGGTGTCCGCAATTACGAGGCACATCATGGACAGTCTGGGCAGTCTTTCGGTATTCGTGCAGGTGGCGGAGGCCCGCAGTTTCACCGCTGCCGGGCGAGTGCTGGGCATTTCTTCCTCAGCGGTAGGCAAAAGCATTGCACGCATGGAAGAACGTCTCGGCGTGCGCCTGTTCCACCGCAGCACGCGCAGCATCACCCTGACCGCCGAGGGTGCGCTGTTCCTTGAGCGTTCGCGGCGCATCCTGGCCGAGGTCGAGGCCGCCGAGCGCGAGCTGACCGAGGCCAGTGCCACACCTCGGGGCAAACTGCGCATCAGCGTGCCGCAAGTGCGCGGCCTGTTGATGCCGGTGCTCAGTGACTTTATGCGCGCCTACCCGGAGATCGAGTTGGATGTGGATTTTTCCGACCGCATGGTGGATGTGATCGAGGAAGGTTTCGACGCGGTGATTCGCACCGGCAAGCCGGAAGATTCGCGCTTGATGGCGCGACATTTGGGGCATTACCAGTTGGTGCTGGTCGGCACGCCGGCGTATTTCCAGCAACACGGCAGCCCGCGGCGGCCTCAGGACTTGAGCGATCACGCCTGCCTGCGGCACAAATTCTGCGCCACCGGAAAGCTCGAGGCCTGGCCGCTGCGCCTCGAACCCGGCGAGTCAGAGCCCGCCTTGCGCACGCCATTGGTCAGCACCACCATCGAATCCCTCAACCACGTGGTGCACGAAGGGCTGGGCATCGCCTGCCTGCCCGATTACATGGTCAACCAGGCCGTGGGGGCAGGGCGCTTGCAGCGGGTGCTGGACGACTACCTGGAGCACCGTGGCAGTTTCTGGATGTTATGGCCCTCCAGCCGCCATGCCTCGGCCAAATTGCGCGTGTTTATTGATCATATGTGTGCGGGGCTTTTTCCTGCAGACCCCAGCGCGTAGGCCTGTGACGTTTTACCGACAGGAATGCGCGCGCCAAGGCCTCGTTCTGTTGCACAATACCGCCCGGACCGTTTTTCTCAGGATTTTCAATGTTGACATCATTTCACTTGCGCAGCCTTGGGCTGGCGCTGGTGCTGGCGGGCGCCGCGGGCTGCTCGTCACCCAAGACCGCTATTTATGAACATGAGAATTTCGACGACTCCGGTACGTTTTCCCGTGATTACCCAGTGACGGATGTGGCCGCGTGCGAAGCGGCGCGACGTGCTTTGCTGAGCCAGGGCTACATCATCACCAGCAGTGATCCGAAGCTGGTGGTGGGTAACAAGAGTTTCCAGCAGACCGGCGAGACCCATCTGCAGATCAGCTTCAACGTAGTGTGTGCCGATGATGGCAAGGGCACCAACCACTCGACGATGTTTGCCAACGCGTTGCAGGACCGTTACGCCCTGAAGAAGGTCAACAACTCTGCGAGTCTGGGAGTGGGCGTACTGGGTTCGGTGTCGATGCCGATTGGCTCTACCGATGACTCGATGGTCAAAGTCGCAAGCGAAACCGTCTCGGCGCCGAAGTTCTACGAGCGTTACTTTGCGCTGGTGGACGTGTTCCTGCCGCAAGAAGTGAAAAAGGCCGAGCATATCCCTGAGCAGCCAAAAGCTGACCTGGGTGTGCCGGAGCCGAAGGCCGCGCCGGTTGCCGAGAAGGTCGAGGCGCCGAAGGAAGAACCTGCCGTTTCAGAGCCGCTTGCGCCGCCTGTCGAGCCTGCGCCGATTGCGCCGCAGCAAGAGCCTGCCGCTGCACCGGCGACCAGCAATCCGACACTACCGGCACCGACAGAAGCGATTCCGCCCCTGCCGACACCGGCGCAGTAAATCAGACCGTTACGGGGTTGGCCTTGTCGACGTCGATCCCGTAGCGCCTGATCGCCTCACTGACATTATCGCGACCGATCACGCCGTCATCCGCCAGCGCCTTGAGCGCCGCCAGTGCGATGAAGTGGCGGTCCACCTCGAAGAACGCGCGCAAGGTTTCCCGCGTATCCGATTGCCCAAAGCCGTCGGTGCCCAAGGCAACAAAGCGGCGGTTGGGGATGAACGGGCGAATCTGATCGGCAAACAACTTCATGTAGTCGGTCGCCACCACCACCGGCCCGGTTTGACCGGCCAGGCATTGTTCGACATAGCTCACCCGGGGCGCGCTTTGTGGGTGCAACAGGTTCCAGCGTTCCACCTCATGCCCGTCGCGGCGCAGTTCGGTGAGGCTGGGCGCGCTCCACACAGTGCTGTGCACGGAGAAGTCTTTCTCGAGTAGCTCAGCCGCCGCAATCACTTCCCGC
This sequence comes from Pseudomonas sp. B611, assembly GCF_055407965.1. Lineage (NCBI taxonomy): Bacteria > Pseudomonadati > Pseudomonadota > Gammaproteobacteria > Pseudomonadales > Pseudomonadaceae > Pseudomonas > Pseudomonas sp. B611. The sequence goes on from NZ_JBUZST010000008.1 coordinate 116,689, forward strand.
AGGATCGAGCCGCTGCCCATCAGTTGTACCTGCGCCTGCGCGTGTTGGTTGAGCGGGTAAATGCCCTTGAGAATGCCTTCCTCGACACCGTCCGGCATCGCTGGGTGCGGGTAGTTTTCATTGAGTAGGGTGATGTAGTAGTAAACGTCCTCCTGCTCGACATACATACGCCGCATACCCTCGCGAATAATTACCGCGAGCTCGTAGGCAAAGGTTGGGTCGTAGGACACGCAGCACGGAATCACCGACGACAGGATATGGCTGTGGCCATCGTCATGCTGCAAGCCTTCGCCCATCAGCGTAGTGCGCCCGGCGGTGGCCCCCAGCAGGAAACCCCGCGCCCGCGCATCGCCGGCTGCCCAGGCCAGGTCGCCGACTCGCTGGAAGCCGAACATCGAATAGAAGATATAGAACGGAACCGTCATCAAGCCGTGGTTGCTGTAGGACGTACTGGCGGCAATCCAGGAGGAAATGGCACCGGATTCGTTCAGGCCTTCCTGCATGATCTGCCCGTCCTTGCTCTCCTTGTAGTAGCTCAGTTGCCCTGCGTCCTGTGGGGTATAGAGCTGGCCGACGGCGGAATGGATGCCGATCTGACGAAACAGGCTTTCCATGCCGAAGGTACGTGACTCATCTGGCACGATGGGCACGATCAGTTTGCCCAGGTGCGGGTCCTTGAGCAGGGTGCCGAGGATACGCACGAAGGCCATGGTGGTGGAGATACCGCGCGCGCCCGTGTCCTGGAGTTGGGTGGCGAAGGCGGCCAGTTCGGGAATCTGCAAGGGGGCGACGGCGCTGTGACGCGCCGGCACGTAGCCGCCCAGAGCCTGGCGACGCGCCGCAAAGTAGCGGGCTTCTTCGCTGTCGGCGGCGGGCTTGAGGTAGGGAATATCGGCGAGTTGTTCGTCAGCGACTTCCAGGCCAAAGCGATCGCGGAAGGCGCGTACCGCATCAGCGCCCATTTTCTTCAACTGATGATTGATGTTTTGCCCTTCACCCGCCTCACCCATGCCAAAGCCCTTGACGGTTTTCGCCAGGATCACCGTGGGTTGGCCGGTGTGACGCAGGGCGGCGGCGTAGGCGTTGTAGACCTTGTCCGGGTCATGCCCGCCTCGTGAGAGTTTCCAGATGTCGTCGTCGGACATGTCTGCAACCAGTGCCAGCAGCTCCGGGTATTTGCCGAAGAAATGTTCGCGCACATAGGCGCCGTTCTGGGACTTGTAGTTTTGATAGTCGCCGTCCACGCATTCCATCATGCGTTGGCGCAGCAGGCCGCTCTGGTCTCGCTCCAGCAGGGCATCCCAGCCGCCACCCCAGATGACTTTGATCACGTTCCAGCCGGCGGCGCGGTACAGGCTTTCGAATTCCTGGATCACTTTGGCGTTACCGCGTACCGGGCCGTCCAGGCGTTGCAGGTTGCAGTTGACGACAAAGATCAGGTTGTCGAGCTTCTCCCGCCCGGCCATGGAAATGGCCGCCAGGGATTCCGGCTGGTCCATCTCGCCATCACCCAGGAACGCCCACACTTTGCGGCCCTGGTGCTGCTTGAGGCCGCGCAACTCCAGGTAACGCATGAAGCGCGCCTGATACGCCGCGGTGATCGGCCCGAGGCCCATGGACACCGTAGGAAATTGCCAGAAATCCGGCATCAGTCGTGGATGTGGATAGGAAGAAATACCCTCGCCACCGGCCTCGCGACGGAAGTTGTCCAGTTGCGCCTCGCTGATGCGGCCTTCGAGATAGGCGCGGCCATAGATGCCTGGTGAGGAGTGGCCCTGGATGTACACCAGGTCGCCGTCAAAAGTGTCGGTTCGGCCACGGAAGAAGTGGTCGAAACCTACGTCATACAGCACGGCGGCTGACGCGTAGGTAGCGATATGCCCACCGACACCGGAATGTTTGCCCGCCCGCAACACCATGGCCATGGCGTTCCAACGGATGTAGGCATTGGTACGACGCTCGATGGCCAGGTTGCCGGGGTAGGGCAGTTGGCGGTCCACCGCAATGGTGTTGACGTAAGGGGTGGTGACTCGCCCGTAGAAATCACCATGGCGCGCAACGTCGAAGTCCAGCAACTGATCGATCAGGTAATGGGCACGCGGGCGGCCTTCGGTGGACAACACCGATTCGATGGACTCCAGCCACTCGCGGGTTTCCTGTGGGTCGTCGTCGTGTCTGACTGCGTTGTTCGGGGACATGTGAGGCTCCAAGGTAGGCGGATTTCAGGTGGCGGGCTCCTTGTGGGAGTGCCGCCAATGTAGTTGCAATTGCAACTACATGGCCGAATCTAGCGCGGGATGAGCTACTATTGCAACCTTCTTGAAATTCCCCGGATGGTGTTGCATGTCGTCGAAAGAACCGGATGTATGGTTCCGTTTTGTCAGGGCCCACAGGACCGTCATCCGTGAAATCGAACGGCGCCTGGCCGTTGCCGGATTGCCGGCCTATGCCTGGTACGACGCCTTGTGGGGCCTGGAAAGCGGCCCCGAGGGCACCCGCCGCATGCACGAACTGGCGGATGTGCTGGCCATCGAGCGCTACAACCTCACGCGGCTGGTGGACCGCCTGGAAAAAGACGGGCTGGTGGTGCGTTCGCGCTCTGACGGCGATGGCCGTGGGTCATTCGCCACCATCACGGAGGCGGGCAAGGTGTTGCGCAAGAAAATGTGGAAGATCTACGAAAGCACGGTAGATGAGTTGTTCCTGTCGCAAATTGAACCGGAGCAGCGCCAGGTGTTTGCCGATACCCTGGAGCGCACAGCCACGTTGGCAGTTCGCAGCCGCAGCAAGATCTGAAGCACCTTGAAGCCCACTTCATGCCAGTGGATACCGGGCCATCGCCGTTTTTACCTGTTGTGAATCGATACGCCCCTCATCGGCCAACGCCCTGAGCGCCGCCACCACAATCCAATAGCGGCTCGGCGCCGAAGCCTGCACTGTTCCCGCTCCCAGCGGTACAAACCGGGCATCCACATACCCCGCCAACTGATCCACGATCGGCTGCGGGTAACCGGTGACCGCGATCACCGGCGCTTCACTCCCCGGCAGGCAACTGCGCAAGTGGCAACTGCGCCGGGGCACTGTGGGATGCAGGCGGTTCCAGCGTTCAGCGGCCGCCGCTTCACGGGCCAGGCGCGTGTAGCTGGGGCAACTCCACAGTTGTGCGCGGATATTCCAATCTTGCTTGAGCAAGCGCGCGGCGTGGATGACCTCTTCAAGCGCCCGGCCGGCGCCGAGCAAGCGCACATCCCCCGTATGGCCGCGTTGTAGCGGATACATGCCCTTGAGGGCGTCCTCACGGTCTTGCTCGCTCAAGGTCCGTGCACCCTCTCGATCATGCAATGCCAGGTAATAGAACCCAGGTTTGCCGTCGACATACAGCGCGTGCAGCCCCGCCAGCACAATCGCCCGAGTTTCGGCGCCCGAAGCCGGGTCGTATGGCAGGCAGTGCGGGTTGGTGGCGAGCCACAACGGCAGGGACGGTTGTGCGCCCCTGGGCCAGACGGAAGGATGGTTCTCGATGTCATTGCACAGAATGCCACGCTGGGCCGTCTCCCCGGACAGCGCACACAATTGCGCCGACGACGCCGCGCTGTGCAGGTACAGCAGCGGTTTTTCCGCGGTATTGCGCGCGAACCAACTGGGCCAGCTGCCTACCCGTCGCGAGCGGGACTGAGCGCGAATCACCCAGGCCTGCCTGCTTGATTCCAGGGTGTTGGCCATGGTCATCACTGTGTAGAGCGGCGAATTGTGCGAGTGCGCGGCGCTATTCAGCGCAGCGATGCAAAGTTGTGCGGCGTGGGCAGTAGAGGCGGGCATGGGCAGGTTCCCTGAAGACGGATGCCCATACCCTAATGGAGTTTTGTATTTGATTGCAATTGCAACTAAAAACCCAAGTGCTAAATCGATACAACGCTGCTACGTTTAATCTTGAAGTGCAGGAACGTCATGACGCTGACTTTTTTTCGTCACAACGGCACTTTAGGCTGGTGATGCAGGTCATTTACCTGCAACCGCTTTCAATCAGACAAGGAGCCCACTATGGACGACTACCAGGAAGAACTGCTTGAGTTCAGCGCGATCGAGTTGGACCCGCTGGAACCCGCAGACGACGCCACCGAGCTGTAACCCCGACTTCAGGCGGAATGCCGCTGACTGCGGCGAAATTCCCCTGGGGTCTGGTTGTTCCATCGCCTGAACGCCCGTTGAAACGCCTGGGCTGAGGCAAAACCGAGCAAGTAGGCGATTTCGCCGAACGCCAACTCCGTGTCGCGAATGTAGGTCATGGCCAGGTCGCGGCGGGTGTCATTGAGAATCGCGCGGAACTGAGTGCCTTCTTCGGCCAGTTTGCGGCGCAGTGTCCAGGTCGGCAGCTTCAAGCGTGCCGCCACTTCTTCCAGGTCGGGTTCCCGGCCGCCATTGAGCATCGGCCCGAGCAACCGGGTAATGCGCTCGCGCAGGCTGCGGGTGCGGGTCAGCTGCTCCAATTCCCGTTCACACAGTTGCAACAACAAGTGCCAGGTGCTGGGGCAATGCTGTGGATTGCGCAGGGCCAGGGTCTGTTGGTTCAGGCGCAGTTGGTTGGATTCGGCGCCAAACTGGATCGGACCCTCGCCCAGCACGCTGTACGCGTTGGCGTAGTCCGGTGCGGCAAACTCGATTTCGATACGTTGCGCCTGTACGGGCTGCTGGGCCAGGCCCGACAATTGGTGGAGCCAGCCGGCGATGATCGAGTCCACCACAAAGCGGTTGTAGGCGTTGTAGGGGCTGATGGAATAGAACCGCAGCCAGGCGCCCTCGGCATCCTCATGGAAACTCGACTGTCCACGATAATTGGAGCCGTACAGCGCTTCGAAGCGTGTCAGCGTGCGCGCAGCTTCCCGTACGTTGGGCGCCTGGGCGGCGGTGACGCCGGCGAGCCCGGCCTGGCTCAAGCGGCTGAGCTGGCCCATGCGCAGGCCCAGGCCCGGCTCACCGGTAAGCTGGATGGCGGCATGGCCCAGGCGCATATAACGCGGGATGGATAAGCGTGCACCCGCTTCGGCGAGTCGCGCCGGGTCCAGGCCGTATTGCAGCAGCAGCGGTTGCGGGTCCAGGCCGTGACTTTGAATGGCATCGGCCAAGGTGTGCACAAAGCCCACCGACAGATCCCCCAGGCGTACCGGTTTCACAGCCAGACATTCAACAAACGTGCGCCACGGGCTTCACCGTCGGCGCTGATCTGCCCGTTGTTGCTGAGAAAACTGTGGCCGGCGGTACCCAGGTCCCAGAACTGCCCACGCAGGAACACGCTCATGCCAGCGGTCGCCTGGCTGATGGGCTGCTGACTGATCAACGTGAGGCGGCGCCAGGCCTCGCCTTCACTGAGCTCTTCGGGCTTGAGGCTGATCTCCGGCGGGGTGGATACGCTTTTAAAACCGCGCCACGGTCGGTCCCAGGTGTCGCGACCGAGCACAAAGGCCGGCACTGCGATCAGTTGCGCGCCGTGTTCGTTGAGTTTGCGGTAGTTGTCTGGATACCAGCTGTCACTGCCCACCAGCACGCCGAGGCGACCGGCCGGAGTGTCGACCACGCTGACGACGTTCTCATCGCCGGGCGTGATAAAGCCGCGTTCATCGTAGATCGGGTACAGCTGGCGCTGCGGCTGGCCCAGCGGCACACCGTCGGCGTTGAACACCAGGCTGGCGTTGTACAGCGCGCCATGGCCCACGTGCAGTTGCCCCTGGCTCACGCTGGGGTTGGGCAGGGCGATGGAACCGGCCACCAGGGTGACGCCGAATTCCTTGGCCAAACCGCCGAACAGCAACTGATAGTCCCGCGCCATGCCGTTGGCCTTCATACGCAGGTAGGCATCGTCCATGCGGTTGTCGCCGGTGGCGCTGAGCCATGCACGGGCAAACTGCAACGGGTTGCTGGCCGACAGCCAGTTCATCGCGTCCTTGGCGTGCAGGGCCTGGTACACCTCGTTTTTTTCGCCGGTGAGCATCAGCCAGGTGCCGATATGTTCCGGCAGCACGACGATGGTTTTCTCGTTGATGAGCCCCTGTTCCCGGGCGTTTTGCAGGTACGCCGCGAGCTTCAGGTGCAGGCGTTCCAGGCTTTGATAGTCGGCGGGGAACAGCTCCGGCTGGATGCCCAGCAAGTTGCCACGCTCGGCAGGCTCGCCTTCGTTGACGGCCAAAGTGATGCGCAGGTCTGACAGGTAATGCGCCACAGGGCGCTCCTGGGTCCAGACCAGATACGCGGCGACGGCGGCAACCAGGGCCAGGGTGACGGTGAACGCTAGTAGTTTACGCATGGGGCAACAGACAACAGACCGTGTGCAGGGTTCGCCGACTAGGTTAGGGCCCATGGCACGGCTTGCCAAGGGGCGCTGCGCATTTGGATCAATAACTTGTCAGTTTCGGTCATTGAGCAGTAGTCCAGCGAATCATAGGCTGTGGGACATAAACCGATGGCACACCGTTCGAGTGCGCCACGTCCCGTGATGATCCGTTGTGGAGCTGTACCATGAGCGCTGCTGCCTACCCGCACCTGCTGGCCCCGTTGGACCTGGGTTTTACCACCTTGCGCAATCGCACCCTGATGGGCTCGATGCACACCGGCCTGGAAGAAAAACCCGGCGGTTTCGAGCGCATGGCGGCCTACTTTGCCGAGCGCGCCCGTGGCGGTGTGGGCCTGATGGTTACCGGTGGCATTGGCCCCAACGATGAAGGCGGCGTTTACGCCGGCGCGGCCAAGCTGACCACTGACGAAGAAGCACAAAAACACAAGATCGTGACCCAGGCCGTGCACGACGCGGGCGGCAAGATTTGCATGCAGATTCTCCACGCCGGCCGGTATGCCTACAGCCCCAAGCAGGTCGCGCCGAGTGCGATCCAGGCACCGATCAACCCGTTCAAGCCCAAGGAGCTGGACGAGGAGGGCATCGAGAAACAGATCCAGGATTTCGTCACCTGCTCGCTGCTGGCCCAGGTCGCCGAGTACGACGGCGTGGAAATCATGGGTTCCGAAGGCTACTTCATTAACCAGTTCCTCGCCGCCCACACCAACCACCGTACCGACCGCTGGGGTGGCAGCTACGAAAACCGCATGCGCCTCGCGGTGGAAATCGTGCGACGCGTGCGTGAGGCTGTCGGCCCGAACTTCATCATTATTTTCCGCCTGTCGATGCTCGACCTGGTGGAAGGTGGCAGCACCTGGGAAGAGATCGTGCAACTGGCCAAGGCCATCGAGCAGGCCGGTGCGACGATTATCAACACCGGTATCGGCTGGCACGAAGCGCGTATCCCGACCATCGCCACCAAGGTGCCACGTGGCGCGTTCAGCAAGGTCACGGCCAAGTTGCGCGGTGCGGTGCAGATCCCGCTGATCACCACCAACCGCATCAATACCCCGGAAATCGCCGAGCAAATCCTCGCCGAAGGCGATGCCGATATGGTTTCCATGGCGCGGCCGTTCCTCGCCGACCCGGAGTTCGTCAACAAAGCGGCTGCTGGGCGCGCCGATGAGATCAACACTTGCATCGGCTGCAACCAGGCCTGCCTGGACCACACCTTTGGCGGCAAGCTGACCACCTGCCTGGTCAACCCGCGCGCGTGCTATGAGACCGAGCTGAACTACCTGCCGGTCAAGCAGATCAAGAAAATCGCCGTGGTCGGCGCCGGCCCAGCCGGTTTGGCCGCGGCGACGGTAGCCGCCGAGCGCGGCCATCAAGTGACGCTGTTCGATTCCGCCAGCGAGATCGGTGGTCAGTTCAATATCGCCAAACGTGTGCCGGGCAAGGAAGAGTTTTTCGAAACCCTGCGCTACTTCAAACGCAAATTGCAGACCACCCATGTGGAGCTGTGCCTCAACACCCGCGTGGATGTCGAGCAACTCAAGGCGGGCGGCTATGACGAGATCATCCTCGCCACCGGCATTGCCCCGCGCACTCCGGCAATCCCGGGCGTTGAAAACGCCAAGGTGCTGAGCTACCTGGACGTGATCCTGGAGCGCAAGCCGGTGGGCAAGCGCGTGGCGGTGATCGGCGCCGGTGGTATCGGTTTTGACGTTTCGGAGTTCCTCGTCCATCAAGGCGTATCCACCAGCCTCGACCGCGAAGCGTTCTGGAAAGAGTGGGGCATCGACACCCAGCTGCAAGCCCGTGGCGGTGTGGCCGGGATCAAGCCGCAGGTGCATGCGCCGGCGCGTGAGGTGTTCCTGCTGCAACGCAAAGCCTCCAAGGTTGGCGACGGCCTGGGCAAGACCACCGGCTGGATTCATCGCACCGGCTTGAAGAACAAACAGGTGCAGATGCTCAACAGCGTCGAGTACCTGAAAATCGACGACGAAGGCCTGCATATCCGCATCGGCGCCGAGGGTGAGCCTCAGGTGCTGGCGGTAGACAACATCGTCATCTGCGCCGGCCAGGACCCGCTGCGCGAGTTGCAGGACGGCTTGGTTGCCGCCGGCCAGAATGTGCACCTGATCGGCGGCGCCGACGTAGCGGCCGAGCTGGATGCCAAGCGCGCCATCAACCAGGGTTCGCGACTGGCCGCCGAGCTGTAAGGCCGGCAGGCCGAGCAACACACCCTGTGGCGAGGGAGCTTTTGTGGCGAGGGAGCTTGCTCCCGCTGGAGTGCGCAGCGCTCCCACGCTTTTGGGGCCGCTAGGCAGCCCAGCGGGAGCAAGCTCCCTCGCCACAGGTCCATGACTCCACTGCATTGGCGTCGAGTGGGCGGTGTTAGACTACCCACCCCTTTTTTCATGCAGATGCATTCCGATGGGCCCCTTCGATTGGCTTCCCAATGCACCGCTTGAACCCTTGCACCTGGACTGGCTGCAAGGCGTCGAGTTGGCCGTACTGCGCCTGGACCGCATCGACCCGCTGATCAGCGGCAACAAGTGGTTCAAGCTCAGCGGGCACCTGGCGCAAGCGCAAGACGCCAACGGCCTCATCAGCCTCGGCGGTGCCTGGTCCAACCATCTGCACGCGCTGGCGGCGGCGGGGAAACGTTTTGGTTTCGCCACCGTCGGCTTGATGCGTGGCCATCCCCAGGACACGCCCACGGTTCTCGACCTGAAAGCGTTCGGCATGCAGCTGCATTGGCTGGGTTATGGCGGCTATCGTGCGCGCCATGAGCCGGGTTTCTGGTTGCCGTGGCTTGAGCAATATCCCGATCTGCATCCCGTGCCCGAAGGCGGCGGCGGGCTCGCCGGTGCGGTGGGTTGTGCGGTGCTGGTCGAGCAAGCCCGCGCGCAGTTGCCCGCGCTGGGCTGGGCCGATTACGACGGCTGGTGGTTGGCGGCGGGCACCGGCACCACCGTGGCCGGGTTGGTGCTGGCAGAGGCGGGCACCCACACGGTGTACGGCGCCATGGCGGTGCCGGACGACCACGGTGTGGCGCAGAACGTGGAGGCGCTCGTGCAGGGTGGTTATGAGCTGCTGGATGCCAGTCTGGGCGGTTTCGCCAAAGTCGATCCAGAGCTCTTGGCGTTTATCGAGCACACCGAAAAAACCTGCGGCCTGCCCCTGGAACCGCTTTACACCGGCAAAGCGCTGTTGGCCTTGAAACAACAGATCGAGGCCGGGCGTTTCGCTCCCGGCACTCGCCTGATCTTCATCCACACCGGCGGCCTGCAAGGCCGCCGCGGCTTCACGGGTTAGCGCGCTTGCCCGGCATCATGCGCAACGCGGTGTTGTCGCGCAGGATGTAGTGGTGGCCAATCCCCGCCAACGCATGCAGCCCGATCAACCAATACCCGACCTTGCCGAACCATACGTGCCAGCCTTCGATTTCCTTGGCTAGCGCCTTGTTCTCGGCGATCAGCGGCGGCAATTCCATGCCATAGAACATCACCGAATGGCCCTCGGCACTGACGATAAGCCAGCCGGCAATCGGCATGCCGATCATCAACGCGTACAACGCGAAGTGCATCAGCGTCGCCAACAGGCTTTGCCATTGCGGCGGCGTCGGTACGATTTTTGGCGCCACGCCCAGGCTGCGGGCAAACAGGCGTAGCCACACCAGCACAAACACCGTGAGGCCGAGCATGAAGTGCATCTCGACAATCAACGTGCGTGCGCCGCTGCCTTTGGGAAACTGGCCGCGCAATTCAATGCAGGCGTAGACCACCGCCAGCAGCACCACCATCAACCAATGCAATGCAATCGACATGGTGCTGTAACGCGTATCGGAGTTTTTCCACGGCATTGCTGGTTTCCTCACTCATCAGGGCAAACAGTTTCATCACGGAACAGCGTTGCGTTCTTTGGTGACGCAGTGACTTAACTGTATGCCGGTTTTGAGCGCCGCGCCTGGCACAAATGCCCTTGTCTTGACCTCCATCAGTCGTTTTGTGGCATTTCCCCGCGAGCCAAACGTGCATTGATATCAGCGATCACCCCCGGCAGGTCGTTGAGCGTGTCGATCAGGTAGTGCGGGCGCGAGCCTTTGAACATGCTTTCGATGCGCGCGCGCTCGGTGGCCAGGGTGGTGCCATCCAGGTCACGGAATTGCGCATAGCTCAGGCCCAGCGCGTTGCCAGAGCACGTCAGCGCCACGGTCCACATGCCGGCACGGCGGCCTTCGAGGATGCCCGGCACGGTGTCGTCGACCTTCACGCACGCCGCCACATCGTCAATGCCCAGGGCGATCACGTTGGCCAGGGCCTGGGCGGGCCAGGGGCGGCCGTTGGGCACCTCGTCGGTGGCGACCACGTGGTCGGCGACGTAGCCGTTGGTCGCGGCCAGGGCGACGACCTTGTCCATCACTTGCTTGGGGTAGCCGGAGCAGGAACCGATCTTCAGGCCCAGGCCACGCAGTGCGGCGATGGTGTCGAGGGCGCCGGGGATCAGCGCCGAGTGCTCGGCGATTTTCTCGATCTGCAACGGCATGAAGCGCAGGTAGATCGCGGTTACGTCGTCATCCGTCGGCGTACGGCCAAACACCTGGCGATAGCGTTCGGCGACCTGCGGCTGGTTGCACAGGGTGCGGATATGGTCCCACTTGCCCATGCCCATCGGGCCACGGGCTTCTGCGATGGACACTGGCACGTCGAACTCGGCAAACGCCTCGACAAAAATCTGCGTGGGTGCGAACGAGCCGAAATCGACCACGGTGCCCGCCCAATCGAGGATCACGGCTTGCAGGGTGTTGGGGTTTTGATAGTTCATGCTGGCGATCCGATAGATGAAAGAGTAATGCCCATGGCGTGCAGCGCCTCGCCGATGGCGGCGACGGCGGCGTGCATTTCGGCGGCGTCAACGTGGCCGATGCAGCCGACGCGGAAGGTATCCACCTGGGTCAACTTGCCCGGGTAGAGGATGAAACCCTTGGCCTTGACCCGCTCGTAGAAGTCCTTGAACTGGTAGCGCGGGTCTTGCGGCGCGTGGAAGGTGACGATGATCGGGGCCTGGATCGCCGCCGGCAGGAAACTGCGCAGGCCCAGTTCGGCCATGCCCTCCAACAGCGTCTGGCAGTTGCATGCATAGCGTTGCTGGCGTGCGCGCAGGCCGCCTTCTTCTGCATATTGCAGCAGCGCTTCGTGGAGGGCGGCGACCACATGGGTCGGCGGGGTGAAGCGCCATTGGCCGGTCTTGGCCATGTAGGCGTGCTGCTCGAACAGGTCCATCGCCAGGGAATGGCAGTTGCCTTGGGCCGCGGCCAGTGCCTGTTTGTCGGCGAAGACAAAGCCCATGCCGGGCACGCCTTCCAGGCATTTGCCGGACGCAGCGATCAGCGCGTCGAAAGGCACTGCGTGGGCATCGATGGGCAGGGCGCCGAAGGAACTCATGGCGTCGACGATCAGGCGCTTGCCGTGGTGTTTCACCACCTGGGCGATCTCGGCCAAGGGGTTGAGGATGCCGGTGCTGGTTTCGCAGTGGATCAACGCGACGTGGCTGATGGCTGGGTCGGCGTGCAGCAGGCGGTCCACATCGGCGGCGGTGGTGGGGTGGTCTTCGGCGGTTTCAAAGGTGCTGAAGTCGCGGCCGAGGACTTCGCAAATCTTCGCCAGGCGCTTGCCGTAGGCGCCGTTTATCAGCACCAGCACCTTGCCATCGCGCGGCACCAGGGTGCCGATGGCCGCTTCGACGGCGAAGGTGCCGCTGCCTTGCAAGGGCACGCAGTGGTGGCTGGCGGCGCCGTCGATGATCGCCAGGAGCTGCTCGCAGACGCTGGCGGTCAGTTGGTTGAAGCGTTCATCCCACGAGCCCCAATCCACCATCATCGCCTGGCGGGTGCGGGCGGAGGTGGTCAAGGGGCCAGGGGTGAGCAGGATAGGCGCGGTCATTGCAGGTCCTCGTAAAGCGTTCGGTTCACGCTACGGCGCCTAAATTGCAGTTTGGCTTGTTATCAATCAAATTGTTTGTTGTTATGCGAGCTATCAGTGAGGCCGATAGCTATGAATCTATTCCAACTGCGTGCATTCGATGCCGTGGCCCGCGAGGGCAGTTTTACCCGGGCGGCAGCGCGGCTGTTTATCAGCCAGCCGGCGGTGACCGGGCATATCAAGGCGCTGGAGGAGCACTACCAGATCCCCTTGCTACGGCGTACCGCGCGACGGGTGGAGTTGACCGAGGAGGGCGCACGGCTGGCGGCCATCACCCGGGCGATCTTCGGCTTGGTGGATGAGGCGCAGGCAATGCTGGAAGCCAATCGCCAATTGCTCACCGGGCGCCTGGAGGTCGCGGCCGACGGCCCGCACCTGGTGATGCCGATGATCGCCAGCCTGCGCGCGCGTTACCCCGGCATCACCGTCAACCTGCGCCTGGGCAATGCCCAGGAAACCCTGGCGGCACTGTTGTCGGAGCATGCGGATGTGGCGGTGCTTACCGAGGTGGAACCGCGCAATGGCCTGCATCTGCAAGCGTTGGGCGAGTCACGTATCTGCGCGCTGGTGCCCGTCAAACATGCTTGGGCCACGCAGGCGGCGGGCATTCGCCTGGCGCAACTGCACGAGCAGATCATGGTGCTGCGCGAACCCAGCTCCATCACCCGGCGCACTTTTGATGACGCCTGCCAGGCGGCTGCGGTGGCGCCCAAGGTGCTGCTGGAACTGGACAGCCGCGAGGCGGTGACCGAAGCCGTCGCCGCTGAATTGGGGGTAGGGGTGGTGTCGTCCATGGAGGTCAGCCCGGACCCGCGCGTCAAGGCGATTGCCTTGCAAGGCGCTGGGTTGGTCAACCGGCATATGCTCGGCTGCCTGGAACGGCGTCGCTCATTGCGCCTGATCCAGGCGTTTTTCGAGTTGGCGCCCTGACGGTTTTTTGGTGGAACGTTGCGTTTTTGCCCTATAAACTCTGCCCCCAAAGCGCCGGCCAGTAGACGTCTCGGCGCTATGGATATTAGAGAGTGAGTCATGGGCGCACAGTGGAAAGTCAAACATAAAGAAGCGGCATCCAATGCCAAGGGCAAGATCTTCGGCAAGCTGGTGAAAGAAATCACCATCGCCGCCCGCAACGGTGCCGACACCGCCACCAACGCCCACCTGCGACTGGTGGTGGAGCAGGCCAAAAAGGCCTCGATGCCCAAGGAAACCCTGGACCGCGCCATCAAGAAAGGCGCCGGCCTGCTGGGTGAAACCGTGCAGTACCACCGCGTGACCTACGAAGGTTTTGCACCGCACCAGGTGCCCTTGATCGTCGAGTGCGTCACCGACAACATCAACCGCACCGTGGCGGAAATCCGCGTGGCGTTCCGCAAGGGCCAACTGGGTGCTTCCGGTTCCGTGGCCTGGGACTTCAACCACGTCGGCCTGATCGAAGCGTCGCCGGATACCCCGGATGCTGATCCGGAGATGGCCGCCATCGAAGCCGGCGCCCAGGATTTCGAAGACGGCGAAGAAGAAGGCACCACCTTGTTCATCACCGAGACCACCGACCTGGATGCCGTGCAGAAAGCACTGCCGGAGCAGGGTTTCACCGTGCTGTCGGCCAAGCTGGGCTACATCGCGAAGAACCCGGTGAGCGGTTTGACCGATGAGCAGATGGCTGAAGTCGAGGCGTTCCTGGAAGGCCTGGACAACCATGATGACGTGCAGGATATGTTCGTCGGCCTGGCTGGCTGATTTTTAACTGAATCAACACAGTCCAAAATGTGGGAGCTGGCTTGCCTGCGATAGCGGTCTATCAGTTGCTGATATGCAAACTGACCCACCGCTATCGCAGGCAAGCCAGCTCCCACAGTTGTATTGAGTTTCGTCAGGCTGACTTGAGTAGTGCTTCGATTTCGTCGAAGCCCGGACGCGCCAGCACATCCGGCTGGCAGCAACGCTCGCGCAGTGCCACCAGTTCCTCACTCACCCCCGCTTCAACCCGCTCCAGCAACTCCCCCAGCAACACCCCAAACGCGCGCACTTCAATACGCTGCAACGCCTTGGTTTCCAAGGTGTCCGCCGTGGCATGGAACGACGCTGCGCCAAAATCCCCGAGCAGACAATCGCCGGCCTCATTCCACAGAATGTTGTGGCCGTACAGGTCGCCGTGGGTGATGCCATGGCGGTGCAGGTGCGCGGCCACTGACGCAACGCCCCGCGCCATGCGCAAGGCCACGTCCAGGCTGAACACCGCGCCCGGCGCGTAGATGTCGCGGGTGCACGACGCCAGGCTCGGCAATGCGGCGAGGTTGCGGTAGCTGGGGTCGATCAGGTCCATCACCAGCGCTGCCTGATTATCCGGGTGGCCGACGACGCGGCCTTCCACCTTGATCAGGTTGGGGTGCAGCCCGGCGGCGATGCACGCCTGCATTTCATGCAGCGGCGAGCCGTCGCTGGTGATGGTGCCTTTGTAGAGTTTTACCGCGACGGATTGCCCCGAGGGCTTCCACAGTGCCTTGTGGATCACCCCCGATGCGCCTTCTCCGAGTACTTCAGCCAATTCCAGCTCGGACCAGGGAATGTCCGGCGTGCTGTCATCGTCAGACAGCTGCACCGCCATTTCCACCGGGTTCCCCGCATACGCCAGCCAGGTCAGGCTTGGCAACGCCAGCAGCCACTCGGGCAGGCAGGTGAAACGGTTGGAGGCGATGCGCAGCAGTTCAAGGTTATGGCAGTTGGCCAGGCTTTCCGGCAATTGCGTCAGGTGATTGCCGGCCAGCATCAGTTTTTGCAGCAATGGCCGCTCGCCCAGTTCAACGGGTAACTGGCTGACCTGGTTGTCGGTGAGGATCAGCCAGCGCAACCGTGGCGGCAGCGCAGCGGCGGGTACGTGGGTGATCTGGTTGGCCTTGAAGCCGACCATGCTCAGCGTGGCGCACTGGCCCAGGCATTCGGGCAGTTCGGTGAAGGCGTTGTCCGAGCAGAACAGCACGCGCAGGTGCGGCAGGCGGTGCAGGTCGTCGGGCAGGCGGCTCAGGGCGTTGCCGCTGAGGTTGAGGATTTCCAGGGAGTCGGCCAGCTCGAAGATTTCCCGGGGGAATTCGGTCAGCCCGCAGGACAGGTCCAGACGCGTGATACCGGCCAATTGGCCGGCCTTGAGTTGGGCGAGGGTATGCATGAATGGCGCGATCTCTGGGCAAAGGGGCGTAAATGGCGCTCATGATAGCGGTTGTGCGCCGCTCTGTTGCAATTGCCCGAGGCGACTGGCGGTGCGCGCAAGGTCGATGGCCTGGCCATGCAAGGCCTGTTCAAGCGGCTGCTCGCCGATGAGGATCAGGTGCTTGTCCCTGTCGTAGAGCACGTCCACCAGGTTGATAAAACGCTGTTGCACGGCAATCGGGCAATCGGCCAGCGCGGGCAGGCCGTCGATGATCCAGTGGTCGAAGTCGTGGCACAACAGCAGGTAGTCCATCACCGCCGTGAGCTGTTCGCACAGGTCGTTGAAGGTGAAGGCGATGGTGCGCCCCTGGTGCCTGCGGCATTGCAACTGGCGGTTGCCGACGGCCAGGGGCAGCGCAGGGCAATCCGCGGCAGGCAGGCCGAGCGCTTCCCGTTGGCTCGCGGTGCCTGGCCACAGGTAGTGGCCGGCGGTGAAACGTTGCGTGCTGTGGGCTTGGGGCAGGCTGCGGAAGTCCTCGGGCGAGCTGACTTCCAGCACGTCCATGCGCGCGGCGATCAGGTCGATCACCGGCTTGAACCGTTGGTGATACAAAGGGTTGGGCAGCAGGCCAGCGGGCGGGTAGTTGGAGGTGACCAGCACCCACACACCGCGCTGAAACAATGCCTTGAACAGCCGGCTGATAAGCATGGCATCGCCGATGTCATGCACGTGGAACTCGTCGAAACACAGCACCTGGCAACCGGCCAGTAGCTCATTCAGGGTCACCGCCAGGGCATCGTCCTGTGCACGGTGCTTGAACATGCCGCGGTGCAATCGCGCAAAGAAATCGTGGAAGTGCACTCGCTGCTTTTCGGCCATCGGCAGCGCCTGGAAAAACCCGTCCAGCAGCCAGCTTTTGCCGCGCCCCACCGGCCCGTGCAAGTACAGGCTGCGGGTGGGCTGGCGTGCCAGCAGGTGCCGCGATTCGCGGGCCAGGGCGCTGATGGCGCGGGCTTGCCCAGCGCTGAGGGTATAGCCCTGTTGCGCGGCTTTTTGCGCAAAGAATGTGGTGATAGGCGAGGCGTCGTGGGGCACGGTTTTTTTACCGAGCAGGCGACGGATCAGTGAAAGCGCGGCCAATGGGGATCACTCTGTCTACCGGTGGTCGCCTACTTTAGGGCGACCACCGCGTTTTGACCAATACAGAAGGGGCCTTCGCGTTATCTCAAAAAAGCATGGCACGCCTGCGTTCCTCCATTGGCTGGCAGTTTCCTCCTGACTGACTAACCTCATACAAAGCAGTCACCCCTGTACAAGGATTTGGGGCAGTGAAGGGACGAGCAGTATTGGCAGTCATGAGCGCGATGCTCTGCAACACGACTCACGGTGCGCAGCTTCAGGTCGAAGTGCGCATCGACGTGCAGCGGGGTTGCCAACTGGTGGGCATTACCCGCGAGGCGGGCATCGAGCAACTTGGCATTTTGGATTTTGGCAGCGGCCCGCGTCTGGATGACCCGGCCGGGCCCTTGAGTGCGGCCTTGATCAGCCAACGCCAGCCCCGCCTGGAGTGCAACCCCGACACGCCCTATCAGATGCGCGTTGACGGCGGCCTGCATGGCGGCACCGGCGAAGTGCGTTACCTGAGCGCCGTTGCCCCTTCGAGCAAACCCATTCCCTATCGCATTTATGCCGATGCCGCGCGGCGCATCCCGTTGCCGGTGGACGTGCCGCTCAGCGGTCGGGTGCCGGATTCCGGCAGCGTCGATTTGCCCCTCTACGGTCGTATTGAACCGCTCAAGGATATTCCCGTCGTTGGGCGTTATTCCGACCTGCTCAAGGTCACGGTCACATGGTGAGTCGTGGCTTGGCCCTTGTGGCAATGGGCGGCTTGTTGCTGCTGGCGGATGACGCGCAGGCGGCGGTCACCGGGCAGATCCACGCGCGCCTGGTGATTACCGCCAGTTGCGAAGTGAGCAAAGGCGCCGACACCACCCCGGTGACCCCGGACAGTGGTTCGGCGGTGCTGGATTTCGGCAGCCATGGGCCGACCTGGGACAACCGCTTGACCAGCGGTGTCACCGATGGCGAGAAGGCGCCGCTGGCGGTGTCCTGCAATCCCTCGCTGGTCAGCAGCTTTACGGTGACCATCGACGGCGGCGTCAACGGTGATGGCACCACACGGCGCCTGAGCAACGGGCGTCAGACCATTCCCTATCGTTTGTCGGCTGATGCTTTGGGGCGTAGCGCCTACAGCATCGGCCAGCAACGCAATTTCGTCGTGACCAAGGGCACACAAGTACCGATTCCGGTATTCGGCTCGGTGGTGGCGAATACCAGGGCCCTACCGGCCGGCATTTATACAGACACCCTGACGGTGACTCTGGATTGGTAAACCATGAGGATGAAGATCATGCATGCACGTGTATACAAGGCAGTTTTTCCATTACTGGCACTGGCGTGGGTGTCGGGGGCACAGGCGGCCACGGTGGCCGGGACGATTGGCGCGACCCTGGTGCTGACCAGTAGCTGCCAGGTCAACGGCGCGGCCGCCACCGGGGGGATGAGCTTCGGCGCATTGACCTTCGGCGCTTCCAACAGCTTGTTTACCGAGTCTTCGGGCCAGGTCCTGGGCGGCGGCGGCGGTGCGTTGTCGATCCTGTGCTCGGCCGGCACCTCGCCGACACTGACCGTGGCCGGTGGCGCCAATGACGGCAAGTCCACCGGCGGCACCCGTGCGTTGTTCGACGGCGTTGCCAACTACGTGCCCTACGACCTCTATACCGATAGCGGCCATTCCAATCTGGTGGCCATCGGTGGGGTGATTCCCCTCGCCGCCAGTACGGGTGTGGCCCAGGCCGTGAATATCTACGGTAAAGCCACTGGCAAGGCGGGGCTGCCGGCGGGCACCTATACCGACACGATCAATGTGACCCTGACGTTTTAACGGCCATGAAATGGGCGGGATGGGTGGCGCTGTGCATCGGCTGGGGGATGCCGGTGTCGCTGTTGGCCGTGACCAGCCAATCGTTCCAGGTAAGTGCGACGATCACCCCGGGCTGCCTGGTGGCCAGCGGTGGCAGCAATTACGGCAGCCTGGCGTTCGGCAGCTATTCGGCGCTGGCGACCAGCACTGCGTCGGTGGCACTGGCCAACTCGGTCGTCTTGCAATGCACGCCAGGGGTGGCGTTGAGCATGACGGTCGATGGCGGTTTGTATAACAGCGGCGGTCGACGTATGCAGCTCAACAGCGGCACGGCGAAGGTGGCGTACCAGCTGTTTCGCGATGCGGCGCTGAGCCAGAGCCTTGGCATCAGCCAGAGCGTCAGCGTGGCCTACGCCAACGCGAACAACATCACCTTGCCGATTTACGGCCGGGTGCAGCTACCGGGCAATACGCCTGGGGGGACGTACAGCGACACGCTGCAGGTGCAGCTGACGTGGTAAGGCGAATGGCATAAGGAGTGGGATCTATGTATGCAGCTTCCCGGCAATGGTGGGTAGCGGGTTTGTTCGGTGTGTTGGGGGTAGCGGGGCAGGTGCAGGCGGCCAGTTCGGTGCTGATCTGGCCGATTGACCCGGTGCTGGAGGCCGATCAACAGGCCAGTGCGTTGTGGTTGGAAAATCGCGGTACAGAGACGGCCAACCTGCAGATCCGCGTATTTGCCTGGACGCAGAACGGGTTCGACGAGCAATACCAGAACCAGCGCGATGTGATCGGCAGCCCGCCGGTGGCGAAGATCGCGCCGGGGCAGAAGCAGTTGGTGCGCTTGACTCGCACCAAGGAAGTGCCGCCAGGCCAGGAGCTGGCGTATCGCATCATCATCGATGAGATCCCCTCTGCCGAGCCCGTCGTCACTGCGGCGGACGGCAAGACCGCAGCGGCCGTGCGCTTTCAGATGCGCTATTCGGTGCCGTTGTTCGCTTACGGCCCGGGCCTTTGGAGCAAGGTTGACGGCACCCGCGACCGTGACCCCAAGACCGCCGGCAAACCGGACCTGAGCTGGAAGAAGGTCACCGTCGCGGGCCGCAACTATGTGGAAATGCATAATCAGGGCGCCGTGCATGCGCGCCTGACCGATGCCAGCTTCAAGCAGGGTGGCCAGTCGCGCCCACTGGTGGAGGGCCTGATGGGTTACGTGTTGCCGGGGGCGACCATGCGCTGGCAGGTACCCGACGGCTTGCCGGCCGACCAGCCATTACAGCTGCGGATCAACGGCGGCACACAAGTGGAGAGCCTGGCGCCGGGTCGGTAGAACAGGCGCGACAGGGCAGGGAATAGCCCCGGGTGTTAACGGATGGAGATGTCCATTGATGGACACAAAGCCTTGGTGAGCCAGGTTTGGGCTCGTTGTCTATGGCGATCGGTGTGGGTAGTGGGCAGCGTGTCGGGCCTGGTGTTTGCACCGCTGGGCATGGCTGCGCCATTGCCGCCGCCGCCCAGCAGTATGGAGGCTGTCGCCGATGCACAGTTGTTCCTGGAACTGGTGGTCAACCAGCAGGATACCGGCCGTGTGGTTGCCGTCAGCCAGCGTGCGGGTGGGCTGTTTCTGCCGGCGAGCGTGTTGCAGGAAATCGGCATGAAACTGCCGGGCGACGTGCCGGTGGAGGTCGACCTGGATAAGGTGCCAGGCCTGCACAGCGACTATGACAGCCAGGCCCAGCGCCTGCTGCTCAACGTGCCGGCGAGCTGGTTGCCGGCGCAGTTTATCGGCAATCGCAACAACTACCCGCGCACCCAGGCGCTGACCAGCTTTGGCGCGTTGCTCAATTACGATGCCTACCTCAACGACACCGATGACAGCAGCACTTACCTGGGCATCTTCAACGAAGTGCGCCTGTTCGATACCTGGGGCACGCTGTCCAACACCGGCCAGTACCGCACGACCATCGGCCGCGAGACCCAAGGCAGCACGTTCAACAATGGCTACCGGCGCTACGACACCACCTGGCGTTTCTCCGACGATGAGCGCCTGTTGACCTACGAGGCGGGCGACGTGATCAGCGGCGCCTTGCCCTGGAGCAACTCGGTGCGCCTGGGCGGGGTGCAACTGTCCCGAGACTTCGGCGTGCGCCCGGACCTGGTGACCTACCCGTTGCCGCAGTTCGCCGGGGAAGCGGCGGTGCCGTCGTCGGTCGACCTGTTTATCAACGGCTACAAATCCAGCAGCGCCGACCTGCAGCCGGGGCCTTACACCTTGACCAACGTGCCGTTTATCAACGGTGCCGGCGAAGCCGTGGTGGTCACCACCGATGCCCTCGGGCGGCAGGTGTCCACCACGGTGCCGTTCTATGTCACCAGCTCGTTGCTGCAAAAAGGCCTGGCGGATTTTTCCCTGTCGGCCGGCAATTTGCGCCGCGACTACACCGTGCGCGACTTCGGCTACGGCCCCGGCGTGGCCAGCGGCACCTTCCGCTACGGGCTGTCGGATGCGTTGACCTTGGAAAGCCATGCCGAAGCGTCCAATGACCTGACCCTTGGCGGCGTGGGCGGCAACCTGCGCCTGGGCAACTTCGGCGTGCTCAACACCGCCATCAGCCAGAGCCAGTTCGACGGCGGTTCGGGCCAGCAACTGAGCCTGGGTTATCAGTACAGCAGCCAGCATTACAGCCTGTCCTACCAGCGGGTCGAACGCCGTGATCAATACGCCGACCTGACCCTGATCGACACCCCGTACGCCAGCCTCAGCAAGCGCAGCGAGCAGGTGACCCTGAGCCTGAACCTGAATGACTTTGGCAGCCTCGGCGTGGGCTATTTCGATGTGCAGGCGGCGGACGATTCGCGCACCCGCCTGCTGAACCTGACGTGGAGCAAATCCCTGTGGCGCAACATCAGCTTTTACCTGTCGGCAAACCGCGAAATCGGTGACAGCAACTGGGCGGTGCAAGGGCAATTGATTATCCCGTTCGACGTCTACGGCAGCCTCAGCCTGGGCAGCGAGCGCAGCAACAGCGGGCAGGTGCAACAACGCGTGAATTACAGCCGCGCCGTGCCTGCCGGTGGCGGGGTGGGTTTCAACCTGGGCTATGCCAGCGGCGATGCGCCGACCTACCGCCAGGCGGACCTGACCTGGCGCATGCAGTCGGTGCAGTTGCAGGCCGGCGTGTATGGCACGCGCGACGCCCAAACGCGCTGGGCCGATGCGGCCGGTTCGCTGGTGTGGATGGACAAGGAGTTTTTTGTCGCCAACCAGGTCAACGATGCCTTTGTGGTGGTGAGCACTGGCGGTTTTGCCGGGGTGCCCGTGCGCTACGAGAACCAGGTGGTCGGCGAGACCGATCGCAATGGGCACTTGTTGGTGCCGTGGAGCAGCGCTTACTACCGCGCCAAATATGAGATCGACCCGTTGAACTTCCCCACCAACGTGCAAGTGGCCAACGTTGAACAGCGGGTGGCGGTGCGCCGGGGCAGTGGTTACCTGCTGGAGTTTCCGGTGCGCCGGGTGGTGGCGGCCAGCATCACCCTGGTGGATGGCCAGCATCAGGACTTGCCCCTCGGCAGTCAGGTGCGCCATGAGCAAAGTGCCGGGTTGGCGGTGGTGGGCTGGGATGGTTTGGTCTATCTGGAGAACCTTGCGGCGCATAACACGTTGCAAGTCACCCTCAGTGGCGGGCAAAGCTGTCAGGCCACCTTCGACCTGGACATTACCCAGGCGCAGGTGCCCCTGATCGGGCCGCTGGTGTGTCAATGAATTAAGGAGCGTGCGTGTGCGGGGCAAGGAATGGCTGTGGGGTCTGTGGGCGGCGGTGAGCCTGGGTGTGTCGATGCAGGTGCACGGCGCGTGCAGCGCGGTTGCCACCTCGCCGGCCAGCTTTGGCCCGGTGAGTTCGATGTCGGTGCTCGCCACGGCGCAGCTCAGTTCCACCACCAACGCCGGCCTGAGTTGCACCCCGCTGTTGCTGTCGATACTCGGCAGTGGCGACCAATTCACCGCAAAGATCACGGGGTCGACCCAGGGCGGCATGCTGGGGCCGACCGGTGATGTGATCCCCTATACGATCTATGGCAACAACTCCACGACGTATCCCATTACGCGAGGCAGCACGTTCGACTTTGGCGGCAGCAGCGGTATCGCCCAGAGCTACGGGTTGGTGTTCGGCCCAGGCACCAAGACCTTGCCGCTGTATCTGCGCAGTGTCGCCGGCAGCAACGTGGCGGCCGGCCTGTACAGCGAAACCCTGAGCATCGTCTGGACCTGGAACTACTGCTCGACCATCAACCTGATCGGTATTTGCCTGGGTCGCGACAGTGGCACCGGCACGCAGGCGTTGACCGTCAGCATGCTGGTGACCAACGACTGCCTGATCACCACGCCGGCTATCGCCTTCGGCAGTGCCCCGGTGGTCAGTGGGTTTGCCACCGTCAACGGCCAGGCCAGCGTCAATTGCACCAAGGGCAGCGCCTACACCGTCGGCCTCAGCGATGGGCAGCAGCCGGTCAGCGTGGGCGGGCGCCGCCGGATGATTTCCGGCAGCAACTATTTGGCCTACGACATCTTTGTCAGCGCCGGTACTACCCGTTGGGGCAGCGTCGGCGCGGCGCGGCGGGCGAGCGCTTCGGCGGACATCAACCCCGGCAACGGCCTGGGCACCGGCAGCCAGGTCTTCAACTACAACGCCAAAATCTACACCGACCAGGCCACGCCGCCCGGGGGCACCTATCTGGATAACGTGGTGCTGGATGTCGGGTTCTAGAGCTTTTGCTGCGCGGGCGTCGGCTGATCCACCGGGCTGACCATCGCATAGTTGTAGCCGCCGCCGGACCAGTACTCGGCCAGCAAGCCATCGGCACTGCGGCTGCCACGGGGCAGGAAGCCGTTATCCGGGCCCGGTGGGCGAATGTAGAAACTGACCCGCCGCCCTTGTTGATCCTCATACAACACCATCGCCGCCGCGCCCTGGTCGGTGGTCAACAAGCGCCCGCTGACCGGCGCGTAGCCCGCTGAACTCAAGTCCGGCAGGCGGCTGGCCTGGTGGAAATAGCGATCCAGCCAGGCTTGCATGCTGCCGCCGTCTTGCACGTGATAGTCGGCGGGCAGAACACCGTCCTGGGCAAACAGGCGGTAGGCCTGCATGGCGTCGGCCATCGGCACCAGGGCCGGTTGCGTGGCTTCGCGCGCCTGCCAGCCGCCGATGCCGCCGAGGCTGACGGCGATCAACAGCACCGCCGCCGAGGCGAAGTGGCGGCGCGATTGGTGCTTGAGGCGCTGGCGAATCTGCGCCGGGTCCAACTCTGGGTTGGCCGGCTGTTGCAGGGCGCCGCCGAGTGCGGCGCGCAGCAACTGCGCATCCTGCTGCCAGGCATGGACCTGGGCGGCAACATCGGGATGGGCGGCCAGATAGGTGTCGAGCACACGGCGATCGCTGTCCAGAAGCTGGTGATCGACGTAGGCATGCAAATCGCGTTCGCTGGGGGGCAGGCTGATCATTTGAGTATCCGCAGGGAAGGGCTGGCAATT
This sequence comes from Pseudomonas sp. B611, assembly GCF_055407965.1. Classification (NCBI taxonomy): domain Bacteria; kingdom Pseudomonadati; phylum Pseudomonadota; class Gammaproteobacteria; order Pseudomonadales; family Pseudomonadaceae; genus Pseudomonas; species Pseudomonas sp. B611. The sequence continues at coordinate 140,605 of NZ_JBUZST010000008.1, forward strand.
TCGCCATCACTGAGTTGACGCAAGGCTTGGCGTGCGCGGGACAGGCGCGACATCACGGTGCCGATGGGCACCTCAAGGATGTCGGCGACTTCCTTGTAGCTCAAGCCTTCGACCGACACCCACAGCAGCAGGGCGCGCTGTTCGGGGTTGAGGCGATCGAAGGCTTGCAGGGTCGATTGGGCGATGACCGTGCGTTCTACCGACGGCTGCGCGTCGTCGCGGCCGCTGAAAAAATCGAGCATGCGCGCGTAGCGCCGGCTGCGGCGGTGGGCGTCGAGGAACTGGCGGTAGAGGATCGAAAACAGCCAGGCGCGCAAATCGCCTTCGCTGCGCTTGTCGGCCCAGCGGGTGATGGCCCGTTCCAGGGTCGATTGCACCAGGTCGTCGGCGCTGCTGGCGTTACGGGTCAGGGACACGGCAAAGCGCCGCAGCCTGGGGATGAGTTCACGTAACGCTTCGTCGAGTTCATGCATGGGGGTTGGAGTCTAGCCGGTTGTGCTGAGGTAGACGCTGGCCCGTGTAGGTTTATTCCGTTCACATCTGAAAGAAATCCATTGTCGGCTTCATAGGATGCATCTGCATAAATTGTGAGGCTGTAATCGCCGGTGATGCACTCAATCCACCGTCGTACCTGCCAGAAAGTGTCGGCAGTAAAACGATGAGGGTGTATCGATGATGTTGTCGCCAACAGATGAAACGCATTTTTCCCGCAGCGCACTCGCGCACTTGCCCGGTGTACAGCAGGCAATATTTGAACAGTGGGCGCAGGGGCCGCAAGCCCAGCCCGGTTATGGGTGTGTGCATCACGCCATTGATGCGCAGGTGGCGCTAACACCGCAGGCCACGGCCGCAGAGTGCCAGGGCCAGCGCATCAGCTATGAGCAACTTGACCGTCAGGCCAACCGCTTGGCCGCACGCTTGATCGAGCGCGGCGTGGCACGTGGTGACACGGTGGCGTTGTTTGTCGAACGGTCGATCCCCATGCTGGTGGGGATGCTCGCGGTGTTGAAGGTTGGTGCGGCCTACGTACCTCAAGACGCCAGGATCGTGCCACCGATGCAGCTGGCAATGGTCCTTGAAGTGCTCTCCAGCCCGGTGATACTGACCTTGTCGAAGCTGCAAGGGGTTGTGGCCGAGTCAGACGCTCATCGTTGCCTGTGCCTGGATGAGTTCCTCGCCGAAGAGCCTTGGGTCGCCGAGGATAATCGCCGTCTGTTTGCCGTCACCTATCCAGATGACCTGTGTTTTGTGCTCTTCACGTCGGGCACCACCGGGCGTCCCAACGGCGTGCGTGTGACCCATCGTAATGTGTGCAACATCCTGTTGACGGAGCCTGGACGGATGGGCATGGCGCCGGGCCGCACCGTAGGGCAGATCCTCAATATCGGTTTTGACATGGCCGCCTGGGAAATACTCGGCTGCCTGGTCCATGGCGCGACCCTGCTGATTCGCGGCGAGGACATCGCGCAAACTGCGGCACAGTGCGATGTGTTGATCGCAACGCCCTCGATATTGGCCACGCTTGATCCTCAACACTGCCCCAGCCTCAAGGTGGTGGCCGTGGCCGGTGAACCTTGCCCCCAGGGCTTGGGCGACTGCTGGGCCGCACACTGTGACTTCTATAACGGGTGCGGACCGACCGAAACCACCATCGTCAACACCTTGCACCGGCATGCGCCCGGTACACCGCTGACCATTGGCACGCCGACGCCCAACAACACCGTCTACGTTCTCGATGAACAGGGGCGCGCCTGTGAGTTGGGGGAGGTCGGCGAAATGTGGGCCGGCGGGACAGGGGTGACCGCAGGTTACCTGAACAACCCCGAGCTGACTGCGCAGCGTTACCGGCCGGACCCGTTTCTGGGGGGCGGCGCAATGATGTTCCGCACGCGAGATCTGGGGCGCTGGACGCCAGACGGGCAGCTTGAGCATCTGGGGCGTGTGGATGATCAGGTCAAGGTACGTGGTTTTCGCGTGGAACTGGATGCGGTGTCTGCTGCGCTGGAGGTCGGCGCTGGATGCTTGCGCGCAGTTACGCTGAAGCTCGACAGCCGCACCCTCGTGGCATTTGTATCGCCGGCCAGCGCCGATGTTGATTCCTGCCGGCAGCAGGCTGAGCTGCGTCTTGCCTACTACTGTGTGCCCGCGAAGATTTACGCGCTGGCGCATTTGCCCCTGACTGCCAGGGGCAAGATCGATAAGGCTTTACTGTTGCAGTGGGCTCAGCAGAGGCAGGCAGTGAAGGAGGTCGTCGATGTGTGAGGCCATGATGCACACCGTGGTACAGCGTAAGCCGGGGTTGTGGCGGCGCTTGTCGGCGGCGCCATTGCTGTCTTATTACAACCGCCTGTTCGCCCTGGTGATCACCTGCAATGCCGGGGTGATTTGGCTGGGCCCAGGCGTGCTGTCCATGGGCGTGGAAACACTGTCGACACTGGTGCTGATCAATCTGTCGCTGGCAACGCTGGTTCGCCAGCAATACCTGATCAATGCGTTGTTCTGGCTGGCGACACGTGTGCCGGTGACATGGCCGCTGGGCATTCGGCGGCGTGTGGCGAAGGTCTACCATTTTGGCGGGCTTCACAGCGGTGCGGCAGTGGCGGCCACGGCATGGTTTATCGCACTGGTTGGCGCGCAGACAGCCATGCATCTGCACGAGCCTGGAAGTGTCTCGGCGCCGGTGTTCTGGCTCAACGCGGTGCTGATGGGCGTGCTGTTGTTGATGGTGGGCATGGCGATGCCGCAGGTGCGTGGCCGTTTTCACAATGGCTTTGAGCGTGTTCACCGGTTTGCCGGCTGGGGCGTGTTGCTGCTGTTTTGGGGGCAGACACTGCTGGCCTCGGCTGATCCGCTGCGCAGCGGGTCATTCTGGATGCTGGTGTTGTTGACGTTGAGCATTGCCCTGCCATGGCTGCGCCTGCGCAAGGTGGCAATCGATACGGTGCGGCCTTCCGGGCACGCGGCGATCGTGCGCTTTGCCCACACCACACCCTTTGCGGGGTCATCCACGGCCATCAGTTTGAACCCTCTGTTGGAATGGCATTCATTTGCCAATATCCCCACGCCGGGCCAAGCCGGCTTTCGCTTGATTATTTCCCGCGCCGGGGATTGGACGGGGCAGTTCATTGAGCAATTGCCGTCCCACGTATGGGTCAAGGGCATTACCACTGCAGGCGTGGCGAATGTGGAGACGCTGTTCAAATCGGTCTTGTACGTCGCCACAGGTAGCGGCATCGGTCCGGTGATGCCGCATCTGCTGGCGGGTAACGTGCCTGTTCACTTGATCTGGTCAACCCGCAGCCCGAGGGGCACCTACGGGGATGCGTTGGTCGACGAGATCCTGCAAGCCCAGCCCCAGGCGTTGATCTGGGACACCGATGAGCGCGGCAAACCCGACCTTGTGCAACTGGCCTGTGCGGCCGTCGAGGCGCTTGGCGTGGAGGCGGTGATTTGTATTTCCAACCAGGGTTTGACGCGGCGCGTGGTGCAGGCACTGGAGGTCAGGGGGATACCCGCGTATGGCGCGATCTGGGACTCCTGAAACGCTGTGGTCGAATCCTATTAATCTGTGGAGGTTTCTATGAATGTGCTAATCGAGCGTCACGGTCGAGTGGTCCTGGTCAGGCTCAATCGTCCGCAAGTCAAGAATGCGCTGAGTTCGGCGCTGATGTTGGAGTTGGTCGCATGCCTGGAGGTCCTGGACCGGGACCCGCAGGTCGGGTGTTTTGTCATTACCGGCAGTGCGCAGTACTTTGCCGCCGGGGCTGACATCAAGGAGATGAGTGGCAAGTCTTACCTGGACATGCTCAACGAGGACTACTTCGTCGGATGGGAGGCCTTTACCCGTCTGCGCACGCCGACCGTTGCCGCCGTCAGCGGATATGCCTTTGGTGGCGGCTGTGAGTTGGCGCTGATGTGCGACATGATTTTTGCCGCTGACACCGCCACGTTTGCCCAGCCGGAAATCAAGTTGGGTGTGATCCCGGGCATGGGCGCGACCCAGCGGTTGACGGGGTTGATTGGCAAGGCCAAGACCATGGATATGGTTCTGACGGGGCGCCCGATGACGGCCCGGGAAGCGGAGCAGGCGGGGTTGGTGTCGCGGGTCTATCCAGAGGCGGTTTTGCTGGAGCAGTCGTTGGCAGTGGCGGGTTTGATTGCCGGCTTTTCGCGCACGGCCACCCGGGCGGCACGGGAAGCGGTGACGCAATCCCTGGAGGTGGGTTTGCACGAGGGCGTGCGTGTGGAGCGCCGACTGTTTCATGGTTTGTTCGCTACACCGGACCAGCAGGAGGGCATGCAGGCGTTTCTGAACAAGCGGCAGGCGTCCTTTAACCAGCCATAGCCATCTGCCTTCCCTGAAAAAACTACAGCGTCTTGGGAATAAGCCTACGTGGGGGTCGTCTCATAGTACTTTTCCCCATGCGGCCCTGTGCCCTGGAGTTTTTCATGGTAGATCACGCACGTCCGCCGCTCAGCAAGGCCAGCCTGGTTCTCAGGCTGGCCGGTATCGGTGCCGTGGTTACGCTGGTGGCCGGGGCATTTGCCTACGTCAACGGCACTCTCGACCCACAGCGCTTGCGGCCAAAAACCTTGGTCAATGCCTTGGAAGCCAATAACGGCGTACATCCCGGTTTCCGGCGTAACCATGCCAAGGGCGTGTGTGTCGCCGGGTATTTCGAGAGCAGCACTGAAGCCCGGGCGTACTCCAGCGCCGAGGTGTTCAGCGCGGCCAGGACCCCGGTGGTCGGCCGTTTTGCCTTGCCCAGTGGTAATCCCTATGCGCCGGACAGCAGCGTGCCGATCCGCAGTTTTGCCGTGCAGTTCAGCCAGGCCAACGGCCAGCAATGGCGCACCGGGATGAACAGCATGCCGGTGTTCCCGGTGGGTACGCCTGAGGCGTTCTACGCGCTGCTCAAGGCGGGTGCGCCGGACCCGGCTACTGGCAAGCCGAATCCTTCGAGCATGCCGGCGTTTTTTGCCGCGCACCCGGAGACGGCGGCGTTTCTGGCGTGGGTCAAGACCGCCAAGCCGTCGGCCAGTTACGCCACCGAAACCTATAACGGGATCAACGCGTTCTACCTGGTGGGCGCCGATGGCAAGCGCCAGGCTGTGCGTTGGGGGGTGGTGCCGCAGCGTCAGGATGCCGTGGGTGACACGGCGCCGGCCGGTGCCGATTTTCTCGAAAAAGACCTGGTGCAGCGCCTGGCTGCTGGGCCGTTGCGTTGGCAGTTGAACATGACCCTGGCCAACCCCGGCGACCCGTTGGACGACGCGAGCAAGATCTGGTCGGGCGAGCATAAGGTGCTGAATGCCGGGACGTTGGTGTTGCAAAGCAGCCAGCCGCAAGCGGATGGCGATTGCCGTGACATCAACTTTGATCCACTGATTCTGCCCAGCGGCATCGAAGCCTCCAATGACCCGCTGTTGGCGGCACGTTCAGCGGCGTATGCCAGTTCCTACCTTCGCCGTGCCGGTGAAGTCAGTGCGCTGCACAGCGCCCCTCAGGAGTCGAAGCCATGAATGCCCAACCGCGTTTTTTTGCACCCTTGGCGCGTCTGCTGCACTGGCTGATGGCGTTGATGATCATCGCCATGCTGTTTATCGGGGCTGGGTTGGCGGCATCGGTGTCGGAGCGCCATGCGTGGTTGATCCATCTGCATAAGCCGTTGGGGATTGCGATCCTGGCGTTGGTGATTGTGCGCTTGCTGGTGCGCTTTGCTACGCGCCAGCCGCCGTTGCCCGCCGACCTGCCGTTGTGGCAAGTGCTGGCGGCCAAGGCCTCCCACCTGGTGCTGTACGCGTTGATGCTGGTGTTGCCGCTGCTGGGCTGGGCGATGATTTCAGCCGCGGGCGATCCGGTGATGCTCACCAGTTCAGTGCAGTTGCCCGCACTGGTGGGGGCGAATGCGCCGTTGTTCGCGGTGCTGCGCAAGGCCCACGGGTTTCTCGCCTACCTGTTGTTCCTGACGGTGCTGTTGCACCTGGCGGCGGCGTTGTTCCATGGGTTGATTCGCCGTGATGGCGTGCTGCAAAGCATGACGGGTAGCAAGGACTGATCCGGGTTGAGCGAATTTGCTCGCTCAACCCGAACAGGGTCAGCGCAACACGCCGACGATATCGGCGACGGTACTCAACACGTCCTTGCCCAATTGCATCGAGCGTTTGCCCGACCAGCCGGTGTGGGGGTTGGGCGCGTCGTCGTTGTCCTTGAAGGGCATTTCCAGGGTCAGCGACAGGCAGTCGTACTGTTCACCAACGGCATTGCAGGCCAGGGTCATGTTGGCCTCACCCGGCAGGTCGCGGGTGTAGCCGTGGGTGGTCTGGAAGTCGCGGGTGAGGGCGCTCAGGTGGCTGCGGAAGCGCTTTTCCAGTGATTCGATACGTGGGGTGTAGCCTGGGTTGCCTTCGCAGCCGGCGGTGAAGACGTAGGGGATTTCTTCGTCGCCATGGATGTCGAGGAACAGGTCGACGCCGTATTTCTCCATCTGTTGCTGGACGAACAGCACTTCCGGGCTGATCTCCTGGCTGGCGCTCTGCCAGGCACGGTTGAGGTCCTGGCCCATGGCGTTGGTGCGCAGGTGACCATGGAAGGCGCCATCCGGGTTCATGTTGGGTATCAGGTACAGGTCGGCGACTTTCAGCAGTTTTTTCAGTTCGCTGTCACCGTCCTGTTGCAGGCGTTCGATGATGCCTTCCATAAACCATTCGGCCATGTGCTCGCCGGGATGCTGCTGGGCAATGATCCAGATGTTGCGTCGGCCTTCGCCGCCTTTGCCACGGCGCAGCAACTGAATGTCACGGCCCTCGACGCTTTTACCGGTGGCCAGCAATTGGGTGCCGGCGCGGCTCAAGGCCTGGCCGATCAGCCAGTCGTGGCGTTCGCGGCTGTAGGGTTCGAAATAGGCAATCCACGCATGCTTTTCGCGGGTTTCGAGGCTGATGTGCAGGAGTTCGCCGTCAAAACGCGAGGGCACGCGGAACCAGTTGATATGGTCATAGGAGGCGACGGCGTTGTAACCGCTCCAGGCGTGTTTATAGGAGGACTGGCTCGCGTTGCTCAGGCGGAAGGTGTGGGTGTGGCCCACATGCATGCCTTCGGCCTTGAAATGAAACCACTGGAAATGTGCGCTGCGGGTGTCGGGTTTGATGGCGAGCAACAACTGATAGGCATCGCTGGCGTCAAGCACCTGGATATTGCCACTGTCGAAGTCGGTGCTGATCCTGATGGAGGTCAAGGCCACGGTCATAGTCTGGTTGCCTGAATATGAGTGTTGTGGCGGATATCTTACACAGGAGCCAGGCAAAATCTTGATGCAAAATTGTTGCAGGGAGGAGGGGGCGTCGTCCTTGACGCGCCAGCAGCTTAGAATCTATGAGATTGATTCTCAAGCGCTAATTCGCAAAGATCCGACGTAGAGCGTTCGTTCGGCTTTCTTTTGGCGATGGTCTTTTGCTACCATGCGCGCCATCAAGCAACACACAGTCTTCATTAGCCTGAAGCCATGCCAGGGAAACTGGCAAAAAAAAGACCCGGCCAAAGAGCCGGGTCAAAAACCGTGATTAGCCTGATGAGGAGATATTCCAAGAGTCCGACCTAAGGTCCCTTGGTCTATCGACTGATCTCGCGATCAGCTGGGTCCAATAATAATCATTATCATTTGCAAGTCAAATGTTTTTATCGTCGGGATAGAAATATTTTTCCTTTGCGCCTGTTAAACGCTTGCCTGAGCCTGTGGCGCACGCAACGATCGCTCCACCATCGCTTTCGCCATATCAATCAAATACACCACTGAAAACGCCAGGTCGCGGTTGTTGCCTTGGTGGCTGCTCGCCGATTCATAGGCAGTGGCTGCGGCGCTGCGCAGCAGGTCCGAGGCGTGGATCAGTGCTTCTTCCTGGCTGATGCCGGGTTTGATGCTGAAGAAGCTGTCGTCCGTGCCGGATATCGACACCTCTTCTTTCAAGTAATAGTCCAGCGCGCGCTGGGCGGCGCCACTGCTGCGTATGTCGAGGATATCTGCGGTTTCGGGGTCGTCGGGCAGGGGATGGGGGCTTGTCGTCATAAGGGGCGGTACTCCGGTTGGGTGTCGAAAACCTTATGTCCGATCATAGTACGTATCGTATTTATGTCGTTTTATGGATTACTACAAACTGTTTATTGCCCGGGAAAATACCTCACGTATTGTCAGGCCCCATGGATAAATGGATAGCGTTGGTCAAAGCCAACATGAAACACCCCAAGGTCACGCAAACCGAGTTGGCCGAGCGCTTGGGCATGACCCAGGGCGGCGTCGGCCACTGGCTGGCGAAACGTCGTGTGCCGAGCGTGGCGGACATGAACAGGGTACTGGCGGAGCTGGGCCTGGGGTACCTGGAGGTCTCGTTGCAGATTCGCGAACGGTCCGCCGAGGAACCCGACACCACGAGCCACTACAACCCGTATTTCCGCTACCCGGTCAGCGATTGGAGCGGCCTGTGCGAAACCCGTGAAGAGCGTGCCAGCTATGGCCCGCCGCGTTTCGAGCTGACGGATTACCACGCTCGAGGCGAAGCGTTCTGGCTGCCGGTCACGGGCGATGCAATGACCGCGCCCAGCGGCCTGAGCATCAGCGCGGGGATGATGATCCTGGTGGATCCGGCCATCACCGCCGAACCGGGCAAGCTGGTGGTTGCCCGATGGGCCGACAGCCCACAGGCAACCTTTCGCCAGTTGCTGAAAGAGAGCGGCCAGCTGTACCTGGTACCGCTCAATCCGACCTACCCGAAGCTGCTGCTTACCGACGATTGCCACATCCTCGGCGTGGTGGTGCAGGCCACGGCGAAGTTCTAGCCTGCTGTTTCGAGTTCCACCAGCGCGCAACCTTCGGCAACCATTTCGCCTTCCTGGCAGAACAGTGCCTTGACCACGCCCGCCTGGGGCGCACGAATACTGTGCTCCATCTTCATCGCCTCCAGCACCACTAGTTGCGTGCCGGCTTCCACGGTTTGGCCGACCTCGACCAGCACCCGCACGATGCTGCCGTTCATTGGCGCGGTGAGGCCACCCTGGTGAGACTGGTTGGCCTCGACCGCTGCAATCGGGTCGAACAGGCTGACCGCGTGCATTTCTCCGTCCCAACGCAGGTACAAGGTATCGCCGCTGCGCACCGCCAGATGCGCGCGACGCACACCCTGTTGTTCGACCCACAGCTGTTCGTCACGCAACTGCGGCGTATCTGCCGCCAGCGTCACCAGCCGGTCCTGGCCATTGCAGCTTAAATGCAGGGACACCTCGGCAGGCAGACCGGCGCGAAAGCCACGGGTGTCGGCCCAAGGCCCATCATCCGCCGGCAAGGTCTGTATAAAGGCCGCACCGGCGGCCCGCCAGAACTCATCGCTCAACCCGCCAGGCATTGGCAGCAGTTCATCCTGATAGCGCGGGATAAACCCCGTATCCAATTCCGCCGTCGCAAACGCGGGATGGCCGATGATGCGCCGCAAGAAGCCCAGGTTGGTCTTGAGCCCGCCAACGGCGAACTCATCAAGCATGCTCAGCAAGCGCAGGCGGGCTTGTTCACGGTCTTCGCCCCAGGCAATCAGCTTGCCGAGCATCGGGTCGTAGAAGGGCGACACGCTATCGCCTTGGGCGACGCCACTGTCCACTCGACGCCCTGGGCCTGCTGTCGATTCGCGGTACAGCGCCAGCTGCCCGGTCGCCGGCAGGAAATCATTGGCCGGGTCTTCGGCATACAAGCGCACTTCAATCGCATGGCCGACCAGTGGCACCTGCGCTTGCGTGATGGGCAGCGCTTCGCCCTGGGCGACGCGAATCTGCCAGGCCACCAGGTCGAGGCCGGTAATCGCCTCGGTCACCGGATGCTCCACTTGCAGGCGCGTGTTCATCTCCATGAAGAAAAACTCACCGCGCGCATCCAGCAAGAACTCCACGGTGCCGGCGCCGACATAACCGATGGCCTGGGCCGCGCGCACGGCGGCTTCGCCCATGGCCTTGCGTTGTTCAACGCTAAACCCCGGCGCCGGTGCTTCTTCCACGACCTTTTGATGGCGGCGCTGGATCGAGCAGTCGCGCTCATTGAGGTACAGGCAGTGGCCGTGTCTGTCGGCAAACACCTGGATTTCCACATGGCGCGGCTTGAGCAGGTATTTCTCCACCAACATCTGCCCATTGCCGAATGAGGACAGCGCCTCACGCTGGGCAGAGGCGAGGGCCTCGGCAAGCTGGCTGACCTCCTCGACCACCTTCATGCCCTTGCCGCCGCCGCCCGCCGTGGCCTTGAGCAACACCGGATAACCGATGCGTGCGCAGGCGTCGCGGAATGTTTCCAGATCCTGGGCTTCGCCGTGGTAACCCGGTACCAACGGCACGCCGGCAGTTTCCATCAGCGCCTTGGCCGCAGATTTGCTGCCCATGGCGTCAATGGCCGAGGCGGGCGGGCCGAGGAAGATCAAGCCGGCCGCTTCAATCGCACGGGCGAACCCGGCGTTTTCCGACAAAAAACCATAACCTGGATGAATCGCCTGGGCACCGCTGGCGTGGGCGGCGGCGATCAACTTGTCGATTTGCAGGTAACTCTCGGTGGCCTTGCTGCCGCCCAGATCAACGCGAATATCGGCTTCGCGACTATGGCGTGCGTCGCGGTCCGTGGCGCTGTGCACAGCCACAGTGGTCAGGCCCATGGCCTTGGCGGTACGCATTACCCGGCAGGCAATCTCGCCGCGATTGGCTACCAGCACGGTGGTCAGTGTGCTCATGAGCGCGGCTCCTGGGACTGCCAAATTGGCGCACGTTTTTGCAGGAACGCGCGCAAGCCTTCCTGGCCTTCGGCGCTGACGCGAATTCGGGCGATGGCATTTTCGCAATAGCGGCGCAGCGCCGGCGTGAGGGCGCCGTTACCGACTTCGCGCAGCAAATCCTTGCTGGAACGCATCGCTGCGGGGCTGTTTTGCAACAGGTTGGCGACCCACAACTCGACGTGCAGATCCAACTCGCTGATTGGATAGCTCTCTGCCAGCAAGCCGATCTCCCGCGCCCGCTGGCCGCCGAAACGCTCGGCGGTCAAGGTATAACGCCGTGCGGCGCGTTCGCCGATGGCCTGCACCACGAACGGGCTGATCACCGCCGGGGCCAGACCAATACGCACTTCCGACAGGCAGAACTGCGCATCATCGGCGCCGATCGCCATGTCGCAGCAACTGATCAAGCCCAGCGCGCCACCGTATGCCGCGCCTTGCACCACTGCCAGGGTGGGGATTTTCAGCTTGGCCAGGTTGTACATCAGCTCCGCCAGTTCGCGGGCGTCGTCCAGGTTGGTGTGGTAATCCAGCTCGGCCGATTGCTGCATCCAGGCCAGGTCGGCGCCGGCGCTGAAATGCTTGCCGCGCCCACGCAAGACGAGAAAGCGCAGGGTAGGATCGCCCTGCACCTGGTCGAGGGCGATGATCAGTTCGCGGATCATCTCGGCATTAAACGCGTTGTTCTTGGCTTCACGACTGAGCCACAGCGTGGCAAAACCACGGCTGTCGGTGATCAGTTCGAGGGTGTTGAAATCGCTCATGGGGACAGCTCCATTTACATGCGGAACACGCCGAAGCGGCTCGGCTCGATGGGGGCATTCAACGCGGCAGAGAGGGCCAGGGCCAGCACGTCACGGGTTTGCAGCGGGTCGATGACCCCGTCGTCCCATAGGCGAGCGCTGGAGTAGTAGGGGTGGCCCTGGGTTTCGTATTGGTCGAGGATCGGCTGCTTGATCGCGGCTTCTTCCTCGGCACTGAATCCCACGCCTGCGCGTTCGGCCTGCTCGCGCTTGACCTGCACCAGTACGCCAGCGGCCTGTTCGGCGCCCATCACGCCGATGCGCGCATTCGGCCACATCCACAAGAACCGTGGGTCATAGGCGCGGCCGCACATGCCATAGTTACCGGCACCAAAGCTGCCGCCGATGATCACCGTGAACTTCGGCACCTTGGCGCAGGCCACGGCTGTGACCAGTTTGGCGCCGTGCTTGGCGATGCCGCCGGCTTCGTATTTCTGCCCGACCATGAAGCCGGTGATGTTCTGCAAAAACAGCAGGGGAATGCCGCGCTGGCACGCCAGCTCGATAAAGTGCGCGCCTTTTTGCGCGGCTTCGGCGAACAGGATGCCGTTATTGGCGAGGATCGCAATCGGGTAGCCGTGCAGGTGCGCAAAACCGCACACCAGCGTGGTGCCGAACAGTGCCTTGAACTCATCGAACACTGAGCCATCCACCAGCCGCGCGATCACTTCGCGCACATCGAACGGTTGCTTGGCGTCGGCCGGGATCACGCCGTACAACTCTTCACCGCTGTACAACGGCGCCACGGGTGGGCGTTGTTGCAACTGGCCCTGTTTGCGCCAGTTGAGGTTGGCGACGCTGCGCCGCGCCAATGCCAAAGCGTGTTCATCGCTGTCGGCATAGTGGTCGGCCACACCGGAGATCTTGCAGTGCACATCGGCGCCGCCGAGGTCTTCGGCGCTGACCACTTCGCCGGTGGCAGCTTTTACCAGCGGCGGTCCGGCGAGGAAGATCGTGGCTTGCTGGCGCACCATGATCGCTTCGTCGGCCATGGCCGGTACATAGGCGCCGCCGGCGGTGCAGGAGCCCATCACCACGGCGATTTGCGGGATACCCTGGGCGCTCATGTTGGCCTGGTTGAAGAAGATCCGCCCGAAGTGTTCGCGGTCGGGGAACACTTCGTCCTGGCGCGGCAGGTTGGCGCCACCGGAATCCACCAGGTAGATACACGGCAGGCGGTTCTGTTCGGCGATGGTCTGGGCACGCAGGTGTTTTTTTACCGTAAGCGGGTAGTAGGAGCCGCCTTTCACCGTCGCGTCGTTGGCGACGATCATGCACTCGACGCCCTCCACGCGGCCGATCCCGGCAATCACCCCGGCGGCGGGCACGTCTTCGCCATACACCTGATGGGCGGCGAGCTGGCTCAGTTCGAGGAACGGCGAACCCGGGTCGAGCAGGCGGTTGATGCGTTCACGGGGCAGCAGTTTGCCGCGTGAGGTGTGCCGTTCCTGCGCCTTCGCGCCGCCGCCTTGTTGCACATGGGCGAGTAGGGTGTGCAGGGCATCGACCTGTTGGCGCATCGCTGCGCTGTTGGCGGCAAACTCCGCCGAGCGCGGGTTGAGCTGGGTATGCAAGGTGGCCATGGCGCGCTCCCTCAGCGGGTTTCGTTGAAGAGTTCGCGACCGATCAACATCCGGCGAATCTCACTGGTACCGGCGCCGATTTCATATAGCTTGGCGTCGCGCAGCAGGCGGCCGGCGGGGAATTCATTGATGTAGCCGTTGCCGCCGAGGATCTGGATCGCGTCGAGGGCCATTTGCGTGGCGCGCTCGGCGCTGTAGAGGATCACGCCAGCGGCGTCCTTGCGCGTGGTCTCGCCGCGCTCGCACGCCTGGGCCACCGCGTAGAGGTAGGCACGGCTGGCGTTGAGTTGGGTGTACATGTCGGCGACTTTGCCCTGGATCAGCTGGAATTCGCCGATGCTCTGGCCGAACTGCTTGCGATCGTGGATGTAGGGCACGATCAGGTCCATGCAGGCTTGCATGATCCCGGTGGGGCCGCCGGAAAGTACTACGCGCTCGTAGTCCAGGCCGCTCATCAGCACTTTCACGCCGCCGTTGAGCACGCCGAGTATGTTTTCTTCCGGCACTTCGACGTCATCGAAAAACAGCTCGCAGGTGTTCGAGCCGCGCATGCCCAGCTTGTCGAATTTGCTGCTGCGGCTGAAGCCGTTCCAGTCACGTTCGACGATAAACGCGGTGATGCCGTGGGCGCCCTTTTCCAGGTCGGTCTTGGCGTAGATCACGTAGGTGTTGGCGTCGGGGCCGTTGGTGATCCAGGTCTTGCTGCCGTTGAGCACGTAGTGGTCGCCGCGTTTGTCGGCGCGCAGTTTCATCGAGACCACATCGGAGCCGGCATTCGGCTCGCTCATGGCCAGGGCGCCGACGTGTTCGCCGCTGAGGAGTTGGGGCAGATACTTGAGTTTTTGCGCGTGGTTGCCGTTGCGGTTGATCTGGTTCACACACAGGTTGGAGTGGGCGCCGTAGGACAACGCCACGGAGGCGGAGCCGCGGCTGATCTCTTCCATCGCCACCACATGCGCCAGGTAACCCAGACCCGCGCCGCCGTACTCTTCCGGCACGGTAATGCCGAGCAGGCCCATGTCGCCGAACTTGCGCCACAGGTCGGCGGGGAACAGGTTGTCGCTGTCGATTTGCGCGGCGCGGGGTGCGATTTCCTTGGCTACAAAGGACTGCACCTGATCGCGCAGCATGTCGATGGTTTCGCCGAGGGCGAAGTTCAGGGACGGGTAACTCATGGACAGGCACCTTAATGTGAGCTTTGTTTTTGTGTGGGCTGAACGTCGGGGGAGGGCGCTCACCTTTACGTTAACGTAAGCTTGCGTTACGGCGCTGTCAATCGTAGTTTACGTTTACGTCAACCTACAAAAAAGACAATAGGGGTCGTTATGGAACAACCGAATCAGAGTTACAGCCGTGGCGCTCAGGACAAGACCTTGCTGGCCATGACGATTGGCCAGGCGTTCGATCACACCGTGGCGCAATACCCGGAGGGCGAAGCCCTGGTGGTACGCCATCAACAACGCCGCTACACCTGGCAGCAACTGGCCGAGACCGTTGACCTGCACGCCCGCGCCTTCCTTGCCCTGGGCATGCAGGCGGGTGATCGCTTGGGCATCTGGGCCCCCAACTGCGCCGAGTGGTGCATCAGCCAGATCGCCAGCGCCAAGCTGGGCGTGATCCTGGTCAACATCAACCCGGCCTATCGCAGCAGTGAATTGGACTACGTGCTCAAGCAGTCCGGTTGCCAGTGGCTGGTGTGCGCCGGGGCGTTCAAGACCTCCGATTATCACGCGATGGTGCAGGCGTTGAAGCCTGACCTGCGCGGCCTCATCAGCCTCGACCCCAGCCCGCCGCCGGGCTTCATGCCCTGGTCGCAACTGGCGGCCGTTGGCGCCGGCATTCCACCCGAGCAACTGCACAGCCGCCAGGCCAGCCTGCATTTCGATCAACCCGTCAATATCCAGTACACCTCCGGCACCACCGGTTTTCCCAAGGGCGCCACCCTCAGTCACCACAACATTCTCAATAACGGTTACATGGTCGGCGAAAGCCTGGGCCTGACCGCGCAGGACCGCCTGGTGATCCCGGTGCCGCTGTATCACTGCTTCGGCATGGTGATGGGCAACCTCGGCTGCATCACCCACGGCACTACGATGATCTATCCCAATGATGGCTTCGACCCATTGCTGACCCTCACTGCGGTTGCTGAAGAGCGCGCCACCGGCCTCTACGGCGTGCCCACCATGTTTATCGCCGTACTCGATCACCCGCGCCGGGGCGAGTTCGACCTGGCCAGCCTGCGCACCGGTATCATGGCCGGCGCCACGTGCCCCATCGAAGTGATGCGCCGGGTGATCAGCGAGTTGCACATGGGCGAGGTGCAGATTGCCTACGGCATGACCGAAACCAGCCCGGTGTCGTTGCAAACCGGCGCCAATGACGACCTGGAGCGCCGCGTCGCCACGGTCGGGCGTACCCAGCCGCAGTTGGAAAACAAGATCATCGACGTTGATGGCAACACGGTTGCGCGCGGTGAGATCGGTGAGCTGTGTACCCGTGGCTACAGCGTGATGCTCGGCTACTGGAACAACCCCGAAGGCACCCGCGAAGCCATCGACGACGCCGGCTGGATGCACACCGGCGACCTGGCGAGCATGGACGCCCACGGCTACGTGTGCATTGCCGGGCGTAACAAGGACATGATCATTCGCGGCGGCGAGAACGTTTATCCGCGGGAGTTGGAAGAGTTTTTCTTTACCCACCCGGCGGTGGCGGATGTGCAAGTCATTGGTATTCCGGATGAGCGTTATGGCGAAGAGATCGTGGCCTGGATCAAGTTTCACCCGGGCCATGTGGCCAATGCACTGGAGCTGCAAACCTGGTGCAAGGGGCGAATTGCACACTTCAAGACGCCCCGGCATTTCAGGTTTGTGGAGGAGTTTCCGATGACGGTGACGGGCAAGATCCAGAAATTTCGCATGCGCGAGATTTCGATGGAGGAGCTGCGAGTCCAATCTCAATAACACCATGAGCTTATGTGGGAGCTGGCTTGCCTGCGATAGCATTCTGTCAGTCAATACAGCTGTGCCTGATACACCGCTATCGCAGGCAAGCCAGCTCCCACACAAACAGCTCCCACATTTTGAATAGTGCTGTGTCAGGCAAATTGAGGAATCGCAGAAAGCACAAAGGGGACCCAGAGGTCCCCTTTAATTTGTCGTTGCGTGCTCTTTTTTTATTATTGAGGGGCGGTCTATTGTTGTTTTTGGCAACCGTTACCCTTTACCGCTGTTTTTGGCGACCCCCATCCGGGGTCAAGAGCAAACGTATTTTTTTGAACGCTGATCTGCTTCTTCGCACGCGATCCAACCAGTGGGTAGCTACCTGAGGTAGTTTTATTTTTCTCTACTGGTCGCGGGTTTCGGCATTGCCGTTCCCTGCGAAGCACATCTTCTCCAAAAAAATCTGTTAGCTGCGTCTCTGCCGTGTTGTTTTTGTTATGTCAGAGTCGTTTCGTCTTATTTTTATTAGGTTTGGCGCTTTTTATTCTTGTTATGCCATAGAGATAGCAGAAGCCGTGCCAACTTTTAAAAGTCCTTTGAAATCAATGGTTTGATTTTTGTGTAGGTAATTGCCTACGGCAAATGAGACAAAATATGTTCCCGTGTTACTCGATGTGTAGGCAGGCGGTAACACATTGTCACGGCTATGCTACTCAACCGGCGTTACGTGCCTTGGTCACACGCGAACCTGTCGGCCGACCGAGCACGCGGCTGATTTGTTCGCCCGCGCGGATCAAGGCCTCCAAGTCGACACCGGTCTCGATACCCAGGCCGTTGAGCAGGTACAGCACATCTTCGGTCGCCACGTTACCGCTGGCGCCTTTGGCGTAAGGGCAGCCGCCGAGGCCCGCGATAGAGCTGTCGAACACGTTGATCCCCTCCAACAGGCTGGCGTAGATATTCGCCACGGCCTGGCCGTAGGTGTCGTGGAAGTGCCCTGCGAGCTTGTCCCGTGGCACCTGCGCACCGACCACCTCGAACAGCCGCCGTGTAGCGCCCGCCGTGCCGGTGCCGATGGTGTCGCCCAGGGACACCTCATAGCAGCCCATGGCATACAGCTCCCGCGCCACTGCCGCCACCTGCTCCGGGGCGATCTGGCCTTCGTACGGGCAACCCAGTACACAGGACACATATCCGCGCACACTGATCCCATGCTGTTTGGCCGCCGCCATGATCGGCGCAAAGCGTTCCAGGCTTTCGCTGATGGAACAGTTGATATTGCGCTGGGAAAACGCCTCGGACGCCGCCGCAAACACCGCCACTTCCTTGACCCCGGCGGCCAATGCATCCTCAAAACCGCGCAGGTTCGGCGCCAGTGCGCCATAGGTCACGCCCGGCTTGCGCTGGATCTGCGCAAACACCTCGGCCGACCCAGCCATCTGCGGCACCCATTTGGGCGAGACAAAACTGCCGACTTCGATATAGCTCAAGCCGGCCGCACTGAGTGCATCCACCAACTGGACCTTGTCGGCCACGCTGATGGGCTGGGCTTCATTCTGCAAACCGTCGCGCGGGCCGACTTCCACCAGGCGCACATGGGAGGGGAGGGACATGGCAGCTACCTTCTGATCAATGGCCAACCTGGCTCATGGTGTGGGCCAGGGCCTGGGTGCAGCGCTCTTCGGCGGTGTCCAGTTCGAGTTTCATCTGTTCGATGTCCAGCAGTTGCTGTTCCAACTGCTCACGGCGCTCGGCGATTTTGCTGAGCATGCTGTTGAGCTGGATGTGGTTGCCGCTGGTAGGGTCGTAGAGTTCGATCAACTCGCGGCATTCGGCCAGAGAAAAACCGATGCGTTTGCCGCGCAGGATCAGCTTGAGGCTGACCTTGTCCCGTGCCGAGTAGATGCGCTCCTGGCCCCGGCGTTCCGGGGCCAGCAGGCCTTGTTCTTCGTAGAAGCGAATGGCGCGGGTGGTGATGTCGAGCTCGCGGGCGAGGTCGGAGATGCTGTAGGTGGTGCTCATGGCGGTGCCCGAGAAAATGTCGTGGGCGCTAAGCTAATGTTTGGTTGACGTTAACGTCAAGGGCTGCTGTGCAGCCCATCGGGGGCAAGTCGAACCGTCGCACCGCCCCTCCCACAGGTCAAGCTTGCTTGCCATCCAGTTTCTTCTCATGCGCCGTGACCTGCTGGCACAACTCGATCATCTGCTCACGCATCCAACGGTTCGCCGGGTCCTGGTCGGTGCTTTCGTGCCAGTACAGGTGGGTTTCCACCGGCGGCACGTCGTTGACCGGCAGGTTGAACCAGTGCAGTTCATGGCGGCGGGCAAAGCGTTCGGGCACGGTCATCACCATGTCGGTCTGCTGCAACACTTGCGAGGCCATCAGGTAGTGCTGGGAGCGCAGGGCGATCTTGCGTTGCAGGCCCATCTTGCCCAGCGCCAGGTCCACATGGCCCAAGCCGTTGCGGCGGCTGGAGATATGAATGTGGGTCAGCCCCAGGTAGTCATCCAGCGTCAGTTTGTCCTTGCCCGCCAGCGGATGGCCCTTGCGCATGGCGCACACGTAGCGGTCTTCCATCAGCTTGACGTGGCGCACCTGCGGGTCGGTGTTGAGCGGCGCATCCACGGCAAAGTCCAGGCGCCCGGCGGCCAGTTCCTTGGTGGTTTCACGGCGTTTGGACAGGAAACTCTCGATCACCACCGTCGGCGCCAGGCGGCGCAGGCGCTGGAACAGCGCCGGCAATATCACCGCTTCCGTGAGGTCGGTCATGCTGATGCGGTAGGTCTTGGCCGCCTGCTGTGGGTTGAAGATGCGGCTTTCCTGCACCGACACCCGCAGCAACGACAGCGCATTGCGCACCGGGCCGATGATGTTCTGCGCCATCGGCGTGGGCACCATGCCTTGGGCGGTGCGCACGAACAGCGGGTCGTTGAAGGTTTCGCGCAGGCGCGCCAATGCGTTGGACACCGCCGGCTGGGTGATGCCGACAATCTGCCCGGCGCGGGTCAGGTTGGCTTCGGTGTAGATGGCGTCGAAGACGATAAACAGGTTGAGGTCGACCTTGCTCAGATTCATGTGCATTGCGCTCTTATTGTTAGATGCCGATAGGCCGATCATATATCGGTGATGAATGTTAATACACGCCGAGAATAGGCTAGGTAAATTATCAACGCTGTTCTAGCATCGATTGCATGACCTAAACAACCTCTCAGAGAAGGGAGCTGCTCATGGATTTCGCCTATTCGCCCAAGGTTCAGGAACTGCGTGAACGCGTCACCGCGTTTATGGACACATACGTCTACCCGGCCGAGCCGGTGTTCGAACGCCAGGTCAACGAAGGTGATCGCTGGCAGCCCACCGCGATCATGGAAGAGCTGAAGGCCAAGGCCAAAGCCGAAGGCCTGTGGAACCTGTTCCTGCCGGAATCCGAACTGGGTGCCGGCCTGACCAACCTCGAATACGCGCCATTGGCAGAAATCATGGGCCGCTCGCTGCTGGGCCCGGAGCCGTTCAACTGCTCCGCCCCTGACACCGGCAACATGGAAGTGTTGGTGCGCTACGCCAACGCCGAGCAGAAACAGCGTTGGCTTGAGCCGCTGCTGCGCGGCGAGATCCGCTCCGCGTTCGCCATGACCGAACCGGACGTTGCGTCCTCCGACGCCACCAATATGGCGGCCCGCGCCGAGCGTCAGGGCGACGAATGGGTGATCAACGGCAAGAAATGGTGGACCTCCGGCGCCTGCGACCCGCGCTGCAAGATCCTGATCTTCATGGGCCTGAGCAACCCCGACGCACCGCGCCACCAGCAGCACTCGATGATCCTGGTGCCGGTGGACACCCCTGGGGTAAAAATCGTACGTCCGCTACCGGTATTCGGCTACGACGACGCGCCCCACGGCCATGCCGAAGTGTTCTTCGACAACGTACGTGTACCGTACGAAAACGTCCTGCTCGGCGAAGGCCGCGGCTTCGAAATCGCCCAAGGCCGCCTGGGCCCAGGCCGCATCCACCACTGCATGCGCTCCATCGGCATGGCCGAGCGTGCGCTGGAACTGATGTGCAAACGCGCCGTCAGCCGTACCGCGTTCGGCAAGCCGCTGGCGCGCCTGGGCGGCAATATCGACAAGATCGCCGACTCGCGCATGGAGATCGACATGGCGCGCCTGCTGACCCTGAAAGCGGCGTACATGATGGACACCGTGGGCAACAAAGTGGCGAAAAGCGAAATCGCCCAGATCAAGGTCGTGGCGCCGAACGTGGCGTTGAAGGTGATCGACCGTGCGATCCAGATCCATGGCGGCGCCGGGGTTTCCAATGACTTCCCGCTGGCCTACATGTATGCCATGCAACGCACCCTGCGCCTGGCCGATGGCCCGGATGAAGTGCACCGGGCGGCGATTGGCAAGTTTGAGATTGGCAAGTATGTGCCTCGGGAGTTGATGCGTAGCGGGCAGTAACCCACATGATCGTTCCCACGCTCCGCGTGGGAATGCATCCCTTGACGCTCCGCGTCATGGCTTCAAGAGCGGACGCGGAGCGTCCGGGGCGGCGTTCCCACGCGGAGCGTGGGAACGATCAGTACACCCAAACCTCCACCCGCCGATTCTTGATCCTGCCCTCATCCGCCGTATTCGCCGCCACCGGCATCTGCGCGCCAAACCCGCGAATATCCCTCAGCACCACGCCGCTCTTGACCAACTCCCGCCGCACCGCCATGCCGCGCAATTTCGACAACAACGCCGCCCGCTGCGGGTCATCCTTGGCATCGCCGAAGCCCACCAGCGTAACCTGCCGGTCGAGCTTGTCATGGCCTTTCAGATACGCCACCACCCGTTGCAAATCCTGGCGGGCCTTGTTGTCGAGGCTGGCACTGCCTTCTTCGAAGCGGAAATTGACAGTCAAACGCTGGGCCTCGCGGGCGATGGCCTGGTAATCCTCAGGCATCGACGGGCGCGCCTGCACGCTCATCGCCTGCACCTGCTGCGCGATAAACCCACTGGCCGCGACAATCGCCTGGCCCTTGCTGCTCTGGGTAAAGTCCACCAGGGCCTTGGCCCACGGATTGTGACCGGATGGCGGCAGGTAGAAAAACAACCGCCGCGACAGCGGGTAATCTTCTGTGGCAATCAAGCTGTTCAACGGCAACATCGGTTGCGAGTCACCGTCGACAATCGCCACCGCCTTGGCCTGGCGCACATAGGGCAGGCCGATAAAACCAATACCTTGCGGGTCCTGGCTGACCGCGTCCGACAACTGCTCGCTGGATTCGAAGCGCTTGGCCGTGGGCGCCAGCGGTTTGCCGCGCAGGCGCAGCACCAGTTCCTTGAAGGTGTCGTAGGTGCCGGACTGGTCATCGCGCGCATATACATGAATGTTCCCGCCGACACCGCCCAGGGCTTCCCAGGTGCTGATCTCGCCATTGAAGATCTGCGCCAGTTGCTCGGTGTTCAGGGTGGTCAACGGGTTTTGCGGGTTGAGGATGATGGCCAGGCCGTCGATGGCGATCACTTGTTCGGCCTCGGGGCTTTTCAAGTCGCCGAGGGGTTCGAGGTCTACCAGTTCGCTGTCTTTGATCGGGCGGGAGGACGCAGCCAGGTCGGCAGAGGATTTTTTCAGCGCCGTAAAGCCGGTGCTGGAACCGTGGGCTGCGACTTCGATGGTGACGATCTTGCCCTGGCGCGTCTTGCCGACCACGCGCTGCTCGTTGGCGCCTTGTGCCGGTTCACTGTGCACCGCCTGCAAACCTTGATGCTCCAGCAGCCCCTTGACCAACGCCGGCCCGAGCGCCGCGCCAATGGTGTTGGAACCCTGGAGGCGCAAGGCGGGGCCTTGATCGGGAACGGGCAGGGAGGCAGCAACGGCGGACAGGGGAAACAGGACCAGCAGGAACAGAACGCGCAGCCTCATGCCGGCACCTTCTCAAGCCAAAGGGAGTGCCGCGAGAATAAGTCAGTAAGGTTGCGTAAATATGACAGGTGTTCACAGAGCAAAATGTGGGAGCGGGCTTGCTCGCGAAAGCGGAGTGTCAGGCAATTAATTTTTGACTGACCCACCGCATTCGCGAGCAAGCCCGCTCCCACACAAGCCCGCTCCCACATTTAGAATGAGTACAGCCAGAGGTCAGCTCAGCTCAAGCCAGATCGGCGCATGGTCCGACGGCTTTTCCAACCCACGCAATTCATAATCCACCCCCGCATCCTTGACCCGTGGCAGCAAGCCATTGGACGCCAGGATCACGTCGATCCGCAGCCCACGCTTGGGCTCATCCTCAAAACCACGGCTGCGGTAGTCAAACCAGCTGAAACGGTCGGCCACGTCCGGGTTCAGGTGGCGGAAGCTGTCCACCAGGCCCCAGTTCTTCAAACGTGCCATCCACTCGCGCTCTTCCGGCAGGAAGCTGCACTTGCCGGTTTTCAGCCAACGCTTGGCGTTGTCGGGGCCGATGCCGATGTCGATGTCTTCCGGGGAGATGTTGATGTCGCCCATCACCACCAGCGGCTGGTCATTGTTGAACTGGCTTTCCAACAGCTGTTGCAGGTCTTCGTAGAAGCGTTTCTTCGCCGGGAACTTGGTCGGATGGTCGCGGCTTTCACCTTGTGGGAAATAGCCATTCATGATGGTGATCGGGTTGCCGTTTTCGTCGGCGAACGTGCCCCAGATAAACCGGCGCTGGGCGTCTTCTTCATCGCTGGCGAACCCTTTGTGCAGGCTCAACGCCGGTTGGCGCGAGAGCAGGGCGACGCCGTAGTGGCCTTTTTGGCCGTGGTAGTACACGTGATAGCCAAGAGCCTGCACTTCGGCCAGGGGGAACTGGTCGTCGTGGACCTTGGTTTCTTGCAGGCCGATCACATCCGGTTGGTGCTTCTCGATCAGTGCCGCCAGCTGATGAGGGCGCGCGCGCAGCCCGTTGATATTGAAGGAGACGATTTTCATGGTCGGCAGTCCAGTCCTGGCAAAAGGGCGATGCTAGCCGACAAGTCGGACGGGGGCCAGCGTGGCGGTAGGGCAGTTGCACTGCTAATGTCTGGGAACGACTGGAGTCGCGTAGGTTCGTACCCATAAGAACGCCATCCTTTTCAGTGGCGCCCAGGGAGATCAACTGTATGCCGGACACGTCCACTGCCCCCGCCGAAATCCGCCTGCTCAACAGCGGCTATTCCCGCGAGGCCCGCTCCCTGTTGTACCAGGCCTATCGCCATGAGCCGACGTTCGCCTACATCTTCGAGGCCGAACGCCCAGGTTACGAACAGCGCGTGCGCGCCACCGTGCGTGAACTGGTCAAGCAGCATTTCTTCCAGAAACTTCCCGCCATTGGCCTGTTCGTCAACGATCGCTTGATCGGCATCGCCCTGATTGCGCCACCGCAACGTCGCCTGGGGATTACCGAGAGCTGGGCCTGGCAACTGCGCATGTGGTTGAGCACCGGCGTGCGCGGTACCCGGCGTTATCTGGACTACCATCACGCGGTGCTGGCGTGCCTGCCCGGCGAGGCGGTGCACATGCTGCCGCTGCTGGGCATTCACCCGCAGTTCCAGGGCAAACATTACGGTGAGCAACTGCTGGAGGCGGTGCACAACTGGTGTGCCGAAGACCCGCACTCGTCTGGCGTGGTGTTGGACACGGGGAATTCTCGCTATCTGGAATTCTATAAACGCCAGGGCTATGAGGAGATTGGTGAAGTCGCTGTAGGACCGATCCTGGAGCATGTGTTTTTTCACGCCAATCCACAGCGGTTACATGCTGCAACGCCTTGATCCAGAATTATTCAGATAAATCCGGGTTCAAAGAATCTCCCCGGCTCGTGTAGCATCCCCGCCTATGAAGTTTCCAGGAAGATGTACCAGCGGCTTGATTCTGCTGTTCACAAGCTGCAGCGCCTTGGCGCAAAGCGAACTGGACGTGCGCATCAAACCCTCAAACGACGCGTTGAAAGCCAACATCGAAGGCTATATCGGCGGGGTGGGCGATCGTGATGAAGAAGCGTTGCTGCGGTTCAGCCGTGGCGCCGAGGAGCAGGCGCGTAAAGCGGCCCAGGCTCTGGGTTTCTATCAGCCACAGATCGAGAGTGACGTGAAGGGCGGCAAGAACCCGCGCCTGATCCTCACCATCGACCCCGGCGAGCCGGTGCATTTGCGCAACGTGACCATTCGGGTGGACGGCCAGGCCGCCAACCTCAAGGCGTTTCGCGTGCCCACCAGCGACGACCTCAAATCCGGCGCCGTGCTCAACCACGGCCATTACGAAGACGCCAAGCGTCTGATCCAGAACCAGGCCTCACGCTACGGTTTCTTCAGCGGGCGCTTTACCAGCCAGAAACTGGCAGTGGACCCGCAGGCAGGCGTGGCCGATATCGAACTGATCTACGACAGCGGCCCGCGCTACACCTTGGGCCAGGTCAACTTCAAGGGCGACACGCCGTTTGATGACGAACTGCTGCAACGCATGGTGCCGTTCAAAAGTGGCGCCCCCTACGACTCCGAACTGATCGCCGAACTCAACCAGAACCTGCAAGCCAGCGGCTTTTTCGAAGGCGTGCGCGTGGACGCCGCACCCGCCGCCTCAACCAATGATGTGATCCCGGTGGCCGTGCAACTGGAAACCCGCAAGCCGCGCACCATGGGCCTGGGCCTGGGCTACTCGACCGACGTCGGCCCGCGCGGCAAGGCCAACTGGACCCGGCACTGGGTCAACCCCCAGGGCCACAGCTATGGCTGGGAGGCCGAACTGTCGGCGCCGCGCCAGAACGTCGGCCTGTGGTACGACATCCCGCTCGACCCACCGCTCACCGACAAACTGCGCTTCGCCGGTGGTTACCAGAACGAAGAACTGGCCAACACCGACACCCTGAGTAAATTGCTCACCCTCGGCCCCGAATGGCACAGCAAGTTGCCCAGCGGCTGGACCCGGGTAATCTCGCTCAAATACCAGCGCGAAGAATATCGCCTGGGCAATGACTCCGGCCTCAGCAACCTGGTGATGCCGGGCATCAGCTATTCCTACCTGCGCAGCGACAACCGCATCGACCCGCATAACGGCTACCGCCTGCAATTTGATTCCAAGGTGGCCAAAGAGGGCCTGGGCTCCGACACCAACCTGCTTTATGGCACGGCCATGATCAAAGGCCTGACCACCTTGTGGGACAACCATCGCTTCCTCGCCCGTGCGCAGGTGGGCGGCAGTGCCACCAATGGCTACAAATCGGTGCCGCCGTCGCTGCGCTTCTTTGCCGGTGGCGACCAGAGCGTGCGCGGCTACGAGTACCAGACCCTGTCGCCCGAGAACGACCGGGGCGACCGCATTGGTGGTCGCTACATGGTGGCCGTCAGCGCCGAGTATCAATATTCCATCGCCGAGAAATGGCGAATCGCAACCTTTATCGACCAAGGCAACTCCTTTAACAGCCTGGAACTGCCCAGCCTGAAAACCGGCGTGGGCGTGGGTATTCGCTGGGTCTCGCCGGTGGGGCCGATCCGCCTCGACCTGGCGCATGCCCTCGAAGATCCGGGCGGCGTTCGATTGCACTTTTCCATGGGGCCTGAGTTGTGATGCGTGGTGTGAAAATAGCGGGGCTGGCCGTGGTGGCAATCCTCGCCGTGCTGTTGCTGGCACTGTGGGCGGTACTCGGCACCCAGGCGGGCAGCCGCTGGGCCTTGGGCCGTGTGCCGGGCTTGAGCGTGGAGAATTTCCAAGGCCATTTGGGGGGACGCTGGAGTGCAGATCACCTGCTGTGGCAACAGGACAGCAGCCGCGTCGAGCTCAAGGCGCCGACATTGGATTGGTCGCCCGCGTGCCTGTTGCGCATGACCTTGTGTGTCAACCAACTGGACGTGGAGCAGGTCAGCCTGCAATTTCCACCCTCCACCGAGGAGAGCAGCGGGCCGATCCAATTGCCCGAGTTGAAACTGCCCGTGGCGATCCAGTTGGGCGACGTTCGCGTCGGCAGCCTGCTGTTCAACGGCAGCGAAGAACTCAAGGGCCTGCAACTGGCTGCGCACTGGACTGCCGCTGGCATGCAGATCGATTCAGTGCACCTGCAACGCGACGATCTGGTCCTGGACCTGGCGGGCCTGCTGCAACCCACTGGCGACTGGCCGCTGAGCGCCACCGGTAACCTGAGCCTGCCTTACGCACCCGGCGGCGCGCCGTGGACTGTCGCGCTGAAAGTCGACGGCGACCTGCTCAAGACCCTCAAGCTCGACGCCGACAGCAGCGGCTACCTGCCCGCCAAGCTCAAAGGCGAGCTGCAACCCCTGGCGGACAACCTCCCGGCCCAGGTGCACATCACCGCCGATGGCTTCAAAGCCAGCGCCGACTTGCCTGACACGCTGCAACTCAATCAACTGGACCTCACAGCCAAAGGCGACCTGAAAAGCGGTTACCAACTGCTGGGCAAGGCCGTACTCCCTGCGGAAAACGGCCCGGTGGATTTGCTGCTGCAAGGCCGGGTCGACGCCAAGGGCGCGCAGATCGCCGGCCTGGACCTGACGGCCGGCGACAAGCAAAGCCTCAAGCTCAGCGCCCAACTGGATTGGCAGCAAGGTTTCAGCGCCGATGCCAAGATCGATTGGCTGGATTTTCCCTGGCACCGTCTGTATCCGCTGATCGACGAGCCGCAAGTCACGCTGCGTACTTTCAATGGTGAGATTTCGTACAAAGACGGCAACTACCTGGGCAACCTCAAGGCCGACCTCGACGGCCCGGCCGGCAAGTTCAACGTGGTCACGCCGTTCAGCGGCGATCTCAAGCAAATCTTCCTGCCCGAGCTGAAGCTCACCGCCGGTCAAGGCAAGGCTGAGGGCCACTTGAATGTGCAGTTCGCCGATGGCATCGCCTGGGACACCGCACTCGACCTGTCGGCGCTGAACCCGGCGTACTGGGTCGCGGAACTGCCCGGTACCCTCGCCGGGCCGCTGCGCAGCAAGGGCGAGTTGAAGAACGAGCAGCTCAAGCTGAACGCCGACCTCGACCTCAAGGGCCGCCTGCGCGGGCAAACCGCCGTGCTTGCGGCCAAGGCCGAAGGTGCCGGTGAGCAGTGGACCTTGGCCAACCTGGACATCCGCCTGGGCGACAACCGCATCAACGGCAGTGGCAGCCTGCAACAACGCCTGGCCGGGCAGATCGACATCAAGCTCGCGCGCCTGGCCCAGTTGTGGCCGCAGTTGCGCGGGCAAATCAACGGGCGCCTCGACGTCGCCGGCAGCCTCAAGGCGCCGCAAGGCAAGCTCGGCCTCAAGGGCCAGCAACTGGCGTTTGCCGACAATCGTCTGCAAAGCCTGAACCTCGACGCCACGTTGGACAGCGCCCAGCGCGCGAAGATCGACCTCAAGGGCAGCGGCATTCAAGCCGGCGAGACCCAGGTCGGCACCCTGACCGCCAGCGCCGCAGGCGACATCAAGAACCAGAAGGTCCAACTGGACCTGGCCGGCCCGCTGGTCAAGCTGGCCCTGGCGTTGGACGGCAATCTCGACAAAGGCAACTGGCGCGGGCGCCTCGCCAGTGGCGATGTGCAAGCCGGTGGCCAGGACTGGAAGCTGCAAGCCCCGGCGAAAATCGACTACATGGCCGACGGCAAGCTGACGTTCTCCGCGCACTGCTGGGTGTCCGGCCCGGCCAGCCTGTGTGGCGAAGACCAGCGCCTGATGCCTGAGCCGAAGCTGCGTTACCACCTCAAGCAATTCCCCATCGACAGCCTGGCGGCGTTTTTGCCCAAGGACTTCGCGTGGCAAGGCAAGCTCAACGCCGACCTGCAATTGGACCTGCCCGACAGCGGCCCCAAGGGCGTGGTTGCGGTGGACGCCAGCGGCGGCACCTTGCGCGTCAAGGACAAGGACCAGTGGCTGGACTTCCCCTACGACACCCTGAAGCTGGAAACCACCCTCAACCCAAAACGCATTGACACCCAGCTGAACTTCCGTGGCGGCAAACTCGGCGAACTGATGGTGCAGGCGCAGATCAACCCGCTGCCGAAGAACAAACCGATCACCGGCAATTTCAGCCTGGTCGGCCTCGATCTCGCCGTGGCGCGGCCGTTTGTGCCGATGGTGGAAACCCTCAGCGGCAAGCTCAACGGCAACGGGCGCATCAGTGGTGGCCTGTTGGCGCCGCTGGTCAACGGCAACATCAACCTGGTGGGCGGCGAGGTCTCCGGGCCTGAACTGCCCATCAGCCTGGAAGGCCTCAACGTGCAGGCGCTGATTGCCGGCGAGAGCGTGCAGCTCAATGGCGCCTGGCGCAGCGGCAAGGCCGGGCAGGGCAGTCTCAAGGGGCAGATCGACTGGGGCCGCGCCCTGGCGGTGGACCTCAGCCTGCAGGGCGCGCAACTGCCGGTGACGGTGGAACCCTATGCCGTGCTGGAAGTGGCGCCCGACCTGAAGATCAGCCTCAAGGACGACAAACTGGCCATCGCCGGCAAGGTGCACATCCCGCGTGGCGATATCACCGTGCGTGAGCTGCCGCCGTCTACGGTCAAGGTCTCCGACGACACCGTGATCATCGGCAGCCAGACCGAAGAGGGTAAGCCGGCGATGGCCATGGCAATGGACATCGACGTGGTGGTGGGCGAAGACAAGCTCAACTTCTCGGGCTTTGGCCTCACCGCCAAGGTGCAGGGCCATGTGCATATCGGCGACAACCTCGACACCCGTGGCGAGCTGTGGCTCAACGACGGCCGCTACCGCGCCTACGGCCAGAAGCTCGACGTGCGCCGCGCGCGCCTGTTGTTCGCCGGCCCCCTGGACCAGCCGTACCTGGACATCGAAGCGATCCGCAAGACCGACGACATCATCGCCGGTATCCGCTTGAGCGGCAGCGCCGAGCAACCCACCACACAAATCTTCTCCGAACCGGCCATGAGCCAGGAGCAGGCGTTGTCCTACCTGGTGCTGGGGCGTCCGCTGACCACAACCGGCGAAGACAACAATATGCTTGCCCAAGCCGCACTGGGCCTGGGCTTGATCGGCAGCGCCGGGGTCACCTCGGACCTGGCGAAGAACCTCGGTATCCAGGACTTTGAGCTCGACACCCAAGGCAGCGGGACCAACACGGCGGTGGTGGCCAGCGGCAAGATTACCGAGAAGCTCAGCCTGCGTTACGGGGTGGGGGTGTTTGAACCGGCGAGCACGATTGCGCTGCGGTATTTGTTGAGCAAGAAGGTGTATCTGGAAGTGGCGAGTGGCGTGGCCAGTTCGCTGGATATCTTCTACAAACGCGACTTCTGAGCCTTATGCAGTAAAAAATGTGGGAGCTGGTTAGCCAGCTCCCACAGTTGATCGTTCCCACGCTCTGCGTGGGAATGCCGCCGGTGACGCTCTGCGTCAAGCCTTCAAGAGCGGACGCAGAGCGTCTAGGGATGTATTCCCACGCAGAGCGTGGGAACGATCAAACTGTGGTGGCTTCAGGGTTGCGGGGCGCACCTCAAGTCCACCCGCTCATAGTTCAGCGCCTTGTTGCGTTCCCCCAGCGCATAGCTCGCCCGGCACTGCTCCTCCCCCCACTTGATCACCAGCGTGCCCGTATCCTGCTCAACCAAGGCCAGCGCCTTGCCGTTGGGATCGGAAATCGCCATCTGCTTGCCCGCACTGTCTTCCAGCGAAGCACCAAACGGGATCGGCTGCTGCTGTGCATCGAACAGCGCGAACTGCACACGTCGCCCGGTCTTGCTGACATACCGCGCCAACACCACGGCACCGCGGCGTGGCACCACTTGTTGGGTGGCGTTGTCGATCTCGATATCGGCGCCCAGGTCGCGGGTGTCGAGGCTGATCCAGTTGACCCGATAGGGTTGCGCATTGGGCACTACCGCATAGCCATTGCTGCCGGTCTTGGCCCCGGAAAAACTGCCGATCTTCACCCCGCTCACGCCTTCGACTTGCGCCAGCGCAAAGGTTTCGCCCACGGTTTGCCCCAGGTTGATCCCGCCGCCGTGACCCACCACCGAGCCGGCCACATTAAGGCTCTGTGAGTTGTACCCACGGCCCTGGCTGTAACTGGCGCTGATATCTGCCACCGTGGTGCGGGTGCTGAGGTTGGCCGAACCGGTGCTGCCACCGGTGCTGCTGTTACCCCCTTGCAGCGAGTAGTAAGTGTCGCTGTTTTCGGTCAGGTAGCCGTTGACGCCCACTTGGGTGGTGTCGTTGTTTTTCTGCGTGCTGGAGGAGACAAACGCCCTCGGCGCGCGCGGGGTCGAACCGAGTGGAAACGACAGTGACAGGTTGACCAGGGTGTCATTGTTCGACGGCCCGGCGTTGCCCACATCCTTGGTGTAGGTGGCGCCAATGTTGTAACTCACCTGTCCCCAGTAGTTGCTGTAGCCCGCCGACAGACTTTGCGAGCCGCCACGGCTCCAGTAGCGCTGGTCGCTGGCATTCACATAGACGCTGCCCAATTGCTGGTTGCGGCCCAGGCTCTGGTTGACGGTGAGGTCAGTGCGGGTTTTCGAGTTGCCGGTGCGCCGTTGGCCGTCGCTGCTCAGCTCCTCGACGTGTTCGGTGAGGGTGCGATAGCCCTCGGTGGAGTAGCGGTAGGCGGCGAGGGTGAAGCTGGTGTCGGTGCCGGTAAACGTCTTGGCATACAAGGCGCGCAGGCTGTTACCCGTGACGGCCTGGCCGAAGGTGCGGCTGGCGGAGTGGGTCATGTCCAGCGACACGGCGCCGATCGGCGTGTTGCGCCCGACACCCACGGACATCGCCTGGAAGTCCTGGCTGGCCTGCACGCCGACGATGCCGGACAAGTTGCTGCTGATGCCGTAGGCCAGGGTGCTGCTGACAAACTGTGGCGACTGTTGCCCGTCGCTGTTGCTGTTGTATTGGCCCGCCGACAGGCTGTATTTGAGTTGGCCTTCGCGCACCATGATCGGCAGGCTGGAAAACGCCTGCACCGTGACCCGGCGGCTGCCATCGGCTTCGATCACGGTGATTTCAAGGTCGCCGTTGGAGCCGCTGGGGTAGATGTCGCTGATCTCGAACGGGCCCGGCGGCACGTTGGCGGTGTAGAGGATGTAGTTGTTCTGGCGGATCTCCACGGTGGCGCTGGTTTGCGCGATACCGCGGATGATCGGCGCATAGCCGCGCTCGCTGTCGGCGCGCATGCCGTCGTCGGAGCCCAGCTTGACTCCGCGATAGCGCACGCTGTCGAACAGGTCGGCGTCGGAGAAAATATCCCCGGCGCTGAACTGGCCCTTCAACGCGGTCACATCGTGTTGCACGTAGGTGCGGTTGCTCTTGAACGTGCTCGGGCGGTCGGTGCTGCTGTTGAAGTTCGACTCGTTGCGCAAGCGCCAGCCGCCCAGGTTGATACCGTTACGCAGGCCGAGGTTGTTGGACAGGGTGTTTTGCCCCTCGGTGCTGTTGCGGTTGCTGCTCAACTGGTAGTTGATAAACGCCGCCGACACGCCGGCATCCCACAGCGCTGGGTCCACGTAGCCACGGCGGCCGCGCTCCATGGCGATCTGCGGCACACTCACCAACAGGCGCAGGCGCGGCACGTCGTAGCGCATGCTGGCGCCGGGGATCAACGTGGGCAGGTCGAGGCAGGCGTCAGGGTCGCTGCCTTCGAGCTTGCCGCTGGCCTGTAGCTTGGCGATATCGACACCCAGTTGTTGCACCATGTCCAGGGTCAGACAGGCCTCGATCCTGCCGTTGCCGGGGTTGCGGCGGAAGTCGATATCGCGACGGCCCACCAGGGTTTCGTTGCCATACAAGTCCACCCGGTAGTTACCGGGTAATACGTTGCTACTGGCCAGCAACGATTGCAGATCGACCGAGGAGCCCGCGCCTTGCAGAAAGGAGGTGTTGAACTGTTCATCGCCTTCGGCCTGGCACGCGGTGCTGAAACCCAGGGCAACCAGCAGCGGCGACCATCCATTGCGCTTGATTAAAAACATGCAGGAACCCTATATCACCTCCGATACGAACTAACGGAGCGAAGAGAAATACAGTGAAAGTGCGTTTGCCAGACTGGCAGACGGGTTATGGCGATTCTTTATTCAACGTGGCGCGGCTGTCGGCGCTGCTTGAAAGTTGTGCGGTATAGCGGTCTTGTGCGCCATAGTCATTAATGCTGCTGAACAACAATATTGGCGAACTGTTCCGGCTTAGTTGTTTGAGGGGGAACTCTTTTTGTTCGCCGGGCGCGATCATCATCGAATCAAAAGGGTGTTCTTTGACGCCGCCGGCTTGCAGAGTGATTTCGGCAATTGACACGTGGTACAGGCCCGGGTTGGTCACCACCAGCACCGGCTTGCCGGCACGCTCGGCCAGGCTCCACATCAGCTCGGTCGGTGCCAGGTAGGCCTCGTTCTTCATGCCCGCAGGGCGGAAGAACACTTTGATGCGCTGGCGCACGGCAAGCTGCAAGGTGTTCTGCACTTTCGATGCCTGGGGGATTTCCTGCACGTTGAGCCACACCACCGATTCACGGTCGGCGGGCATGCCTGCGCCTTCGTAGATGACCCGCAACAGTTGTTGCTCCAGGCCGTTGACCCGCGCCAGGGGCGGGGTGACGGCAAACGGTGCGTTCGGGGTGTTGTCGGTATCGACCCATGACTGGATCAGCACCGCTTCGCCGTTGTTACGCACGGTGATACCGGCTTCCTTGTGGCTACCGTCGAAGATCAGGCGTGTGCTGCTCAATGAAATGCCCGCTGTGGCCTGGCTGGCCGCGAGCAGGCCCAACAGGCCCATGCAGAGGGACAGGGAGTGACGTTTAAACATGATGACTACCGCGCTGTTTGATGAAAGTGCAGGGCCGCAGGGCCCTGCACTGCGCCTGGGGTTCGCGCGGATTATTCGTATTGCAGGGTGAACGGCAGGGTCGCGTCGCCACGGCCGGCCACGGCCGTTGCTGCATCAGCGGTGGTGACGTAGGCGGCCGAGAATTTCAGCGTGGTGTTGCTGTCTTGCAGGGTGTTTTCGATCTTCGCGGTGGCCGGCGTGCTCAGGTCGATAAGTGCGCCATTGGCGTCGAGCAGGGCGATACCGACGTTCTTGGCGGCGCCCAGGCCGTCGATCAGTTTCAGTACCTTGGTACCGGTCACAACGCCCGTGCCTGCGCCTTTGTTTGGTTCGAACAACATCGCCACTTTGGTGCCGGCGTTGCAGCTGATCTTCATGTCGAAGTTCTCGGCGCTCAGGGTGCCGCTGCCTTTCGGTGCGGTGGCGGTGCCCATGTCTTTGATCGACACTTCGCCCATGTTGACCGAGATGGTTTTGTTCAAGCCGATGCCTTCAACGGAGCAGGCATCGTTGTTGATGGAACCGGTGAAGTTGATGGTACCGCTACCGGCCTTGGTCGGTGTGCCAGGTTCGGCGGCGAACGCATGGCCAGCGGCGAAGATCGACAGGGCCATCAGTGTCCGAGAAAGCTGTTTCATGTTGTTTTTCCATACAGGGAGTTGAAACAACACGATATAGCGCGGCTGCTTAGTTGGACATAAGACGATCCTTAGAAGTCAAAAGGTCCAAACAATAACTAGTTGAATAAGTTGCGCTCGATACAATAAGCCAATAAGTCCCGGTCACTGCTAACTTCCAACTTGCGCATCGCCGCCACTTTCTGAGTGCTGATGGTCTTGGCACTGCGGTTCAAGTTGCGGGCGATCTCATTGACACTTTGCCCACCCACGAATAAACGCAGGATTTCATGTTCCTTGGGTGACAACCGGGTGAAGCGTTCATTCAAGTCCGCGCCAGACTCGATCACTGATGTGGGCGCCGGCCCGCTGTTGCGAATCGGGTTGCCCCGGGCAATCGCCTTGAGCGCTGCCTGGATCTCGTCGTGCAACTGGTGCTTCTGGATCACCGCCAATACCCCGAGTTCTTGCAGGCGCGTCAGGATCAACGGGTTCGAGATCATGGTCAGCACCAGCACCCGCACCTGGGGGAAGTGCCGCGTCAGGTACTCCACCAGTTTCAGGCCGTCACCGTAGGGCGAATCGCCGGGCATATTGAAGTCGGTGATCACCAGGTCCACGGGGGTGGACTCCAGCAGGCTGATCAATGCGCTGGAGCACACGGCCTCGCCGACCACGCGAAAGCGCTCATTGCGCTCGATCAGCTCCCTGACCCCGACCAGCACGATGGGGTGATCGTCTGCGATGACTACGTTGAGGATTTCCATGGGTGTTTATCCAGAGTGAAATGATTCGAGGGCATCGAGTAGAGCATTCAGTTGAGCCATGTTCTGCCGGACCTCAAGGGCCAGGGCAGGAGTGATGGCCATGCCGGTCAAGCGGCACTCCAACGCGACAAATGCCGTGGCCATGGCGCCCATTTGCACCGCACCGAGGGCGCCGGCCATGCTGTGCAGATGCTGGGCCACGCCGTTGGCATCGTTCAGGTTCATCGCCGCCAGGGTCGCGTGCACGTCCTGGCGCAGGGTGCTGACAAACAACTCACGCATTTTCGGCGACAGCTGTGGCAGCTCGACGGGCGCCGGCAGGGCGATCTGGCAATGTTGCTCCAACTGCGCGCGCAAGGTGGCGAGGTTCAGCGGCTTGACCATCCAGGCATTCATGCCGACGGCGGCGCAGCGCTCGCCTTCTTCGCGCAGGGCGTTGGCGGTGATGCCGATAATCGGCAGCGTGGCGTCTTGCCGACGCAGGGCTTCGGTCAATTGGTAGCCGTTCATCACGGGCATGTTGACGTCGGTGAGGACCAGGTCGAATCGTCCCGGCAGCCATTGGGCCAGGGCCTGTTCGCCGTTGGCGGTCAGCGTCACCGCGCAGCCCAGGGCTTCCAGTTGTTCCTGGATGATCGCCGCGTTGATCGCGTTGTCTTCGGCCACCAGCACGTGCAGGTTCAGGTCGTGGTGCTTGGCCGACGGCGCGGGGCGGTTGGGGTTGGCGCCTTGCTGCGCCAGGTCAATCGCCCAGGCCATTGCACGGATGTCATGGGCGTCGACGGCCCAATCTGCCTCCCGGTGTTGCGCGGGGTTCGGCCCGCCGGGTTCGGCGATGACCCGTGGCCCCGGCCAGGCGGGGCTGTTGGCGGCGGGTAGCAGGTCCACCAGCAACGCCGAGTCGGGCGCGGGTTCAGCCGTCACGAGGCGGCTGTCGAGGCCGAGGCGGTTGAGCCAGCCCGTGACGTGCTGCGCCAGTTCGGTGATCGGGGCGCGTACGTAGACGGCGGGTGCTCCCGCGCTGAACACGGGACAGTCAGCCAAGTCGCCCGGCACCACTGCCAACGTGAGTTGCAGGGTAAAACTGCTGCCCAGCCCGGGCTCGCTGACCAGGTTCAACTGGCCGTGCATCAACTCACACAACCATTTGCAGATCGCCAGGCCCAACCCGGCGCCGGCCTGGCTGGTGGCATCGTTGACCTGATAGAACGGGTCGAACAGTTGTTGCTGTTGTTCCTGGGAAATGCCGACGCCCGAGTCACTCACTTGCCACTGCAGGTTCACCTGGTCGTCCGCCTGTTCCGCCACCCGTACCCGCAGCACCACGCGGCCGTAATCGGTGAACTTGATCGCATTACTCAGCAGGTTATTGAGGATCTGGCGAATGCGCAGCGGGTCGCCGCGCAGCCGGTTGGGCAGCGCCGGGTCGATGCAGGCATACAGTTGCAGGCCCTTGGCCTGAGCGAAGGCGCTGTAGGTGCGCACGCTGTCTTCGATCAGCTCCAGCGGGCAGAAGTCCTGGAGTTCAAGGGTCATCTGCCCGGCCTCGATCTTCGACACATCCAGCACGTCGCTGATCAGTTGAAACAGGGTGGCCGAGGAGCGCTGGATGGTGTGCAGGTAATCCTGCTGGCGCGGGGCGAGTGGGGTGAGGCCGAGCAATTCCAGGGTGCCCAGCACACCGTACAACGGGGTGCGGATCTCATGGCTCATGGTCGCCAAGAAGCGGCTCTTGGCCTGGTTCGCCGAGTCGGCAGCGTGGCGCGCGTCTTCCAGGGCGGCGGCGTCTTCGATATGCCGGGTCACATCATGCAGCGCACACAGCCAGGCGTCCTCGCCCTGGTAACGGGTGGGCACGAAGGCCACGTGCAGGTGGCGGCCGTCGATCTCCAAGTGCGCCTGGCCAGGTTGGGTGGGTGGCTGTTGCTGGAGCAACTCGATCAATTGGCGGGTGTCGTGCCACTGTTGAGCGCGTTGGTTCTCCAGAAGTACGCGGTGATCGTCGCGGCGGATCACGCACAGCCCGGTGGGCGCGGTGTCGATCACCGCGCGGCCGAACGCTTCGCTCTCGGCGATGCTGGCGTGTGCGTGCTGGGCGGGCAGCACCACCTTGGCGGTGTACCAGCGGTTGACCACCCGGCTGCAAGCCAGCGCCGCCAGCACCAGGGCCGCCAGGCACAGCAAGGGCCACAGCGCGAAGTCGAGGAAGCTCGCCATGCTGATGACGTAGATCGCGGTCCAGTGCTGCGCGCCGGCGCTGATCAGCTTGAACACCAGGCCGTCACGGGTGAAGTTGATGCCTTCATGCAGCACCTGGCCAGGCTTGAGGGTGCCCGTCAGGGCCGTGCCGGCGGGGGTGATCAAGGTGAAATCATCGTAGATCGACCACTGCATCAACCGCTCGATATTGTTGACTTGCGCGAGTTTTAGCTGCGAAGCCACGACTACCCAGGTATTGGCGCCCTCGATGCTCAGGGCGGTGGAAGCCAGGTTGATATGCACGTAGGCCAGGAGGGTGGGCGTGCCGTTGTCGTCTGCGTAGGGTTGCCAATGCACCTGATGGTCTGTCTGCGAGGCGTGCTGTACATGCAGGCGCTCGTTCAGTTGGGTCATGGCCTCGACCAGCACGCCGATCTCGTTCTGCCCCGCGCCACGCAAGCGTCCGGAGGCGGGCACGGTCACGTCATAGTTGTCCGGGCCATTGAGCAGGATCACTTGGGGCGATTGGTAGTGCGACTCCGCCCAGAAGGCGCTGTAGTAGGCCGCCAGGTAGGTGCCGAGGGCGAAGACCTTGGGGTATTGCTCGGCGGCAATCTTGTCCGGGTTGACTTTCAGGCTATAGGGCAGGGAGAGCGGCAGTCCTCGGCCTTCATAGATGTTCGGTCCTTCCTCGGGCAATGGCTTTTGGATATAGGGCGGCAGCATGGCCGAGGGGTTCAGTTTGTCCTTGACGCTTTCCCGCGAGATGTCCTGCAGGAAGACTTCCTGTTCCTGGATATTTTCCATCAGCCGCGCGAAGTGAAACTGGAAGGTGTCGCGCTGTTCCTCAATCACCCGCTGCACCCCCAGGTAACTGATGCCCAGCAACAGCAGCACCAGGGCGCCGAGCACCATCAGGCCTTTGTTCAGGCGCAACGAACTGCGCGCCAGCTTCTCCAGGAAGGCGTTGGGATGCGGCATCAGAAAGGACAGCCTTTGGACACAATGACCTCGGTGGCAAGCGACGTACGTCAACAGCCTGCTGCGGGTCAATATGCGTTTGCCGGCCCGTCATGGGTCAGCAACTGCTGGAACTGATCCGAAGACACGGCGTGGGAGATCAGGAAACCCTGGACCTGAGTGCAGTCGATCTTACGCAACAGCGCAAGTTCTTGCGCAGTTTCCACACCTTCGGCCACCACGGTCAGGCCCAATTGGCGCCCGAGGCTGACAATACTGGTGAGTGCCTGGGCCATTTCTTCGTTGGCATTACAGCCCTGTACCAGCGCGCGGTCGATCTTCAATTCGGTAAACGGCGCCGACACCAGGTTCATGTACGAACTGTAGCCCTTGCCGAAGTCGTCCTGGGACAGGCCGAAACCCTTGATGCGCAAGCGGCAGGCGCCGGCGTAGAAGTTGCTGATGTCATCGGGCACCGAGCATTCCATCAGTTCGAAGCAGATCCGCGCGGGCAGGCCTTCATGGGCGTGGACGAAGGCGAGGATGCGGTCCGGCAGGTCATGGCTGTTGAGCAGGTGGGTGGGCAGGTTGACCGAGACCGGGATGTCATAACCCTCTTGGCGCCACGTGGCCTGGGCGGCGATGGCCTGTTCGAGTATCCGCCAGAGCAAGCGTTCTTCCAGGTTGAAGGCGATCAGCGCGGGCAAGAAGGCCCCCGGCAGCAGCGTGCCATGCTCGGGGTGAATCCAGCGCACCAGCGCTTCGGCGGCGACGATGCGGCCATTGTTCAGGGCTTTCTTGGGTTGGAACCAGGCTTGCAGTTCGCCGTTATCCAAGGCGTTCAACAGGCTCTGGCGATCAATGCCGGGTTGGGTCTCGGCCGGTGCCATATGGCGCAGCGCCTGCAATTGGTCGATCAGGCAGCGCAGGGCGGCGGCATTCACCGGTTTGGAAATCAGCCCGATGACCTTCACTTGCAGGTTGCTCGCCACCAGGCTGGCGCCCATCAGCATGCGCCGGGAGGCGGCGCTCATGATCGCCAGCGCCGGTCGCGAGGGTTGCGCGGCCAGGCCCTGGATAAACTGCACGCCGTCCATGCCCGGCATCAACAGGTCGGTGAGCACCAGGTCATAGTCGCGCTTTTTCAGGCAGGCCAAGGCTTCCTCGCCATCCTTGGCGCACTCCAGGTGAAAATCCCCCAGTTCGTTGAACAGGTTCTGCAAATACAAGTGTTGGAAGGGGTGGTCTTCGACAATCAGGATGCTACAGGGCTTCATAAACGACTCGTTCGTAGGGAGCCAAGGCACTGAACAAGGCTCGCAGCGTAAAGGGTTTGACCAGGCACTGGTTCATGCCCGCCGCCAGGCACAAGGCGTCTTCACCGCGCAGGGCGTTGGCGGTGGCGCCGATGATCGGGGTGGTGCAGCCCAGGTTGCGCAGGGCTTCGGCCAGTTCGTAGCCGTTGAGCCTGGGCATGTTGACGTCGGTGAGCACGATGTCGAAGGCGCCGTCGTGCCAGCGTGACAAGGCCTCTTCACCATCGCTGCTCAAGACCACGGTGCAGCCCAGCTCTTCGAGTTGGTCACGCAGGATCAGTTGGTTGATCACGTTGTCTTCGGCCACCAGGATGTGCAGGTGCAACGGGCGCAGGTCACGCAGGTCGCCTGGCGCCGACGGCAAGGCCACCTGGCCGCCCTGGGCTTGGTGAACCGCTTGGTGGATGGCGTGTAGATCATTGAGGTTGACCTTCCAGCCGCCGCCCGTGAACTGCGGGGCAAACGTCCCTTCGCCGCTGGCGATAACCCGCGGCCCGTGCCAGGGCGCGCTGAAGGACGGTTCGATGGGGCCGGGGTGCAGCTCCAGGAGCACGCCGTTGTCGGCCAGCGCCAGGCAGGACGGCACGCCGATCTGCGGGCGGGCGCCCCAGCGGCGCAACCAGCCACAGGCGCTCTCGGCCAGTTCACGTACCGGCGAAATCACGTAGACGATCTCCGCCGCCAGCTCGTTCAGGTGCGCAGCCGTTGCACTGGCGCAGGGTTGCTCCAACGGCAGGGTCAGGGAAAAACTGCTGCCCAGGCCGGGCTCGCTGACCGTGCGCAGGGTGCCGTTCATCAAGTGGGTCAGGCGCAGGCAGATGGGCAGGCCCAGGCCGGTGCCTGCGACCACGTTGGTGTTGCCTTCGGTCTGGTAGAACGGCTCGAAAATCAGCGCCTGGTCGGCCGGTGCAATGCCTTTGCCGGTGTCCGAGACTTGCCATTGCAGGCACACCCGCTCGCCTTCGCGGCTGAGCAGTTTGACCCGCAGCACCACACGCCCGGAGTCGGTGAACTTGACCGCGTTGCTCAGCAGGTTGTTGAGGATCTGCCGAACGCGGCTGACGTCGCCGATCAGCCGTTCCGGCACGTGCGGGTCGAGGCAGGCGTACAGTTGCAAACCCTTGCTGTGCGCGGCGGCGGCGTAGCCTTGTACCGCTTCCAGCACCAAGGCCGGCACGGAGAATTCGCTCAATTCCAGGGCCAGTTGCCCGGCTTCGATCTTGGATACGTCCAGCACATCGCAGATCAGTTGCAGCAAGGTCGCGGAGGAACCTTCGATGGCGCGCAGGTAGCTTTTCTGTTGCGCGTCCAGGCGTGTGCGGGCCAGCAGTTCGAGGGTGCCGAGCACGCCGTAGAGCGGGGTGCGGATTTCATGGCTCATGGTGGCGAGGAACAGGGTCTTGGCTTCGTTGGCGGTATCGGCGGCCTGGCGCGCCTGTTCCAGCGCCGCTTCGATCTGGGTGCGCGCGCTGATGTCGCTGAAGGCGCAGAGCAACACGTCTTCGCCTTTGTAGCGCGTGGGCGCGCAGCTCAGGTACAGATGGCGGCCATCGGCGGTCTCGAAGTAGTCCGTGAGGCACGGCGCGGTGGGGGCGAAGGCGCCATCGATCCAGCCAGCACCGAGTTGTGCGCTGCTCTGGCCGAGCCAGTGTTGGGCGAGGGTGTTTTC
The DNA here is from genome assembly GCF_055407965.1 of Pseudomonas sp. B611. Classification (NCBI taxonomy): domain Bacteria; kingdom Pseudomonadati; phylum Pseudomonadota; class Gammaproteobacteria; order Pseudomonadales; family Pseudomonadaceae; genus Pseudomonas; species Pseudomonas sp. B611. The sequence goes on from NZ_JBUZST010000008.1 coordinate 180,986, forward strand.
CAGCACGACCTGGCCGTCGGTGCGGCGCAACACGCAGAGGGCCACGGGGGCGGTCTGGATCACGTCGCGGCTGAACAGCTCGCTTTCCACCAGCGCCTGGATGCGGTGGATCGCCGGTTTGATAAAGCGGTGTTCCAGGCGCCGGGTCAGCAGGCACACCAGGCTGATGCTCAGCAGGCAGAACAACAGCGCACCGCTGATCTGCGGCCACAAGGCCCAGAGCACCGCGCGCAGGTCGATGGAGTAGGTGAGTTGCCAGTCCGAGGATTTCAGCTGTTTGCGCAACACCAATTGCTCGGGCAACCAGCCGTTGCCGACAAAGCCGAAGAAGTCCTGTTGCCGCAGCAGCGGCAGGTTTTGCCCGGGCGGGGGCTTGTGGCTGTTGGTGAACAGCGGCATGCCCTGGGCATTGAACATGGTGAACTCACCGGCGCTGTGGTCGTTCAGGGCGTTGGAGACTTCGCGGTCGTCCATTTCCAGGCCGAGCCAGCCGGACTCCGGGTCGCGCTCGTCCAGGCGAATGAAGATGTACAGCTGTGAGTGGCCGTCGCTGGCGTGGGTCAGCCACAGTTCGCGCAAGGCGTCCTGATGTTTGAGGGCTTGCAGTTGGCCGAGCATAGCCGGGGGGAAGTCGGCGGCCGCCGGGGTGGTGTCGTACAGCCGCGACACCTGGGCGGCGCTGCTGACATACAGCAGGTTGAGCTGCTTGGCCCGCAAATAATCGCGCATGCGCTGGGTCAGCCAGATGCTCCATTGCCGGCCCGGCGTTTGCCCCAGCAACAGGCGGATTTCTTCATCGGAGACCGGCAGGCTCACTTCGGCCTTGCGTGTGGCCGACAGGCTGAGGCTCTCCAGCAGCGCCTCGCGGGTGGTGAAAAAGGTATGCGCCTCGGCGATGGCGCTGCTCATGTAGCTGCGCCGCTGGGAGACTTCATTGTTGAAGGTGAACAGCAAGAAGCTGTACACGCCGCCGAGAATGCCCACCAGCAGCACCAGGGCAAACACGCGCAAGAGGCGGCGTGCGGCATAGGGCGTGGAAAGGACCGGGCTGATTTGGTGGAGCACGTTCTTTAATCGCATCCCGGCACTGTAGGGACGGGGGGGTGTAGGAGAAATCAGACGATCCTTAGAACCGTCCCGCTGAAATACCAAGCAAGCTAATTATTCCATTTGACATTCGCTGCCTAAGCAGTAACATCTCGTCACACATTCACTGCTTAGGCAGTAATAAGGTGACTTCCGATGACCCACTTCACCCCTGACAGCTTTCGCAACTGCCACCTCGGCCTGCTCCTCGGCCGGGCGGCGCTGCTCAAGGACCGGATTATCGACACCCACATGGAACCCCACGGCGTCACCGCCGCGCAGTTCAAGGTGTTGATCATCATTGCTCAGTTTGACGTCGACACCCCGGCAGAGCTGTGCCGCCACCTGTCCCTGGACAGCGGCTCGATGACCCGCATGCTCGACCGCCTGGAGCAGAAGGGCCTGCTGGCGCGCAAGCGTTCCGAGCAGGATCGGCGCCAGGTGCAACTGGTGCTCACCGAAGACGGCCAGCGCTTGGCGGACATGCTGCCGCACATCGGCGCCCAGTCGATGAATCAGCTGGCCAGCGCCCTGGAGCCCGGCGAGTTACAAACCCTGGAACGCATCCTCAAGAAAATTCTGGTAGCTGCCGGTGACGCCATCGTCATCCAGCGAGTAGGTAAAGAATGAACACACGTGCCCTTTGCCTGGTGCTGGTGGCCATGAGCATGGCCGGCTGCGCCAACTTCAGCGGCCTCGACACCCAGGGCCAGCGCCTCGACGCGAACACCCTGCAAACCGGTAAATCCCTGAGCGGCGTGACGCTGTCGCCAGCCGCTTGGCCGAGCGCCGACTGGTGGAAAAGCCTCGGCGACCCACAACTCGACGGCCTGATCGTCGAGGCCCTGCAAAACAGTCCCGACATGCAAGTCGCCAGCGCCCGTGCCCACCAGGCCGAAGCGGCTGCGTTTGCCGCCGATGCCGCGCGCATGCCGACCCTGGACGCCAGCGCCGGTGTCAGTCGCTCGCGCCTGGCCAAGGACAAAGATCCGCTGGGGCAGGGCGATGCCTACGCCACCGTGCGCAATATCGGCGCCAGCTTCAATTACAACTTCGACCTGTGGGGTGGCCAGCGCGCCGCCTGGGAAGCCGCGCTGGGCCAGGCCCGCGCCGCCGAAGTCGATCAGCAGGCCGCACGCCTGACCCTGGCCGCCAACGTGGCCAAGGCCTACAGCGATCTGGGCCAGGCGCATATCGTGCGTGACCTGGCCAATGACGATCTCAAGCGCACCCGGCAGATGCTCGACCTGGGCAAGCGTCGCTTGAACTCGGGCATCGACAGCCAATATCAGTACCAGCAGACCGAAAGCCTGGAAGCCAGCTCGCAGTCGCAATTGATCGACGCGGAAAAACAACTGGCCAGCGCCAAGATCGCCCTCGCGGTGTTGCTCGGCAAAGGCCCGGACCGGGGCGGCGAGTTGAGCCGCCCCAATGTGCTGAAACCCGGCGCCGTCGCCGTGCCGTCGGTGCTGCCCGCCGAACTGCTCGGCCGGCGTCCCGACCTGATCGCGGCGCGTTGGCGTGTCGAGGCCGCGAGCAAGAATATCGCCGCGAGCAAAACCCGCTTCTACCCCAACCTCAACCTGAGCGCGAGCGCCGGGGCCGAGTCGTTGCTGGGGGATGCGATGTTTGGTTCGGCCAGCCGTTTCTTCAGCATTGCGCCGACCATCTCGCTGCCGATCTTCGACGGTGGCCGCCTGCGTGCTGACCTCGATGCCCGCGACGCCGACTACGACCTGGCCGTGGCCCAGTACAACAAAACCCTGGTGCAAGCCTTGGGTGACATTGGCAACACCATCACCCAACTGCGCGACACCGGCCGGCAGATCCAGGCCCAGCAACACGCCGCCGACATCGCCCAGCAGTCCTACGACACCGGCGTGCAGCGCTACAGCTCCGGCGTCGGCAACTACCTGGATGTGCTGAGCATCGAGCAGCAATTGCTACAGGCCCAACGCCAGTTGGCAACGCTCAACGCGGCGCAGATCGATCTGTCGATTCAATTGATGCAGGCCCTGGGTGGCGGGTTCAACGCCGCAAACGTGGCAGCGGCCACCCCAGCAACGCGTACGGAATAATTTGAGGTAATCGTCATGGCCACTGCCGACAGCAACACCGCAACAGCGCAAGACAACAACCCACGCAAACGCAAGGTCATGCTGATCGGCCTGGCGCTGATCGTCATCCTCGGCGTCGCCGGCGTATGGGCCTGGCACGAGCTTTACGGGCGCTTCAGCGAAAGCACCGACGACGCCTACGTGAACGGCAACGTGGTGGAAATCACCCCGCTGGTCACCGGCACCGTGGTCAGCATCGGCGCCGACGATGGCGACCTGGTCCACGAAGGCCAGGTGCTGGTCAACTTCGACCCGAACGACGCCGCCGTCGGCCTGCAAAGTGCCCAGGCCAACCTGGCCCGCACTGTGCGTCAGGTGCGCGGCTTGTACAGCAACGTCGATGGCATGAAGGCCCAGGTCAATGCGCAGAAAGCCGACGTGCAAACCGCCCAGGACAACTTCAACCGGCGTAAAACCCTGGCCCAGGGCGGGGCGATTTCCCAGGAAGAACTGTCCCACGCCCGTGACAGCCTGACCGCCGCGAAGAACGCCCTGACCAACCTTGAGCAACAACTCAAGACCAGCAACGCCCTGGTGGATGACACGGTGATTTCGTCCCACCCGGACGTGCAAGCCGCCGCAGCCCAGCTGCGTCAGGCGTATCTCACGGATGCGCGCAGCACCTTGATTGCACCGGTGACCGGCTACGTGGCCAAGCGCACCGTGCAACTGGGCCAGCGTGTACAGCCGGGCACCGCGTTGATGGCAGTGATCCCGCTGAACCAGCTGTGGATCGACGCCAACTTCAAGGAAACCCAACTGCGCGATATGCGCATTGGCCAGCCGGTGGACATCGAGTCGGATATCTACGGCAGCGACGTGAAGTTCAGTGGCACCATCGACAGCCTCGGCGCGGGCACTGGCAGTGCGTTTGCCCTGCTGCCGGCGCAGAACGCCACCGGTAACTGGATCAAGATCGTGCAACGGGTGCCGGTGCGCATCCACATCAATGCCGAGGAGCTGGCCAAGCATCCGCTGCGGGTGGGCTTGTCCACCGTGGTCAATGTGGACCTGCACGACCAGAGCGGCCCGGTGCTGGCGCAACAGGCGCCGCAAAAAGCCTCGTTCAGCACCAACGTGTATGACCGCCAACTCGCCGAAGCCGACGCCATGATCACCCAGTTGATCCATGACAACAGCCTTGCCGCGCCCAAGGCTGTGCAACGCTGATGAGCAATAACGCCTCCTTCACGCCACCCAGCCTGTTGATGGCCACTATTGGCCTGTCGCTGGCGACCTTTATGCAGGTGCTCGACACCACCATCGCCAACGTGGCGTTGCCGACGATTTCCGGCAACCTCGGCGTGAGTTCGGAGCAGGGCACCTGGGTCATCACCTCGTTTGCGGTGAGTAACGCCATTGCCTTGCCGCTCACCGGTTGGCTGAGCCGCCGGTTTGGCGAGGTCAAGCTGTTCCTCTGGGCGACCATCCTGTTTGTGCTGGCCTCGTTTCTCTGTGGCATTTCCACCTCGATGCCGGAGCTGATTGGTTTTCGCGTGCTGCAAGGCTTGGTCGCCGGGCCGTTGTACCCGATGACCCAGACGTTGCTGATCGCGGTCTACCCGCCGGCGAGGCGCGGCATGGCCCTGGCGCTGCTGGCGATGGTCACGGTGGTGGCGCCGATTGCCGGGCCGATCCTGGGCGGGTGGATCACCGACAGCTACAGCTGGCCGTGGATCTTCTTTATCAACGTGCCCATCGGCATCTTTGCGGTGATGGTGGTGCGTTCGCAGCTGAAGAAACGCCCGGTGGTCACCAGTCACCAGCCGATGGATTACGTCGGCCTGCTGAGCTTGATTGTCGGCGTCGGCGCCTTGCAGATCATCCTCGACAAAGGCAATGACCTGGACTGGTTCGAATCCAACTTCATCATCATCGGTGCGGCGATTTCGGTGATTGCCCTGGCAGTGTTCATCATCTGGGAACTCACCGACAAACACCCGGTGGTCAACCTGCGGCTGTTTGCCTACCGCAACTTCCGCATCGGCACCATCGTGTTGATCCTCGGTTACGCGGGCTTCTTTGGCATCAACCTGATCCTGCCGCAATGGCTGCAAACCCAGATGGGCTACACCGCGACCTGGGCCGGCCTGGCGGTGGCGCCGATTGGCATCCTGCCGGTGTTGATGTCGCCGTTCGTGGGCAAGTACGCGCACAAGTTCGACCTGCGCTTGCTGGCGGGCCTGGCGTTCCTGGCGATTGGCTTGAGCTGCTTTATGCGCGCGGGCTTCACCAACCAGGTGGACTTCCAGCACATCGCCCTGGTGCAACTGTTCATGGGTATCGGCGTGGCGCTGTTCTTTATGCCGACCTTGACCATCCTGATGTCCGATTTGCCGCCGCACCAGATTGCCGATGGCGCCGGCTTGGCGACCTTCCTGCGCACCCTGGGCGGCAGCTTTGCGGCATCGCTGACCACCTGGATCTGGATTCGCCGGGCGGACCAGCACCATGCGTACATGAGCGAAAACATGACCACCTACGACTCGGCCACGCGCAATGCGCTGGACGCGTTGGGTGGGGCAGGGCAGAAGGCCTATACGCAGCTGGACCAGATTCTCACCAGCCAGGCGTACATGATGTCCACCGTGGATTACTTCACGTTGCTGGGGTGGATGTTCATGGGGTTGATGTTGCTGGTGTGGCTGGCGAAGCCGCCGTTTACGGCGAAGGCGGGGCCTGCGGCTTCTGGTCACTGATCCAGGACGTGTGGAATGCAATCCCCTGTGGGAGCTGGCAAGCCCCCTCCCACAGTTGGATCTGTGTTCACATCAGCAACTGACGCTATAGGTTGGGAAGTGCCCTGCTTTTAAAGAGGACCTTTCCGACATTATTCACCGATAGCAAATCTTTACTCTCTGGACTTTCGCACCGTCCAGGGATGACAAGGTATGACTAGCAGCGTATTGCCGAGTGCTTTCTTTGATCACAGCCGCCACAGACTCAGGGTCTACGGTGTCGACCCCTTGCTCGACGTGCTGGCCTTTCACGGCGAAGAGCGGCTGAGTCATCCTTTCAAGTACCAGATCGAATTCACGTGCACCGAACGTGACCTCGCCGTCGACCAAATATTGGGCAAGCCCGCGACGTTCAGTCTGTTTCACGTGCCGCCCAAGCCTGTGCTGGTTTGGCAGCCACCACCAAAAAACCAACCACTTCGCACGCTGGCCGGGGTTGTCACCGGCTTCAAGCGCCTGTCTGGCTCCAATGATGAAGGCCGCTACGAAATCACCCTGGAACCGCGCCTGGCGCTGTTGGCGCAGGGCAAGCAATTTCGCATTTACCAGCAGCAATCCGTGCCGCACATCGTCGAACATATCCTGCGTACTCGTCACGGTTATGAGGGGCAGGATTTTTACTTCCAACTATTGCGCGACTATCCCAGGCGCGAGCAGGTCATGCAGTACGACGAAAGTGACCTGGCCTTCATTTCGCGGCTGCTGGCCGACGTTGGCATCTGGTATCGCTTCGTTCACGATGAGCGATTGAATTTTGATGTCGTGGAGTTTCACGATCACCAGCGTTACTACCAGTTCGACGTCGAGTTGCCCTATCGTCCGCCCTCCGGGCTGAGCCGCGATCAGGACTGTGTGTGGAAACTGCAAACCCACCATCAGGTTGTAGAGCAACACGTCAACGTTCGCGCCTATCAATACCGGGATGCCAATGCCTGGCTCGACGGCGACATCGACCAGACCCGTGGTGCCACTACCACTTATGGCGAGGCTTACCACTACGCCGAACCCTACAGCGTGCTCGGGAACAGGCTGGACGCTGACGAGGACCTGCCCACCGAAAGCGGCTACAGCTACGCGCGCTTGCGCCATGAACGCTACCTCAATAACCAGACCCGGCTCAGCGGGCTCAGCACCAGCGCAACGCTGGCGCCAGGCCAGGTCCTGACCATTACCGACGGTGCGCCTCAGGCGTTTATGCCGAGGGTGGTGATCATCGAGCTGAATGCCCGGGCTGCCCGTGATCGCAGCCTCGAGGTCAGCTTCGGCGCCATCCCCTATTCGGAGACCGTGTGTTTCCGACCACCGTTGCTACCCAAGCCAAGCATCGCCGGTACCGTCCCGGCCCGTGTCTCCAACCCGGGGGTGAACGACCCTTACGCGCACATCGATCTGGAGGGGCGCTACAAGGTCAATTTCCTGTTTGATCGCGACACTTGGAAGCGCGGCGAGGAAAGCCTGTGGCTACGCCTTGCGCGGCCTTATGCGGGCGACACGCACGGTTTGCACCTGCCACTGATTGCGGGCACCGAAGTGGCCGTGGCGTTCGAGCAAGGTGATCCGGACCGCCCCTACATCGCCCACGCCCTGCACGACAGTGAACACCCTGATCACGTCACCCTGCGCAACTACAAACGCAATGTGCTGCGTTCGCCGGCCAACAACAAATTGCGCATGGATGACACCCGGGGTGAGGAACACATCAAGCTCAGCACCGAATACAGCGGCAAGAGCCAGCTAAACCTCGGTCATATCGTCGATGCCGGAAAGAAAAAACGCGGCGAGGGGTTTGAACTGCGCACTGACGGCTGGGGCGCGGTGCGGGCCGCGAAGGGCCTGCTGATCAGCGCGGATCAACAGAGCAAAGCCTCTGGCGCGGTCTTGGTGATGGACCCGGCCACGCAGCTGATTCAGGGTGCTGCGCAGCAAATTGCCGACTGGCAGGCAATCGCCCAGGCCCATCGAAGTCCTCAACCGTCCCTCAACGGTTTGCAGCAGTTGCAGGCCGACGCAAAAGACCTGGCAGCCCCCGTCATCCTGCTCAGCGCCCCCCAGGGAATTGGCGCGGTTACGCCGTCCAGCCTGCTGCTCAAAAGCGGCGACGCGCTGTACCTGCAAAGCCTCGACGACATCCATCTAGCCGCCGCCGAGCAACTCTCGGCCCACGCCAACAGAGGTATTTCCTTGCTCGCTCAGCAGCAAGGCATACGCCTGGTCTCGGGCAAGGGACCGCTGGAAATCGAATCCCACGGTGATTTGCTGAACTTGATCGCACAGCAGGACATCAGCGTGCAGTCGGTGCAGGGGCAAGTACACCTGACCGCCAGGAACGGCATCACCCTGGGGTGTGGCGGCGGTTACCTGCGCATCCACCCGAGTGGCGCAATCGACATCCACAGCCCCGGCAAGTTGCTCCTCAAGGGGCAGCATGTGTGGGAGGGGCCTGCGGGCCAGGAGTTCGCGTTGCGGGAGTTGCCGCAGTCGGTGTGTGAGGACTGCCTTAAGAGAGCACGCGCAAAGGCCATCACCCTTTTGATACGTGAAGGTTGATCAGGAGATCGTGAAATGGCAGCACCTATCCCATGGCAAGACCAGATCGAGCACGTATGTGCCACCGCTGGTGTGCACTACGTAGATCTGTTGTTTGATCAGGCCGCCTGGCACACCGACCTTACCGGGGCGCTGGAGCAAATAAGGCCAGCGATCTCTTGGTTTTCACTGTTCACGGGAACCCCCGAGGAACACATGCTGGACCAGGCGCCCCTATTGATGCGCCTGGACTTGACCCATTGGCGGCATAAAGCCTGGCTGGAGGAACTGCTGACTCACGGCGCAGCCGATGCACGCGTGTTGGTGGTGATCTCGCCACTGGCCTTTGAAACCCTGAGTCACGCGCTGCGATCACTTTCGCAAATTCGCTGGGGTGGTAAGGCCGGCCTGTTGCGTTACTACGACCCGCGCAGCTTTCCCTCATTGATGTCTTCGATTTTTACCGACGAACAACGCGCCGAGTTTCGGCAACTGGCTTTTTTTTGGAGCTGGTTTGATCGAGATGAGCAAGTGCAGTGGCTCAAGGGACACGCGTTGAGTGGAAAGAGCGCCGTTCACGTTTCACCTTTTCTGGAGATGAGCGACGAACAGTTCGAGTTGATGGGGTGTATCAGCGATGCGCAGGAATTAATGAACAGCGGAGAGTTTTATCAAGCACTCGGAGGCCGGGAGCAGCGTTTTTCTTTGTTCTACTCATTCGCCTTGGAGGCCAGTCGGGAAAATTATTTTGGTGATTTTAATGAGTATGTAAGGAGCAGGTTATGAGATTGAAGAGTTGCTTGCTTTGTTTTGGTTTTGTGGGGTGCGGCCTGGCGACTTTAATGTTGTTGGGGTGTGTGTTTGCCGAAAATAAAATGGTGGCCGGGAATATAGCAGCGATTAATCATGTTGAAGGGACTGCGATTAATTGGTTTTCGGTGAATGGTTATAGGGCGCACGGCGGAGGTGGGAGTTCGTGTTGCATTATTATGCCTGTTAAATGGCGGCCGGGGTTGAAGGTGGATGTTGAGTGGGAGGTTGATCCGAATAGCGATGCTGCTACGCCTCCGTTAGGAACGGATGAGTTCAAAGCCTTTATGGTCAAGCATAAATCCAATTATCGACGTTACAGCGTAGCCGTTGATGTTCCGGAGTGGCCTGAAAAAAAATCTTGTGACCTAAAGGTGCATTTCTTAACTTGCAGTCGCGTCGCGGTTACTACTGCTTGTGCGATATATGGTCGACCAGATTATCCGATCAGAGAGCCTAGGCGCGCAAAGGAGCCAGCTGTATGTCCAAAATAAGAAATCAACTTGCAGATAAAGCTTTTGGGGCACCTGTTTTTCCTCTTGGTGGTCGCTTACCTACTGAGATTTCAATGGTGGGCGCTAACTATTGTAGACAAACAGCTGAAGAGAGCCGCTTTTGTCGACATCCTGATTCTGCTGGAAGGAGTCAGCGCTTTATATGTTGTCATAGTATGCACATAAGCCTGTTTTTCGATGGGACCAATAACAACGACAATAATGACACCAAGAAGAAGCATCCCAGTAATATCGCCAAGCTCTATCATGCGTCGATTCAGGATGATGAAGCTAAAGGGAGCGGCTATTACTCTTACTATATGCCCGGTGTCGGTACTCCGTTTCCGGAAGTGGGAGAGCTAGATTACAGCGAGGCTGGGTTGAAGTACGCCACCGGAGGCGAGGATCGCATCAACTGGGCTTTGGTATCTGTCGCCGACGCCATGTATTCGTCGTTGGCCGGTGTTCCTTTGTCGCAGGATGATCGTGCGAAAGCTGTCAGCAAAATGAGCACGTGGCCTACGCCCTTGATGAGTACCCTTGGCCCAAGCAATCGTCGCTCTGTAATGACCAGCCTGCTTGCCCCCTTGAAAGCCCGCGTGCCGGTAGCGCAGCCCAAGGTTCTGGGAATCAAACTCTTCGTATACGGCTTCTCCCGAGGCGCCGCAGAGGCTCGTACTTTTGTCACTTGGCTAAGCCAGTTATTCGACACCCCAGAAGGTGCCGAACTGCCCGAGCAAAGCCTGATTGGTTTGCCCATCAGTGTCGAATTTCTCGGCCTGCTGGATACCGTAGCTTCGGTCGGTATCGCTCATGCTGCGCCGTTTTTTGCAGGGCACATGGATTGGGCTGATAACACTCAATTATTGCCCGACGCCCAAAGCTTTCCGGATATGGTCAAGTGCTGTCGACACTTTGTCGCAGGCTTCGAACAGCGCTCGTGTTTCCCGCTGGATTCGATACGCAATGAGGATGGCAAGTACCCAGCCAACACCATCGAAGTGGTCTATCCCGGTGTTCATTCCGATGTGGGGGGCGGCTACCCAAAAAATGATCAGGGCAAGGCACGCGGTGGCACCGATGAACTAGTTTCACAGATCGTCCTGCACGACCTATATGCCGAAGCCTTCGCTGCGGGCGCACCGTTGCAGGTTCCGGAGCAGGCATTGCCTGAAAGCTTGCAGCGCAACGAGTCTTGGCGGAGGTTGGGGCCGGACACAAAAGAAGAGTTCGATATCAGCCCCCTCGTTATCGAACGCTTCAACGCCTGGCGCCAAACCCTCCCAGGCATCCCCTCCGACCCACCCACCGCCGCTCCACCCTGGTCCTACCAACCCATCCAGCTCACCACCACTGTCGAAGACACCCTGGCCGACCAACTGGGCTGGATCACCGGCTGGCGCATCGGCCGTTTTGCCAACGACAGCTACAAACACCAACCCTTTTTCACTCAAGCCCACGAGACCACGGCCTACGATG